>JBBRCD010000115.1:0-13526 GCA_038205245.1 Burkholderiales bacterium
CTGGAGTCCAAGGCATAGACGGTGTTGTCCAACTCGACACCGAGCGAGTCGTTCGCGTAGAGCTTGCGCGCGCGGCGAATCAGAACGGCCGCAAGGTCCGACCAGATGCGCCAGTCGCGCGACTCGTTGGCATCTGCCAGCGTGGAGCGCTTGATCGGCGAACGAAAGCCCATCGCGTACAGCTTCGCCGGATTGGCGGCAAGGCTGGCCTCGATGTCGCGCAAGCTCTCGCGCCAGGTCAGTTGCGCAAAGGCCATTGCGCGGAACTGCTCGGCGCAGGACAGCGTGCGCACGCCCGAGTTGCCGCCATGGCGTTGCACGATGCGCGCGAAGCTCGTCCAGGGCACGAATTCCATGACTTGAGCGAACAAGGTCTTGCCGATGTACACGTGTGCTCCCCGGGGCGGACAAGCCAGAGAAAGTACGCGGTTCTTGGCAAGCGAAGTTCAAGTCGGCACCAAATCAAATCGGCCTACAGCCCGCGTCAATGCTTGATCTCCGGCGTGGCGCAGGTCATTTACCCGGACAGTAGTGATGCGATACAGGGATTCAGGCCGGGAAGGCGAGTGCTCTTCCAGTACCGGTTCTGACTGGTCGAGCGTCTGCTCGTAGGCCGATCCGGAACTCACCGAAACCACGCGGGCGCAGCCCGCGGCACGCGCGGCTTCAAGCACGGCGACGGTACCGCCGATGTTGATGGCAATGACTTCGCCAGGCTCGGCTGCCTCGCGTGCCGCACCCGAAGTGACCACCGCCGCATGGACCACACGATCGACATGGAAGCCGCGCATTGCAGACTCGAGTGCTGGCCGGTCGCGCACATCGCCTTCGACCTGCGCGGGCAGCGGACTGCCCCTGGCCTGCAGCGTTGCGATCGTCTCCGGGGGCAGTCCGTGCCGGTCGAACACGACGACGGGTTCGCCGCGCGCGACCAGCGCCTCGACAAGGTTGATGCCGACGAAACCGCAGCCCCCGGTGAGCAACGTGGTCATCGCAGGGCTCCGTGCTTCGGATAAAGTCGATCCCGTTTGTCATCGTGGATGGCCATCACTGCAGTGTCACCTTGGCCGCCGCGGCGACCTTCTGCCACTTGTCGATCTCGCGCTTGATGAACGCGCTGGTCTGTTCGCGGTTGAGCGTCAGCGGCTCCATTGCCAGTTCGGCCAGTTGTGCCGCATAGCCGGAGTTGTTCACCACCTTCGCATGCGCGGCGGTGAGGCGGGCGACGATGTCGAACGGTATCTTCAGCGGCACGGCAATGCCCGACCAGGTGCTCGACACGATGCCCGGAAATCCGAGCTCGGCGAAGGTGGGCACATCGGGCAACGGCGCCAGCCTGGTCGGGTGTGCAGCGGCCAGCGCGCGCATGTTGCCGGCCTTCACATGCGACAGCACCGCGGAGAGGTCGTTGACCAGCATGTCGACCTCCCCCGACAGCAAACCGATCGTCGCCGGCGCGCCGCCCTTGAACGGGACGTGCAGGATGTCGGCACGCGTCTGGTACTTGAACAGTTCACCACCCATCTGCACGATCGTGCCTACCCCTACTGAAGCGAAAGTCAGCTTGCCGGGCTGCTTGTTGGCAAGCGCAATCAGATCTTTCACGCTCGCGGCCGGCAGGTTCGCCTTCACTGCAAGCACATGCGGTGCGTTGGCGACCAGTCCGATGAGTTACAGATCGCGGAACACGTCATACGGCAGGTCCTTCATCAATACCTGATTCACCGCGAAGGTGCTGGTCGATCCGAACAGCAGCGTGTGCCCGTCCGGAACCGCACGGATCGCGATTTCAGTGCCGATGATGCCGGCCGCGCCGGGACGGTTGTCGATGACCACCTGTTTGCCCCACAACTCGGTCAGTCGCTGCGCGAACAGCCGACCGACAAAGTCCGCTGGGCCGCCGCCCGGAAACGCCACGAGCATGCGAACCGGACGCGTCGGATAGTCCTGCGCGAGTGCGGTCGATGAAGCGAGACCTGCGATCAGCATTGCCGCGATGCTTAGACGCACTCGGGGGTGTGCTGACGATGAAGCCTGCGAACAGGCCGTCAGCAGCAAAGAGATAGACTTCGTTATGACCATGGTGAATTCTTTCGCATGTTGTCGCCTGGAGAAGCGTGCCTTATACCCTGACCTTTGATCACGAACTCGCAACAGTGAAATGGGACGACTTGGAAAAGACTCCGCCGAGGGCTTGCACGTTCTTTGCCGCTGGACTACCGTCGCTGTTGGTATCTGCGCTGCACCGGCCTCGACGCGAGCGCACGGTGCGGCGTGCGGCGTGCGCCGCGCGCCAGCAGCGTCCCAAGAAATGTCCGGGTATGCCCCCAACCAACAGCCTCCCAGCGAGACGAAGATGAGCTATTCCGGTATCGACGTTAGACCCCTCGCTGGCGCGATTGGCGCCGAGATTTTCGGTGTCGATATCGCTCGCCCCATCGACGACGTCACCCTGGCGGAAATCCACCGTGTACACCTCGAGTACATGGTGATCTTCTTCCGGGACCAGGACATCACCGACGAGCAGCTGGCCGCCTTCGGTTCGCGCTTCGGGCAGCTCGCGCCGCTGCCGCCGCACCGCCATTCCCCCGGCAAGTTCCCCGAGTTGCTGGTCATCGACAAGAAGCCCGAGGACAAGCTCGTATTCGGCTGGGAGTGGCATTCGGACACCACCCACCTGGAAGTGCCTTCGCTCGGATCGGTGCTGTACGCGAAGGTGATTCCCCCGGTCGGCGGCGACACCCTGTTCGCCAACCAGTACATGGCCTACGAGACGCTGTCCCCAGGCATGCAGAAGTTGCTCTCGGGCATGCGCGCAGTGCACTCGAACGGGCGCATCCTGATGAGTTTGGAAGAGGATCGCGTGCTCGCACCGAGCGAGCCAGGGGCCGTCAAGTACGCCATGGGTTCGGCCACGCATCCGGTGGTGCGCACGCATCCGGAGACGGGGCGCAAGGCGCTATTCGTCAACGAATTGCACACCGAGCGCTTCGAAGACATGACGTTCGAGGAAAGCCAGCCGCTGCTGCAGTTCCTCTATCGCCATTCCACGCGGCCCGAGTTCTCGTGTCGCTTCCGCTGGCAGGTGGGTTCGATCGCATTCTGGGACAACCGCTGCTGCCAGCACTTAGCCCTGAACGACTACCCGGGACACCGGCGGCTGATGCATCGAGTGCAGGTCAAGGGCACCCGCCCGGTCTGACATCACAAAATCAATCGGCGCTGATTGACGCCTCCGTTTTTCCACATCAGAAATTTTCAGGCGCTAGTCGTCGGCCTTGAAGCCCGCAATTTTCGCGATCTTCGCCCATTTCATGATCTCGCTGGCCAAGAATTTTCCCCACTCAGCGGGTGTGCTGCCGACCACGTCCGCGCCAAGCGAGCTGACACGCTCGCTGAAATCCTGAACGTGAAGGATGCGCACGACTTCCTTGTGCAGGCGGTCGATGATCGCCTGCGGCGTTTTTGCGGGCGCGAACATGCCCGTCCAGATGACCGCACGATAGCCGGGTAAGCCGCCTTCCGCGAGTGTCGGTACGTCTGGCAGAAATGAAGACCGTTTGAGGTCACCAATGGCGATCGCGCGGAGCCGCCCTGCGTTGACATGAGGCACCACTGCAACGGCCCCGGCCATCGACATCTGCACGTGGCCACCCAGGAGATCGTTCACCATCGGGCCCGAGCCTTTGTACGGAATATGCAGAATATCCGTCGACGTCATCGATTTGAACAACTCCATTGGCAAAGCGCTTGCGCTTGAGCTCGAACCATAATTCAGCTTGCCCGGACGCGCCTTGACATATTCGATGAATTCTTTCACCGTTCTTACGGGCACGGACGGATGCACCACCAGCAACAGTTGTTGATTGGCCGTCTGCGTAATCGGCGCAAAATCCTTGATCGTATCGTAGGGCAGCTTCTTGCCCAGCGCAGCGTTGATGGCGTGGCTGGCCGAAACGAGGAGCAGCGTATAGCCATCGGGCGCGGCGCGCGCCGCAATTTCAGTGCCGACGATGCCGTCTACCCCGGGCCGATTGTCGACCACGACGCTCATCCCCAGGGCTTCGGCAAGCCGCTGCGCAATCATGCGGGCAAGGAGGTCTGTGCCGCCTCCAGGGGCATAGGGAACGATCAGGCGTACAGGTTTGCTTGGGTATCCCTGCGCCGATACGACGAACGAGACCGCTGCCATGACGATACCAGCCAAACGAATCAAGCTCTTCAGCATGATCTCCTCCGTAATGATTGCTCGGATTTTCATGGGTCTCGCAAAGCCTGGCCTCAGTCTGCGGCCAGCTTTTGCGCCAGCTCCCGTGCCGTGAAGCTTTCCATGTCGAGCACTATATTGCGTATTTCCTGTACGCGGTTTTCCGAAACGGCAAGCCGCGCATTATCTCGGTACTTCGCCTCGATTTCGTCCGCCGTCAGCGCGCGATCGCCGGCGCCGCGATTGATGGGTTCGTGGTGCCTGAACTCTCGCCCATCAGTGGTCTTGATCACGACCCCGCCCGAAAAATAGGTCGGAAATCGCGTGTCGGGATCGGCGGCAGCGTCGACCTTTTGCGCGAGCGCCAGGATTTCACCGTCATTGCGCGCTTCGGTTTCGAGTTCGGACAACCCGAACCGGCCCCGCGCGAGACACGCCGCGACCAAGTACTGCACGCTGAATTTGGCATCGTAGTCACTTGCGGGCCGCACTTTATTGGCGACCGGCTCGGCGATGATGTGCATCGTCTCCTTGGGCACGAGTGCCGTCACTTTCGCGATGCAATCGGGCGTCAACTGATGCTTCTCGCGCAGGAAAAGCGCGGAATCGGCGCAAGCGTGGATGAGATGGCAAACGGGATACGGTTTGATTGCCACGCCCAGGAGTTCCCATTCTTTGCCGAGCCCATTCGTGATCGCACCGTAATCCACGTCTTTCTCGAGATGGCTCAAATGGCTTTTGTACAGCCCAAACCGGCCTTCATAAGGTTTGCTCGGCGCGACGAAACCACTGCGCGCGAGATGCGCGGCCGTAATACCCGCGACGGCCGCCCATCCCGGATGCAGGCGTTTATTCCAAGCGCCTTCACTAAGGAATTCCTGGCTGCCGGCCGCCGTACTGCCGGCCAATCCCTGCGCCATGGCGAGTTGCTCAGCAGTCAGCCCATGGAGCCAGCCGACCTGCAGCGCGCACGAAAAATGCGCAGCGATGCCGGTCGGATGAAAACCGAAATCATGGAAGTGGCCCTTGGCCGCACAGCCAATGCGCGTGACGATTTCCACGCCCAATATGTACGCAGTCAGCAGATCGCGTCCGGAACGGCCCAGTTGTTCCGCCACGCTGAGCGCGCAGACGAAGGCGCTCGCTGTCGGATGAACGATTGCGCGGATATGGGTATCGTCGTAATCGAGGCCGTGAACCAGCGCTCCGTTCATGAGGACCGCATCGCGCAACGGCAGCCGCTCGTTCATGCCGATCACCGAGCAGTCGCCGCTGCCGGCGAGCGACCGGATGCCCGACAAGGTCCGGTGTGAAAAATCGTACTGAGTGGAAGCAAGCGCGATGCCTACCGCGTCCAGTATCAGCAACTTCGCGCGGATGCGGATCGATTCCGGAATCGCGTCGTAGTTGAAGCCCGCCGCAAATTCCGCGAGTTGGCGCGAAATTGTCGTTGTATTCGCGGATTCAGTTGCCGCTTGCGTCATTCCGGCACTGGCAGCATTCATGTGTCCTCCCATTGCAGTAACTGATGTCACCGCGCCGCACCAGCACGGCTCGCGTGATTCATTGAACACTTCATTTGCACGTCCAGAGTCTAGTTTTAGCCTGGAGTTCCTGTGAGGCGGGAACGAGTTTTCTGATTCAGGACAAGTACTTGGCCGCATATCTGGGTTCCGGCTACTATCTAACCTGAATAACCTGAATCGGTCGCGTCCGATGTCGACCGTACTGGCGACGCTCAGAGTTTACGCAGCTTCCAATAGCCGGGGGTTGATAGCGTCAGCCACAGCCCATGGCAGCAGCTCATGCACACGATTGGTCGGCTGGTTGGCGATGCGCTTGATCACATGGCGCAGGTATGCCTCGGGGTCGAGGCCGTTGAGCTTTGCACTGCGCACGAGCCTGTAGATCACCGCCCATCCGATCCACAGAACAGGTAGTTCTTGCGCCCCAGCGCAACGCAGCGCAGCGCCCGCTCGGCGAGTGCGTGGCCTGATGCACATCGTAGAAGCCGCGGCGCGCATGCGCCCAGCACGCCGCCTCGCTAACGCGCCCACCGGCATCAAGCGCGTTGAACCCGGCGTACGCATCGGCTTGCAGGATTCCGGTAAATCCCTTCAAGTGCTGCTGCGGACGGCGTGATTGTCAACGGGCCAACGGCTTTACTGTTCTGATCCAAGTCCAGGTGTCCACCAACTGTTTGGTAGACACCATCGTGGCTGGCTATCGGACTGACTGCAAGACGGCGGTAGCCGGACGCTTACCCTGAATCAGGTCGAGCGCACGTTTCTGCCGGGCGTTGAGAGTGGGCACGATGTTGAAGGTCGGCGCATCGGGCCTGGCGTTGGGCGCACGCCAGGGCTTGGCGTTGACACGGCACCCCAAAGTGCTAACCTCAAAAATCTACGTGATAAATCCGGATCGGCTCCATATGGCTGTGCAAACCGCTTCTGCACCGGATGCGACCACCGAGGATGCCCAGTCGATTTCGCAAAAGATCGCCGAATTCGCAGCCGGCCTGACGCCGGAAGCTATTCCGGAGGTCGTCCGCGAACGCGCCAAGCTGCATGTACTCGACGTCGTCGGCGCCGCGCTCGCCGCGACACGTTTTGATTTTTCGCAGCACGCACTGGCCGGCATCTGCAACATCGCCGAAGGCGGCAACAACAGCGTGATCGGCATGAACGTCAGACTGCCAATGCGCGATGCCGTGCTGATGAACGGCATTCTCGCCCACGGCCTCGATTACGACGACACCCATCCCGGCGCCATTGTGCACCCGACCTCAAGCGCGTTTCCTTGCGCGCTGGGTGTTGCGGAAAAACGTGACGCCCCCGGTGCCGACCTGCTTGTTGCTTACATCCTCGGCGTCGAAGTCGCGACGCGCCTCGGTGTTGCCGCGGCCGGCACCATGCATACCAACGGCTTCCACACTACCGGCATCTCCGGCCATTTCGGATGTGCGGTTGCCGCCGGAAAATTGTTCCACCTGAGCGCGCAGCGCTTACAGTACGCGCAGGGTTTCGCCGGAAGCACCGCCTCTGGGATTTCCGAACACCGTGCGGACGGTGCCTGGAACAAGCGCCTGCACCCGGCGTGGGCGGGCGTCGGCGGTATCACGGCTGCCGCACTGGCCAGCGGCGGCTTCATCGGTACCCGCAAAATCTACGAAGGCGCCGACGGCATTTTCCGTTCGCATACCGGCACCCGCTTTAGCGAGGTGGACATGGGCGCAATGACGCACAACCTCGGCACGGAGTGGCTGCTCGACGAAGTCGCTATCAAACCTTATCCGATCTGCCACCTGCTGCATGCCTGTGCGGATGCGGCGTTGGCGATCCGCCGTAAACACGATGTAAAGTCCGAAGACATCGTCAAGGTGCGCGCGCTGCTGCATCCCGAAACCTTCCATTACATCGCCGAGCCGCCGGAAATGCGTCGCCGGCCCGTGTCGGACTACATGGCGAAGTTCAGCGTGCAGTTCGTGCTCGCCGCCTGTTTCGTTCGCGGCAAATTCGGTTTCGCCGAACTCGAAACCGAAGCGCTCAATGACACGGCCATCCTCGCACTGGCGCAGAAGGTTTACCACGAAGCCGACCCGGATTCGGCATTCCCCAAATATTTCTCAGGCGGCGTTGTCGTCACCACCCGCGACGGGCGCGAGTTGGTGCACATGGAACAAATCAACCGCGGCGCCGGCGAACGCGCGCTCTCCGCCGAAGACATCAGCGAAAAGTTCTTCGACAACGCGTCGCTGGTGATTTCCAAACTGCAGGCGGAGCGCATCCGAACAGCAGTGCTGACCTTGGACCGGCACAGCACCCGCGATCTGACCCGTGTGCTGACACTTAAATGCTGACCTTGAAAAGTAAATATTAAAAGGATGCATACTTGCGTATGCCTCTCGATATTGTTCAGCTGTGCGGCTGGATAGGCGAAAGCGCTGAGCGGCTGTCAGCGCACGGCTCATGGCCCTGAGTTGCGAGCGCGAAGCCGATGTCGTAGAGAAAAGGCGTGACCGCTTCTGTGATGAGGCTACACGAGACAGGCCCTCGACGCGCTGTGGCAGGCAGCAGCCGCGGCAAGAAGCTGTAGGTTCTGGTCCCGATGCTGATCGATGCCGTCAATCGAGACGGCCATCACGAGCTCAACCCGGTCGTCAAAGACAAAATCTTGGCGCCCAGTGGATAAGGAACAATGATAAACGGCATACCCTCGATTGCAGCCAACCGGTTCATCACTAAACGGTTACTACGACTTCGCCGTTCCGGACTTCCACCGGGTACATGAGCAGCTTTTCCGACGATTCCTGGTAAATCACTGCACCCGTGTCGAGGTCAAATTCATAACCATGCCACGGGCATACCAGGATTTCACCGTCACGGTCGTAAACGAGTTCACCGACCGCGCCCGGAACCATGGTCCCTGAAATGAAGCCTTTGCAGACTGGCGCGCCCTTGTGCGGGCAATGATTGCGAACCGCACGGTACTCCCCGTTCTTCAGCCGGGCAATGCCGACTTCCTTGCCATCAATCTCGACGATCGTGCATTTCCCCTCGGGGAAATCAGCAATCTTGCCGACTTCAACCTGTTTCTTTTCCTTGCCCATGACTGGATCACTCCCCGCGTTCCGGATAGCGGTTATCCGGATATCTCAAAATATGCACGCTATGCCGAGAACCGTTGCGTCAGCGCATCCTGAAAGTGGAATACGCGTTATCCCAGAATATTTTCTCCCGCTCCGCCTTCGGCAACCCCCTCAAAGACTGGCCCGGCATGTCGTTATCCCAGTGCGGGTAATCCGTACTGAAGCAGAGCTGGTCGTAGCCCATCAGCTCAATCAGCTTGTCGAGATCTTTCGGCTCGCGCGGCTCATCTAGGGGTTGGGTGCTGAAGCGTATGTGTGCGTGCACGTATTCCACCGGCGACTTTTTCACCCAGGGAACTTCGTGACGCAACTGGCGCCAGGTGCGGTCCATCCGCCATAGCAGCGGCAAAAGCCAGAGGAAACCGTATTCGACAAAGATCACCTTCATACGCGGAAATTTCTCGAACACGCCGCTGAATACCAGGCTGTTGACGCTCGACTCCCCGGCTTGACACAGCGTGACGTAACGCTCGACGTAAGAGTCCGGAATTCCACCTGCGGAAATCGGCGGACCGTAAAAAATGCTGTCCGGCCCGGTGACGTGAACGAGTATCGGCAAGTCCATTTCCTGCGCTGCCGCATAAATCGGCCACCAGTAGCGATTGCCCATCAGGATGTTCAGCAATGGAAGCGACACCGCCACAATCTGCGGATGTTTGCCGAGGCGGCGAATTTCCGCAGCCGAGGCCTGCGGATCCTGCGACGGCACCGACATGGCAAATTTGAGCCGATTGTCCACGGTGAGCCACTGATCGACGAGAAAATCGTTGAAGGCCGAGCAAAGGACCACCGACTCGTCGGTTCCGGAGAGCGTGCTGCACAGTGATCCGGTCTGCAGGCAGTTCAGCACCGCGTGCTGGATCTTGTTCTGTTCGAGCAGATCTTTGACCAGAAAATGCGGATCGGAGCCTGAAACTCCCCCGCATGGCGGTCGGGCATCAACCCGGTTCACGTTGCCGTTCGGATGCTCGTATTTGAGCGGCCGGGCATGCGAACTCACGTGCGCGTTCTTGCGTATGAATCGCTGCTTCCATGCCTCTGGCATATATGGAAAGACTGATTTGATGCCATCCTTCACGTACGGGTGCACATCGCAATCGATCACTTTCAGCGTAGCATCCCTGCTGGTTTGCGGTTTCTCCGGCATATCCATGATATTGGCTCCATAAATCAAGTAAGCGAAACCGGCGGAAAACTGGCTTGGCCTTATGAGGCCAGAATCGCCGTGATTCGGTTTTTGCTTCCGTTTTTTCTATTGCTGCTAGATCATTCCGACTTCCGTCAGCATCAACTTGGTTTTCGCGTTGTCCGCGTCAAGGGAAGCCTTCGCCTCGCCCCCCCGACAAGAATAAACCTTCCCCGAAGGTGCGTGCAGCTTCGACTTTCAATTTGTTATTTTCGATTGTGCGCTCCGAAGCGCGCGTCTAGTAAGCGACCTGGCTCGACGTCATGTCACTGGGTCCGATCAGTGCGCGCCAGTTCGCATCAACGGCTTCGCCCCCCATTTGCTTCCACGTCTCCACTTTTGACAGGATGCCCGGCAAACGCTGGGCGAATGCTGAGGCAATCACCCGCAACCTTCTGGATTGCAGTTTTCGCCAGCCGCAGCATCCCGATGCTTTTTGTTACCACTGGCAGGTAATTTTGATAAAGTCCAGGGCATTTTAATTTTCTTTGTTTACAAAATCCACGGTCTGGACCGATAGCGCGGGAGCTCTGCGCAGCGAGATGCAGACCACAGAACGAGATCCGGCACAGGGATGCGGACAGGGGACCCGATAACTCAGGAACCAAGCTTGCAACGGAGGAGAACATGAGCAGAAAAACAACAACAGCCGTCGTTTCCATCTCAATGTTATGCGGAGGCATTGGCCTGGCGGCGGCGCAGGGTTATCCGGAAAAAGCCGTACGTATCGTGGTGCCTTACGCTGCCGGCGGCGGCACGGACACCGTCACCCGCGCGCTTGCTCAGAGGATGACTGAAAGCCTTGGCCAGCAGTTCGTGATCGAAAACCGAACCGGGGCAAACGGCATCATCGGTTCGGAAGTGGTGGCGAAAGCCCCCGCTGACGGCTACACACTGCTCATGACGACCAATGCCTTGACGACCAATCCCTGGCTCTACAAGCTGCCGTTCAACACGCTGATGGACTTTGCGCCGGTGACCATGACCGCCAGTGCCTGCAGCGTACTTGCCATTCATCCCTCCCTACCCGCGAAGAACGTGAAGGAACTGGTGGCGCTGGCGAGGGCGAAGCCCGGGCAATTGGTAATGGCGGCGTCCGGCGCGGGACAGCCGTCACACCTGTCCGGCGAATTGCTCAAGCAGATGGCGAAGATCGACTTCCTGATCGTCCAGTACAAAGGCACTGGGGCATCGCTGTCCGATCTCGCCGGAGGGCATGTGATGATGTCGTTCAGCAGCGTTCCCGGATTGATGCCGCTGATTCAATCCGGCAAGCTGCGGGCACTGGGGACGAGCTGCCGCGAGCGCGTTCCGGCGCTCAATCAGTTCAATGTCCCCACCGTTGCCGAGACGCTCCCCGGATTCGAAGTCGACACCTGGTACGGACTGATGGCGCCGGCGAAAACCGCACCGGCCATCATCTCCCGCCTTCACAGCGAAATCACCAAGGCCCTGGCACGCAAGGATATGAAGAATTTCCTCGAAGGCCTCGGATTCGTTTCGGGTGGCAATACGCCAGAACAGTTCTCCAAACAGATCGTGGATGAAATGGCGCGCTGGGAACAGGTCATCAAGCAGGCCGGGATCATGGTTCAATAAAACAGAAAGAAGAGGACACAGTGAAAAACACCACAACAAAGCTGCGCGCAATGGTCAGGCGCGGCGAGTTTCTCGAACTGCCTTCCGCATATGACCCCCTGTCAGCGAAGCTAGCGCAAAGCGTCGGTTTCAAAAGCGTCTATAACGGCGGCTTCGTGACCGGCGGCAGCACGACCATCAGCGAGCCCCTGCTTACGATGAGCGAACAGATCACCGTCGCCAGCAACATGGCGCAGGCGGTGGACATCCCCGTGATCATGGATGCCGGCGCCGGCTGGGGCGAGCCGCTGCATACCATGCGCACGGTCCGGGAATGTATACGCGCAGGGATCGCGGGCATCCACATCGAGGATCAGCTGTACCCCAAACGGGCCCATTACCATTCGTATGTGGCACACAACATCCCGATCAATGAATTCCGCGACAAAATCAGGCTTGCGTGCAGGCAGCGTGATGAAATTGACAAGGATTTCGTCATCATCGCGCGCTCCGATGCATGCCGAGAACAGGGCTTCAAGGAGGCGGTAAAGCGCATCAATCTTGCGCTTGACCAGGGCGCCGACATGGGCCTGATATTCCCCCGGACACCGGAAGAAACGAAGAAAACGCCGAAGGCCTGCAAGTTGCCCATGGTTTACGTCCAGAGTCGCGGCAATCGCGACGGACGCCCGCTGTACTCCTTCGCCCAACTCAAGGACATGGGTTATGCGGGCTGCATCGACGCGATTTTCGCCGTGGGTGTGCAGTTCCACTTCTTGCGCAAGGCTCTCACCGAGTTGCGCAAGACCGGGGACTACACCGGAATCAGCGAAAAAGAGTTTGTGACCGCGCGCAAACAGGTCGAGGATCTGATCGGGTTGGAGGACTACTACCGCATCGAACGCGAAACCGTGGAGAAAGCGTTCTACAAGAAAGCGCAGTAAGCGCGGACGCCTGCCGGTCGCAGGACGCAGCCCTGAAACCCGTACAGTGCATAAGGCTCGCAGTGCTGACCTCGAAGCTTGAATCGTGGCACGACCTGGTCGTTCAGTTCGGCCGCAACATTGAACGACATGTCAAGAACGGGAAGTTCGAGGAATGCATCGGCACGCTGGAATTGGCGATACGGCGCGCGGCCGAGGCTGTGCACAATCAGGTAGTTGCGGAAATGCTCGACAGTCTCAACGAGAAGACGCGCGAAATCATGCGCCGCATCCTCATCCTTCCCGGTCGCGCCCTGCAAGGCCTTGAGCAGCAACGCGCGTTACTCGCTGCGATGCGCCAAGGCGACGCTGCACTCGCCGAGAAACTCAAGCGCAGGAATATCCGCTCCTCACTTGAATCCCTGGAATGCCACCAGAGCTTCATCCTTTAAAGAGCGAATTTGACTTTGACCGGCACACCACCACTCAGCGGCTATCGAGTACTTGAACTCGGCTCCACGGTTGCCGGCCCGTTCTGCGGCCGCCTGTTTGCCGATTTCGGTGCGGAAGTGATCAAGGTCGAACCTAGCGACGGCGACCCGGTACGCTCGATGGGCAGGCACTATCAGGGGGTCTCCCTATACGCGGCAAGCATTTTTCGTGGCAAACGGCTGATCAGCGTCAATCTCCGCACCGACGAGGGTCGGGAAATCGTGTGGGATCTCGCGGCCAAGTCGGATTTTCTGGTCGAGAACTTCCGCCCGGGTTCGCTGGAGGAATGGGGTCTCGGCTACGACTCGTTGGCCCGCATCAATCCTGGCCTGATCCTGGTGCGAATCAGCGGCTACGGGCAGTCCGGTCCGTACCGCGAGCGGCCGGGATACGGCGCCATCTGTGAATCGGTAAGCGGCCTGAGGCACCTGACCGGCGACCCGGACTGGCCACCCAGCCGTACCGCCAGCTCACTCACCGATTACATCACCG
>JBBRCD010000116.1:0-13453 GCA_038205245.1 Burkholderiales bacterium
ACCTCGTACAGCTATAAGGCCGAGCGGTCGCGCAAGTGACGTTGTTGGTCGACACCAGCGTATGGTCGCTGGCGCTTCGCCGCAATGCTCACGTGCAGGAACCCGAGATTCAGGCGCTCAAGGACGCGCTGGGTGGCGCAGACGTGGTCGTTACTACAGGCTTGGTTCTGCAGGAGCTTCTGCAAGGCTTCCGCGCCCCAAAAGCAGCGTCAGCGATCGTGGTGCGGTTCAGCGCGCTGGCACTGGTTCACCCGGAACGCGACGACTACCTTGCTGCCGCCGCGATCAGAAATACCTGCCGGCACGGCGGTGTTCAGATCGGCACTGTGGATGCACTCATCGCACAACTGTGCATCAGCCACGATCTGACGCTGCTCACCACGGACAAGGATTTCTCGCACGCCGCGAAACACTGCAGGCTGAAAGTCTGGTCGTTCAACGCCTGAACGTGAAACCCTGTCAGGGCGTCGGAGCCAGGAACGCCGCCGCCGCCAGACCCGCCGCGTCCAGCGCCACCTTCAACGCTGCCCGCGGCGCATCATGCGCTCGAAGCCGAGTTGAAAAGCCTCGAAATGATGCGCCATGGCCTGCCTTGCCTGCACGTCGGCGCGCAGCTTCACCGCTTCAGCCGGGCTCGTGTTGCTGTCCTTCATGAACGAAACCGGCTCGTGGGCGCCAATGGGGATGATGGCCAGGTCGAAGCCGCCGTGCTTGCGCCCGGTCTCGCGGAACAGCCGCCCGTCACCGTAGCCCGAGTCGCCGATGTGCAGCAGCTTCAAGCCCGCGGCCTCGATGACGAACGCAGCCCACAGGCGCCGCTGCTGGCCGAAGGGTGTGCGGCCGGAGCCGTGCAGCATGGGCTCCAGGTGCACCTTGACCGGGCTGGCGCCTGGCACGGATACCGTATCGCCCCAGTCGTGCTCGCTGACCGGGCTGGCGGGCATGGCTTACGCCAGGATCGCGCGATGGCCAAGCGGCGCCAGCACACGAGGGCGGTCGCGGACATCGAGTCGCCGCAGCGTAGGCAGGTCCAGGTGGTCGAAGTGGTTGCTGGCGCGTTGACAGTCAGTTGAGAAGCTACTGCGGGGCCGCGTACGTCGTTACGCGGTGCTCGCTCCCACGCCTACCGACCTGGTAGACGTTGGTCCCTGGGCGGCGCGCGCCCAGCATCTCACCCTCCTCGCTACGCTTTTCGACGAACTAAGCAGCGAATGCGTCGAGGACAGCGACCGGCGGGCCGGCTGCGGCCTGGACCGCCACCTCGTCACCGCGCTGGCCGAAGGCGACTTGCGCTCAACGGCGAGTCGCTGCGCCGGGCCAAGGCTCGAGCCTGACGGTATCCGCGCCCCGCCAACCCCCTGTTCCCGGGGTCTTCACCCGACGGATTGAGGGACCGCTCACCAAGAACAGGCTAACAAGTGGGGTGGGGTCCACATTAGTGAAATTTCGGACCTGCCCACATTCCGGTCGCGGCCCCTCCCCGCACCGATTGCCGTCGCTGCATGTCCGGCAGGGTTTGCTGTATCACAGGCCAACATCCGCCCTCCATGCGCCACGCGCCGCTTCAGTCGATCTTGATCTTTGCCGCCTTGACGAGCTTCGCCCATTTCGTGAGCTCCTCCTGGAGCATTGCCGTGAACTGTTCCGGCGTGTTGCCACCGGGATCTCCGCCCTGGCTCATCAAACTGGCGCGCGTGTCCGGCATCTGTAGCACCTTCGCGATGTCGCCGTGAAGTTTGTTGATGACGCTCCGCGGCGTGCGCGCGGGGACGAGCACGCCCCACCAGCTTCCGGCTTCGTAACCGGGCACGGCCGCTTCCGAAACGGTCGGCAACTTGGGAAATATGGTGGAAAACGCGCTGTTGCGTTCGAGCGACGTGACGGCCAACGCACGCATCCTGCCGGCCTTGATCTGCGGTAACGCAGACACCGTCGTTGCGAACATCACCTGGACGTGCCCACCGACAAGGTCGACCTCGGCAGGCCCGCTCCCCTTGTACGGCACGTGCAGCATGTCCACCTTCGCCATCGTCTTGAAGAGTTCTCCCGCGAGATGCTGTGGCCCCCCCGTGCCGCTGGATGCGTATGCGATCTGTCCTTTGCGGGACCGCGCGAGCTCAATCAGCTCCTTGACGGTGGTGACTGGCAAGGACGGGTGAACGACCAGCACGAACGGTGACGTGCCGACGAGCGTAACGGGTGCGAAGTCGCCCATGGTGTCGTACGGGATGTTCGAGTACAGGCTCGGGTTGATCGTGTGATTCGTGGACGACATGATGATCGTGTAGCCGTCTGGAGGTGCCTTCGCCACGATCTCCGAGGCGATCATCATGCTGGCGCCAGGACGGTTCTCCACGATCAACTGCTGTCCCCACATCTCCGTGAGTTTTTGCCCGACCAGCCGCGCGATGAAGTCCGTGCCGCCCCCCGGTGGGAACGGCACCAGCATCCGCACCGGTTTCGACGGATATGTAGGCGCCGATGCAGTCTGTGCACGTGCAAGTCCGCACACCGCCCAAAATGCACTAACCAGAACAATGAACCGCAACGTGCAAGTGTTCATGCGTAATCTCCGTCGATAGAACGCCGCTAGCCCTACGTTCGCATCTCTTGGTCATAAACAGGTGCTTCGCCCCTTTTCCGAAAGTCGGGCTAGGCCGGTGCCGCCGTGGCCCGTCTGCTGGAAACGGCTTCAGTGCACTGAAGCGGCGGGACCTGCGTGTGCCACGTCGTTTCGCGCTGGTACGCGTCGCCGACCTTGAACAGCAGATCCTCCGCGAATGGCCGGCCGACCAATTGGAAGGAGACGGGCAGGGCACTTTCCGAAAACCCGGCAGGCACGGCGAGCGCGGGCAGGCCCAAAAAGTTGATGGGCCGCGTGTTGCGGGTGATGCGCGCGAGCATGCTCATCACCTCTCCGGTTCCGCCGGGCTCGGTCTCAGCGAGTGTCGGCACCGACATGGTCATGACCGGCGTGTGCAGGACGTCTATCTTGTCGAAGACGGCCCGCACGAACTCGGCGGCGATGCGCGGCCGCGCGTTGAGCGCCTCGACATAGCTCACCGCCGGTACGAAATAGCCGGCCTCGGTGCGGGTGCGTACCACGAGAGAAAAATCCTGCGGCCGCTCTCGCATCCATTTCGCGTAAATCGTCGCCGATTCGACCTGGCCGATGGCGTTCGTGAGGTGGTAGAGGTGCTCCAGGTCGGGCAGCTTGACTCTGACGATTCGCGCGCCGAGCTTCGCGAGCACCGCGATGCTATCGTCCATGCGACGGCGCGCGTCGTCGCTGATTTCGTCGTAAAAATGATTCTGCGGCACGCCGACCCGCACGCCCTTGATCCTGCCGTCGAGCAGCCGTTCGTAATTCGGCACGGGTTCGTTACTGGCGGTCGAGTCGCGCTTGTCCGCGCCGGCGATCACACGCGTGATGCGCGCGCAGTCGCGCACTGTGCGTGCGAGTGGCCCGACGGTGTCGAGCGACCACACGCGCGGCAGGACTGAATAACGGCTTACCCGCCCATACGTCGGCTTGAGTCCCACGACACCGTTGGCCGCAGCGGGAAGGCGGACCGAACCGCCGGTGTCCGAGCCCAGTGAGCCGTAGCAGGCGCGGGCCGCGACCGCCGCGCCCGAACCGCTCGACGAGCCGCCCGTGATGTGGTCGGTGTTCCACGGATTGCGGCAGTGGCCCCAGTGTTCGTTGTGCCCGGTGGGGTTGGCGGCGAGCTCGGCCATGTTGAGGTTGCCGAGCCAGATCGCGCCGGCTGCGTCCAGGCGCTCGGCGACGGTGGCGGTGGTGGTCGGTCGGTAATCCCTGAGGATCTTGCTCCCGCCGGTGGTCACGCGGCCTGCGCGATAGAACATGTCCTTGTGCGCGAGCGGCACGCCGTGCAAGGGGCCGAGCTTCGCGCCGACCTTGATTGCGCGATCGGCTGCGCGTGCGGCCTTCAGCGCGTCGTCTTCTTCCAGGGCGATGAAGCAGTTGATGCTCGGCTGCACTGCACGCGCCCGCGCGACGCACGCACGAGTCACTTCCAGCGAGGACACTTTCTTGCGTCGTATCGCATCCGCGACTTCGCAGAGGCTCAGATTCAGCAGATCCGAAGCGCTCATGATTTCAGTGCGACCAGCATGACGGCGTAGCGGCTTGGCTCGTCGTTGAAGCCGTTGTCGGCCGCAGCGGAGCGCGCGGCGTCGTTCACGCGCGCGACTTCTTTCGCGAGCTGCGCTGCGCGCTCCTCGCTCACCTCGAGCCCGCGCAACTGCTGAGCCATGAGCCGGATGAGTTCAGTCGTAATCTCGTTCTGCAACGGGTTTCCTCCTCGTGCATGCCGGCGCGAGACTCGCGCCGATTGAATCTACTCGATCTTGATTCCAGTCTGCTGCACGACCTTGCGCCAGACTTCCAGCTCGTTCCGGATACGCGCGCCGAACTGTTCCGGCGTTGCGTTCGAGGGTGAGATGCCGTCGTTCACGAAGCGCGCGACCATCTCCTTCGAGTTGAAGGCCCGCACGATCTCTCCGTGTACTTTGGTCACGATCGCGTTTGGCACACCTTTCGGCCCGATCAAGCCTTGCCAGAGCAGGACTTCGTAGCCGGGGACGCCGGCCTCGTGCAGCGTGGGGATGTCCGGCGCGGTCGCGATACGCTCGCGCGTCGTGACCGCGATCCCGCGCAGCTTTCCGGCTTTGACGTGCGGCAGGGTGGGCGGCGCATCGCCAAAGAACATCGCAACCTGTCCGCTAACTGTATCTATGAGCGCGGGCCCGGTGCCTTTGTAGGGGACGTGGACCAGCTTTATCCCAGCCATACCTAAAAAGAGCTCGGTGGAGAGGTGAGTGATGCTGCCGGCGCCGCTCGACGCGTAGCTCAACTGGCCGGGCTTGGCCTTCCCCAGCGCGATCAACTCCTTCACGGTTTTCGCCGCCAGGGCGGGATGCACGGTGACAATGAAAGGACCCTGCGACGTTTGCGCGATGGGGGTGATGTCGTTGACGGGGTCGAACGAGAGCTTATAGAAGGCCGGGTTGACGGTGTAGCTGCTGCCTATCAGCGTAAAGGTGTAGCCGTCGGGCGCGGCGCGCACACCCGCTTCGGTACCCACGATGCCACCTGCGCCCGGCCGGTTGTCGACGATGACTTGTTGGCCCCACGCTTCGGCCAGCTTCTGCGCCGCGATGCGCGCGATGAGATCGGTGCCACCGCCGGCGGCAAACGGCACGATGATCCGGATCGGTTTCGAAGGGTAAGCCGTGCCGGCTGATTCGGCAGCCGGTGCCTTCGCAGAGGTGGCGAGGAGAAGCGACGCAGCGAAAGCGCCAAGACAGCGATACATCGTGTCTCCAGTCGATTGTCAAGATCCGGGAGCGCTTCAGTCTAAACCGGATATTTCACCAGCAGAGGTCGGCAGCCTCGTGCTTTCGCGCGTTGTTCCTCGGTGACGAAGCCATAAACAACCGAGGACTACCGATGCCAAAGTGTACCTTGGTGGAGACCTGAGTAGCGACGGTGTCTTGATACTGCTGCGTCAGGTCGATCCCGGATCTTCTCGAGAACGCTCTGGAGGTGAGCGGTGAGCGTACAAAGAAGGCCGCAATGACGAAGGCTCTTCAGGAATTCATCGCGCGCCGCCAACAACGGCGTGTCCTCGATCTGATGGGCAAGCTGGATTGGGATACCTCGTACAGCCATAAGGCCGAGTGGTCGCGGAAGTGACGATGAACGTGACACGGGCACTGGCAGCGCGCAAGGCGGCTTGCGCAAAGGGTCGGGAACGGCGCAGCGGCCTCGCGGTAACCTTCGCTTCATCGTGTGCGCTATGCGCCGGGTGCCGTGGTGGGTCGACTCATGCGCGTTCTCTCGAACGTCTGTTGAACGATCTGTGCATCGAAACTGGCCCGATGCCGGGGGGAACGCTGCTCGGCCAGCACGACGTGCTTGGTGTCGGTCCATATGGCCATCTGCTGCTCATCGAGAATCATCTCGAGCGAACTCAGGGTGAACTCGCAGCGCATCGCCGCCGCCTCGAACAGGCGATCCAGCCAGGGCCGGTCGACCACCCAGCCGTCGCTGTAGGCCGTTCGCCCCTTCAGCAACCCGTTGAGCGCGCCTGCGACTTCGACCACCGGCCGGCCATACCCGGACAAGGTGTGGCGCGTGATTCCGTGCAACGCTTCGGCGGACGGATCCCAGTGGGTCCAGTCTGACCTGGGCAGCACCAGCGAGCAGTACTTGCGTCCGTCATCCAGCACGACACCGATCTCGATCGGGTAGCTGTCGGGGCCGAAGCCGGAGGCTTCGATGTCGAGGATGATCGGCGGGCGCAGAGATCGCATATCGGGTAAACGATAGCGCGCCTGGCCCGAACAGGGAAGGGAACCACCGACGGCCACGCGTCCATGTCCCGGACACGACGTGCGAACGCGCCCGTTGCTCGAGCCGCCTCGCCGTCCGCGGTGCCTGCCCGTGCGCAGATCAGCGAATGCGCCGGCGTTTCGCGTTGGCCGCGATGCGCATGCGCAGCGCATTCAACCGGATGAAGCCGCCAGCATCGGCCTGGTTGTACGCGCCCTGGTCGTCCTCGAAGGTGGAGATTCTCGGATCGAACAGGGTGTCGGTCTTCGATTCCCGCCCAACCACGATGACCGTGCCCTTGTACAGCTTCAACCTGACCGTGCCGTTCACCGTGACCTGTGACGCGTCGATCAGCGTCTGCAGCAGCCGCCGCTCGGGTGAGAACCAGAACCCGTTGTAGATCATCCGCGCATAGCGCGGCATCAGATCATCCTTGAGCGCGAGCACCTCACGATCCATGGTGATCGATTCCATTGCCCGATGCCCCTTGAGCATGATGGTGCCGCCGGGTGTTTCGTAGCAGCCGCGCGACTTCATGCCGACATAGCGGTTCTCGACCAGGTCGAGCCGGCCGATGCCATGCTTGCCGCCAAGCCGGTTGAGTTCGATCAGTACCCGCGCCGGGGACAGCTTGCGGCCGTTGATCGAGACGATGTCCCCCCGCTGGTAGCCCAGTTCGAGGTATTCGGGACGTCCGGGCGCCTTTTCCGGCGACACGGTGAGCCGCCACATCGAGGCCTCGGGCTCGAACGCCGGATCCTCGAGAATGCCGCCTTCATAGGAGATATGGAGCAGGTTGGCATCCATCGAATACGGTGCGCCGCCACCCTTGCGCTTCTTGTAGTCCACCGGGATCTTGTGCTGGTCGGCATAGGCAAGCAGCTTCTCGCGCGACAGCAGGTCCCACTCGCGCCAGGGCGCGATCACCTTGACGTCCGGCATCAGGGCATAGGCACCCAGCTCGAAGCGCACCTGATCGTTGCCCTTGCCGGTTGCGCCATGCGAAATGGCATCCGCGCCGGTCTTCTTCGCGATCTCGACCAGGCGCTTGGCGATCAGCGGCCGCGCAATCGAGGTGCCGAGCAGATACTCGCCTTCGTAGACGGTGTTGGCACGGAACATCGGGAACACGAAGTCGCGAACGAACTCCTCCTGCAGGTTCTCGATGAAGATCTGCTTGACCCCGAACAGCTTGGCTTTCTTGCGCGCCGGCTCGACCTCTTCGCCCTGGCCGATGTCGGCGGTGAAGGTGATCACCTCGCATTCGTAGGTGTCCTGCAGCCACTTGAGGATCACCGAGGTGTCCAGACCGCCTGAGTAGGCGAGGACGACTTTCTTGACGCTGCTGCTTTTCTTGGCCATGGGCGGGGGGGGCTTACGGTAGGGTGGAAAGAAAGGTCAGGTGGGCCGGCAACGGCAAGTGGGTTAGCGTCAGTCGATCAGCGCCAGTCGATCAGCGTCGGTGAATCAGCGTCAGTGGATCAGCGTCAGTGGATCAGCGTCAGTGGATTAGCGTCAGTCGATAAACGTCAGTCGAGCCTGATCGCCAGCTGCCTGATCAGCGGTTCCCAGCGGGCGGCCTCTGCCTGGATGAGGCTGGTGAAGGCTTGCGGCGTGCCGCCGGCTGGATCGAGCCCGGCGGCAATGATGCGGCCGCGCGACTCCGGATGCGCGAGGATGCGATTGACCTCGGCGTTCAAACGGGTGACCAGCACTACGGGCGTGCCTGCGGGCACGAGGATGCCGTTCCACAGCATCGCCTCGAACTTAGGATAGCCCTGCTCGGAGACAGTCGGCAGGTCAGGAAACAGCACATAGCGCTGGCTGCTGGTAACCGCGATCGCGCGTATCCGTCCGGACTTCAGGTGGGCGTTGAGCGCGGTAGGCGCGGCGAACACCAGTTGGGTCTCGTTCTGCGCGACTGAGGTGGCTGCAGGCGGCGCGCCGTTGAACGGGCTGTGCACCGCGTTGAAGCCGGCCACGGACTTGAACAGCTCCATCGTGAGGTGCGATGAACTCGCGTTGCCGACCGAGGCATAGGTGAGCCTGGACGGGTTGGCCTTCGCGAAGGCGACCAGTTCCTTCACCGACTGCACCGGCAGCTCGGCGTTCACCGCGAGCAGGTTGGGTGACGTGCTGGTCACGATCACCGGAGTCAGATCTCGTAGCGGCACATAGGGCAGCTTCGAATACAGGAACGGCGCGAGTGCGAGCGGCCCGTTGAAGCTGATCACCATCGTGTGTCCGTTCGGGGCCGCCTGCGCGGCAGCCGCAGTGCCGACCGTACCCCCGCCGGCCGGGCGATTGTCCACCAGCACCGGCTGGCCGAGCGTCTCGCGCATCCGTTCGCCGATCACCCTGGCCAGGACATCGAGCGAACTACCTGGCCCCGCGGGCACGATGAAGCGAAGTGGACGTGCTGGCCAGTCCTGGGCCGCGGCTGGCAGCGCCATCAGGCCCAGAAGAAAAGGGGTCAGGGTCAGTATCCCCACTGCCGCTAGCGCACAGGAAACTGACCCCGGACCCTTTTGGACTGACCCCTTTTTGATAGGTGCCGGTTGGGGGGCATGCCTGGGTGCTGTCGCGCCGGTCACGGCGCGACGCGGCCGAGAATCAGGAACTCGAGCAGCGCCTTCTGCACATGCATCCGGTTCTCGGCTTCGTCCCAGACCACGCTCTGCGGTCCGTCGATCACGTCGGCGGTCACTTCCTCGCCGCGATGGGCGGGCAGGCAGTGCATGAACAGCGCATCCGGCCGGGCTGCCCGCATCATCTCCGCGTCCACACACCAGTCCTCGAACGCCTTCATGCGCTGGGCGTTCTCCGCCTCGAAGCCCATGCTGGTCCAGACATCGGTGGTGATCAGGTCGGCGCCGCGCGCGGCATCCATCGGGTCGGCGAACTGCTCGAAGTGCGTCGTGTCGTAGATCCCGGCGCGTTCGGCTTCGACCTCGTAGCCGGGTGGGGTCGACACATGCACATTGAAGTCGAGCACCGTCGCTGCCTGCAGCCAGGTGTTGCACACATTGTTCGAGTCGCCGATCCAGGCCACCGTCTTGCCCTGAATCGGCCCGCGCTGCTCGATGAAGGTGAAGATGTCACCCAGAATCTGGCACGGATGGTAGTCGTTGGTCAGCCCGTTGATGACTGGCACCCGGGACACGCTGGCGAAACGTTCGACGATATCCTGACCGAATGTGCGGATCATCACGATATCGACCATGCGCGACACCACCTGCGCCATGTCCTCCACCGGCTCGCCGCGCCCGAGCTGGGTGTCGCGGGTATTCAGGTAGATCGCGGCGCCGCCAAGCTGCTGCATCCCTGCTTCGAACGACAACCGGGTCCGGGTGCTCGCCTTTTCGAAGATCAGCGCGATCGTGCGGTCGGCAAGCGGCCAGTAGCGGCGATAGGCTTTGAACTCGCCCTTGATCCAGGCTGCGCGCGCGAACAGATATTCGTACTCGTCGCGATCGAAATCGAGGAAGGTGAGGTAATGCCTGATCTGCTTCACGATCTGGGCTCGCGTCGTCCGATCCGGGCGCGCGCTGGCGCTAGCCCTTCAGGAAGTTCCTGATGAGCAGCAAGACCATCGACACGATGCGGTCGGCCTGCTCGTCCGAGATGATCAGCGGCGGCAGCATGCGCACGATGTTGTCGTAGGTGACATTGATCAGCAGCCCGGCGTCCAGCGCCGACGTGACCAGTTCGTTGCACGGGCGGTCGAGTTCTATACCGAGCATCAGTCCGGTACCCCGGATCTCGGTGACGCCGGCAACGCCATGGAGCTCCTGCCTGAACGCCGACACCATCCGCTCCCCAAGAATGCGTGCGCGCTCGAGCAGGCCTTCGTCCTCGATGATCTGCAGGGTGGTCAGTGCGGTGCGGCAGATCAGGGCTCCGCCGCCAAAGGTGGTGCCGTGGTTGCCCGGGCCGAACACGCCGGCTGCCGCGCCGCGCGCGAGGCAGGCGCCGATCGGCATGCCGTTGGCGAGCCCTTTGGCGAGTGACAGCACATCGGGCATCACATCGGTGTGCTGATAGGCGAACCAGGTGCCGGTGCGGCCCATGCCGCTTTGCACTTCGTCGAGCATCAGCAGCCACTGTTTTCGGTCGCACAGCGCGCGCAGGTGCGCCAGGTACTGCTTCTCCGGGATCTGGATACCGCCCTCGCCCTGAACCGGCTCGACCAGTACGGCAACCACGTTGGCGTTGTTCTCGGCGACCCGATTCACCGCGTCCAGGTCGTTGAACGGCACCCGGGCGAAGCCGCCGAGCAGCGGCTCGAAGCCGGCCTGTGCCTTGCGGTTGCCGGTCGCCGACAGGGTCGCAATCGTGCGGCCGTGCCAGGAGCGTTCCATCACGACGATCGTGGGCAGTTCGATGCCGCGCTGGTGGCCATACAGGCGCGCCAGCTTTATTGCGGTCTCGTTGGCTTCAGCGCCCGAGCAATTGAAGAAGGCGTTGTCCATGCCGGAGAGCTGCGCGAGCTTCTCGCCGAGTTGTTCCTGCTCGATCACCCGGTAGATGTTCGAGGTGTGGATCACCTTGGCTGCCTGGTCGGCGATGGCTGCCACCAGCCTGGGATGGGCGTGGCCGAGCCCGTTGACTGCGATGCCGGCCAAGGCGTCGAGATATCGCTTGCCCGATTCGTCCCACAGCCATGCGCCCTCGCCGCGCACGAACGCGACCGGCAGTCGCTTGTAGGTATTCATCAGGTGAGCGGACATCGTGGCCCTCCGGTGGGCGGGTAATCTGGCGGGTGGTCTGCCGGGTTGTCTGAAACCAGGCCAGCAGCTGCAGCCCTGCGGGTCGGAGTACAGGAGACTCGCTGCGGTCGCGCGCGTGGGTGGCGGATGCCGGTCACATGACCTGGAAAAAACAACGGCGGCAGTGGCCGCCGTGCGGGTCTTGGTCGCTTGCCCGGATTCTCGCCTCGCTCCCCGGCGGACGCAAGCGGCGGGCGGGCGGGCGGGTTCCCCGCGACTGCTACACTCGGGCCCGTGTTCAACTACAACGTTACCCGACGTCAAACTGGGCCGTCGGCCCCTGGCCATCAGGAAAAGTCAGGCGATCGCCTTGACTGCGGCCGACAGCCGGCTCTTATGACGCGCAGCCTTGTTCTTGTGAATGATGCCCTTGTCGGCGATCCGGTCGATGACCGACACGCTGCTGAGCAGCACCGCCTGAGCGGCTTCCTTGTTGCCGGCCTCGATCGCGGCGCGAACCTTCTTGATCGCGGTTCGCAACGAAGAGCGCAACGTGGTGTTGTGAGCGCGCTGCACATCAGCTTGACGGGCGCGTTTGCGGGCTTGAGCGGAATTGGCCACAGGAGGTCTCGGGGAATCGGAGAAAAGCCGTGGATCATACGTCGGCGCGGCGCCGATTTCAACCGATTTCGAGGGGTGCCGGGTTGAACCTCCTGCGCGCACTGGGCGCGGTGAGCAGCATGACCCTCGTATCGCGCATCCTGGGCTTCGTGCGCGACCTGCTGATCGCCCGGATGTTCGGCGCAGGTGCTGCGACCGACGCCTTCTTCGTCGCCTTCAAGCTGCCCAACCTGCTGCGCCGGATATTCGCCGAGGGCGCGTTCTCGCAGGCGTTCGTGCCGATTCTCGCCGAGTACCGCAACCGGCGCGGCGAGGCCGAGACCCGGCATCTGGTCGATCATGTCGCTGGCACGCTCGCCGTCGCGCTGGTTGCGGTCACCGCGATCGGAATCCTTGCGGCGCCAGCCATCGTCTGGCTGTCGGCGCCCGGGTTTGCCGGGAACCCGGAGAAGTTCGCCCTCACCGTCGAACTGCTGCGCATCACCTTTCCCTACATCGTATTCATCTCGCTGACGGCACTGGCAGCCGGCATTCTCAACACCTACAGCCGGTTCTCGGTCCCGGCGTTCGCGCCGGCGCTGCTCAACCTGTCGTTCATCGCGTTCGCACTCTGGTTCGCGCCGATGTTCGATCCACCGGTCAAGGCCCTGGCCTGGGCGGTGTTCGTCGGCGGCCTGCTGCAACTGGCGTTCCTGCTGCCGTTTCTGAGTCGGCTGCGCCTGCTGCCCCGCCCGCGCTGGGGCCTGCGCGATGAAGGCGTGCGGCGCGTGCTGCGGCAGATGGGCCCGGCCCTGTTCGGGGTGTCGGTCGGCCAGTTGAGCCTGCTCATCAACACCATCTTCGCCTCGTTCCTGGTGAGCGGCAGTGTGTCCTGGTTGTACTACGCCGACCGGTTGATGGAGTTTCCAACCGGGCTGCTCGGGGTGGCCCTGGGAACCATTCTGCTGCCCAGCCTGGCACGAAGTTACGCCGACCAGACGACCGACGAGTACAGCCGACTCCTCGACTGGGGGTTGCGCCTGACCCTGATGCTCGCCGCGCCGGCGTCGGTGGCGCTGGCCGTGCTTTCGCTGCCGCTGGTGGCCACCCTGTTCCACCATGGCGCCTTCGGCGCGCATGATGTGGCGATGACCCGGGCGGCGCTGGTGGCCTACAGCGTCGGCCTGATCGGACTGATCGCGGTCAAGGTGCTCGCGCCCGGCTTCTATGCCCGGCAGGACGTGCGTACACCGGTCAGGATCGGCATCATCACGCTGCTGGCCACCCAGGCAATGAACCTGCTGTTCGTGCAGTCCCTGGCGCATGCCGGCCTCGCGCTGTCGATTGCTCTGGGCGCCTGTCTGAACGCCTTTCTGCTTTGGCGAGGGTTGCGCCGTAGCGGCGCCTATCAACCGCAGCCGGGCTGGGCGATGTTCAGCCTGAAGATCGGGTGCGCACTGTTGGTGATGGCGCTCGCGCTCTGGTGGGCAGCCGGCCCGCAGGCGCAGTGGCTGGTCTGGCGCGACCTGGAGCGCGCGCTTCGCCTCACCGGCGTCTGTGCGCTCGGGGCGCTGGTCTACTTCGCAGCGCTCGGCCTGCTCGGCTTTCGACTGAGGGATTTCTCGCGCCGCGTAAGCGGGTGACCCCTACGGGGACAGACCCCCGGGGACAGACCCTGAGCCCTTTTCTGTCTTTTTATAAACGGCCATAAAAGTGCGCTTCTTTTAAAGCATTCAGTCTACAAAAATTTCACCCGTCTGCCTGATTCATGTCAGGCGATGCGATG
>JBBRCD010000117.1:0-13416 GCA_038205245.1 Burkholderiales bacterium
CGAGGCGATGACCGGCTATGCCTGTGCCCGACTGGCCGAAGGCACGCCGCTGGCATCGATCACCCGGCACATGCTCGGCCTTTACCAGGGCATCCCGGGCGCGCGCGCCTGGCGCAGGACGCTCAGCGAGCGCGCGCCGAAGGTCGGCACCCGCCAGGATCTGGCAATCGAGGTGCTGCGCCTGGCCCGTGCCTGCGTGCAGGGGGGACCGGTCAACCCGGTCGCCGCGCAGCCGCCCGCTACATCGCCAGCCTCGGGCGAACTGCCACGGGCGGCGGCTTGAGCCAGACACCCGGGCCGGCATTCCAACCGGCATTGCAAGATAAGGCAAGCGCGGCCTCGGAGCAGACCCGGGGCATCGTCGCGATGATGTTCGCGGCGCTGTTCCTGATGCTGGGCGACGCGATCTCCAAGTATCTGATGCAGACCTATCCGCTCGGCCAGCTGATCGGGTTGCGTCAGGGCGCCGCGCTGTTGATCATCCTGCCGTGGGCGCTCGCGGTGGGCGGACCCGCCATCCTGCGCATGGTGTCCTGGCGCGGCCAGTTGATCCGCGGACTGCTGTTCCTGGCGGGCACCTTCGCGATCCTGACCGGGCTGCACCTGCTGCCGATTGCCACCGTCACCGCGATCGCCTTTGCCAGCCCCCTGTTCGTCGCCTTGCTGTCGGCACCGATACTGGGCGAGAGGGTGCCGCTGCGGGTCTGGATGGCCATCATCATCGGCTTCATCGGCGTTCTGGTGATGGTGCGACCCGGGGCGGCAAGTTTCGAATGGGCCTTGCTGCTGCCGCTGATCGGTGCGGCAATCAACGGGCTGCGTGATCTGGTGTCGCGGCGGCTGTCACGAACCGACCACACCCTGTCCATCCTGTTCTGGTCGACGCTGATCGTCGGCGTCGGCGGCGCGCTGCTCGCGCCGTTCACCTGGGTGCCGCTGACCACGACCGCCACCCTGTGGATCCTTGCCGCTGGCGTGCTCAACGCCGCCGCCCACTTTGCGATGATCGAAGGCCTGCGCCTGGGACGCGCGGCGATCGTCACGCCATTCAAGTACACCGGGCTACTGTGGGCGGTGCTGCTCGGTGTGCTGGTGTGGGGCGACTGGCCCGACCGATGGCTGCTGCTGGGTGCGGCGATCGTGATCGGCGCCGGCGTATACATGAGCCGCCTGCCCGCTGGGGCACGCTAGCCGCGGCCAGGGGACAGACCCTCAGGGTCTGTCCCCGTTCATGTGTCTCCGCCCATGTCCCCGCTTCTGTCCCCGTCAGGGGGTCAGGTCTCCCATTTCCCGGCGCTGGAGCCGATGGCGCTGGAAGCTCCGCAACCCGGCGGCGACTCGTACCTGCGAAGCTGCAATGCAGTGGCGGGTCACACGATGCAGGCCCGTGACGGCGAGATCCGCCATGCCGACGACCTCCTGAGATCCGGCGGCAATCCGTCAGGTCGAACTTCCGGTAGTCGAACGGAGACTCGCCCACCACCGGATCTACCCTGCGCTCGAGTGATGCGTGATGTTTGATGCGCGATGTATAATCGTCTCATCCTGGGATCAGACAATTCAAACGCGTGATGAGAACGACTGTTGCCATTGACGATGATGTGCTGGCCGCCGCGCGCGGGCTGGCAGCGCGGGAGCGCAAGACGCTGGGAGAAGTCATTTCCGCGCTGGCGCGGCAGGGCCTTCGCAAAGACCATTGCGAGGGCGTTCTGACGCGCAACGGCGTACCGCTGCTGGCACGCCCCGATCGAATGCAGCCCGTTACCCTGGAGATCGTGAACCAGCTTCGAGATGAAGCTGCGTGATTCGATATTTGCTCGACGTGAACGTGCTGGTGGCGTTGGTCGATCCCGCGCACGTCCAGCACGAAGCGGTGCACGGTTGGTTTGCCTCTGCTGGCGCCTCATCGTTCGCGACCTGCCCGATCACCGAGAACGGGCTGCTGCGTATCGTGGGGCATCCCAGGTATCCCAACTCGCGTGGAACACCAGCAGCGTTGGCTGAGGCGCTTGACGGCCTGAGGGCCCTGCCGGGGCACCAGTTCTGGCCTGACGACATCAGTCTCGCCGATCGCGACCGGATCGACGTCACTCGCCTGCTCAGCCACAGCCAGATCACCGACTCCTATCTGCTTGCGCTCGCGCGGGCGCATCAGGGCAAGCTGGCTACACTCGACCGTCGGCTGGTAGTGGATGCCGTTGTCGGCGGGGCAGAAGCGCTGTTCGTTATCTAGCCCGCTCATGCGCTGAAGACATGTGAAGACATGGGGTCAGGTCTTGCATTACCGCATTTGCCTTTCGCTCTCGAAACGCTCAAGCGGGACGCTCGACCCGCTGGCGCGCGTGGTGCAGATCACCTGCGTACTCCGGCCATGTCGGTACTCGATTCCGGTCGATGCCGGTAAGTGACTGTCCCTGCTTCCGCGCTTTGCAGAAAATAGCTAGCCCACCTGCTCATCCACCACCCACCCATCGCCGCACCACACCAGGTGGGGCGAATCGAAAACACCAAGCACTGGCGTATCGGGCAGACCGGCCGCAACGGTTCGCCAGCCGCTGCCCTGACGCATCGCCACCACCACACCGACCACATGCGCGCCAGCCCGGCCGAGCAGCGCCAGCACCGAGGCCAGCGTGGTGCCGTTGGACACCGTGTCATCGACGATCACGACCCGCCGGCCTGCGATCAGTTCGACCTGACTCGGATCGAGATAGATCTTCTTGCCTTCGCCAGGCGCGGTCAGTGACCGTACATCCTGCGCCAGATCGTCCCGGTACCAGAACTTGCGCGAGTATCCGAGCGGCACATAGCGATCGAAGCCCAGGGCTTCTGCGACCAGGGGCGAGAACGCCATGCCCAGGGTCGGCGGACCGACCACCACCTCGGCACCGAGCGGGCGCGCGAGCGCGGTCATGAAGCCGGCGAGCGTGCGCACCACGTCGAACGACGCCTGGTTCGGAATCAGTGACGCGAGTGCACGATCCGGATCACCAGCCCTCTGGCGGATCGGCAGCACCAGCCATCGGCCATCGGGAAGACACACAGGATAGCCGTACCGATAGGGCGGCTCGATCGAGACCGACAACGTCTCGCGCGCCACGATGCGCTGCCAGAACGTCGTCGTCGGCACGATGTAGCGCTGCGCGTTCATGCCGAGGGTTCAGCCCGGCCCGGCTGGCCGGCCATAGCCCGCCTGTATCTGCTCGCGCAGCCAGGCGCAGATGCGGTTGAACTCGGGCGTCTCCTGCACAGTGACATCGCGCGGCCGGGCGAACGGCAGCTTCAGGTCGGCGACGATCCGTGACGGCCGCGCGGTCATCACCAGCACCCGGTCGGCGAGGAACACCGCCTCGCGAATCGAGTGGGTCACGAACAGCGCAGTCTTGTGATACTTGTCCCAGAGCCTCACCAGCGCCAAGTTCATGTCATCGCGCGAGATCGCATCCAGGGCCGAGAACGGCTCGTCCATCAGCAGCAGCTTGGGGTCGTTGATCAGACCCCGGCACAGCGCCACCCGCTGGCGCATGCCCCCAGAGAGTTCGCGCGGACGCTTCGCCTTGAAGTCGGCCAGACCGACCATCTCGAGCAGGCGGTGCGCTTCGGCCTCGTAGTCCGCGACCTGCCGCTTCTGGGTATGGATCGGGAACAGCACGTTGTCCAGCACCGTCTTCCAGGGCAGCAGCGTCGGGTCCTGGAAGATGTAGCCGAAGTCGCGCCGTGGGGCATTCACCCGGGTGCCTTCGAGAAAGATCTCGCCTTCGGTGACCGGCTCCAGTCCGCCTACCATCGACAGCAGCGTGCTCTTGCCGCAGCCGCTGGGGCCGAGGATGGACACGAACTCGCCGGCCTCGATATCGAAGTCGGCCAGCCCGACCGCTTCGACGTCTCCGGAGCGGGTCTGATACACCTTGCGCGCGTGGCGCAGCGAAAGATAGGCCTGGTTACGGTCGGGCGCGATCGGCCGCGGATGCAGCCACGGCACGGCGCTGTCCGCAGGCGCGGTCTTCTCGGGAAGGCGGGGCTCATTCATCGGTTTAGCGCGGAGCGTCTCCGAAAATGCGTATGGTCCACTTCTCGGCCACCGCGACCACACCATAGAAGGCCAGACCGAACACGCAAAGCACACAGATGGCCGCCAGGATCAGGGCGGTCTCGGCCTGCGCCGAGGCGAACAGGATCAGATATCCCAGGCCGACCCGGGAGGTGATGAACTCACCCACGATCACCCCGATGATGGCGAAGGTCGAAGCGATCTTCATGCCGCTGAAGATATAGGGCACGGCGTGCGGCAGCCGCACCGACACGAAGGTCTGCCAGCTCGATGCGGTCAATGCACGGCACAGCCGCAGCAGGTCGCGCTCGACATTGTCCAGCCCGGCAAGCGTCGCGATGACCACCGGGAAGAAACTCACGAATACCGAGAAAGACAGCCGCGCCTCAGGACCCAGTCCGAACCACACGACGAACAGCGGCGCCAGGGCGATCTTCGGAATCAGCTGGAAGAACACCACGTTCGGATACAGCGTCTCGCGGATCAGGGTCGATGCCGACAGCAGCGAGGCGAGCACGATGCCGAGTACGGTCGCAATGGCGAACCCGGCCAGGCTCTGCCAGATGGTCGGCCAGGCGTGCGTCATCAACAGCGGGAAATTGCGCACCAGTCGATCCAGCACCGCCGAAGGCGGCGGCAGCAACACCTCGGGGATGTTGGCCCAGCGGGTGCCGGCTTCCCACACCAGAAGGAACAGCGCCGCGGCAGCCACCGGCAGGCCGATCCGGCGCAAGGTGAGCAACATCTCGCGCCGGCGCGCCAGCGCGGCATTCGACAAGGCAGGGTTCGCAGCAACTTCCATCAGGGACAGACCACGCTTTCCGGAGGAGCCGTCGTTTGCAGCGACCGGGCGGCGCAGTGCAACCCGCAGGCCGATCGTCCATGCAATGCTCGACGGTCAGGTGGTCAGCAGACGACGCACGCCGGCCGTGTTCTTGCGCACCCCGTCCCACTCAGCCGCGGACAGACGTATCTTCCCCGCAAACCGATTGGTGGCGATCTGCTCGACGGTGTAGGGCTTGCCGTCGGTGACCCCGAACTTCAGCGTGAGGTCGATCATGCTCTGCAGCTTCTTCATGTCGGCCCAGCCCATGCCGTTCTTGATCGCCTCCTCGGCCACCATGGTCGACTGGGCGATTGCCTGCGCAAGTGCGAAGTTCTCGCGTCCGCCTTTAACCGCAGCGATTTCCGGCTGCAGCTTGGTGATGATCTCGACCGCTTCCTCGGGATTACGCAGCGTGAAGATCAGCGACTCGATGAACGCTTCGACCATCGCCTGCACGAATCCCGCGTCCTTTTCCACCATCTCCGGACGGGTGATCACCTGGCCGGAATAGAAATCCAGCCCGTTCTGCGCCCAGCTCATGAAGCGGGTGTCATAGCCGAGCGACTGGAACAGCGGCAGAGAGCTGGTGCCAATGCAGGTGATCGCATCCACTTGCTTGTTGATCAGTGAGCGCTCGATCAGCTGGCTGTCCATCGCCTGGCGGACGATCTTCTTCGGGTCGACCTTGACCCGGTCCAGCCAGGCGTTGAAGAACGGCGCCTCGGCCGAGGTGAGCACCATGCCCACAGTCCGGCCTTCAAGGTCGGCCGGACGCTTGATCGGCGAATCTTCAGGGATCGCCACACCCATCAGGGAGTCGTAACCGACGGTGGCCACCGCCTGCACCATCAGACCGCGCGCCGCGTTGATCACGATACCCGGGGTGAACACGAAGCCGAAATCGAACTTGCCGTTGGCCACCGCCTGGGTGGCCGCGATCGAACCGAAACCGCGCTGGATATCGACATCGAAGCCCCGGCTCTTGAAGAAGCCGCGCTCGCGACCGATCACCGGCCAGAAGTTCGAGCCGTTGACCACCCAGGGCAGCGAAATGCTCACCTTGCGTGGGGTCTGCGCATGGACATTGGCGTACGGCGAGAGCATCGCTGCAGCGCCTGCGGCGGCAGTGCCGACAAGCACGCGCCGGCGCCCTGCGGACGCAGGCCGGGTGAAGCCAGGGGGAACGATCGACATCTTGGGTCTCCGGGGTACAGTAGGTGAACAAACAAACGCGACCCATCCTCAGCGCGCCTTCGCACTGTGCGGACGATCGTGCCGGCGCCCTCTTATGGGGCGCTTGATCTCCCTGAAGCCCTGCAGATCCGGGTGCACCCGGATTCAAAAACCGAGACTGAGGTTGCAATGCAAATGGCGTGCCGCCCGCCACACCACTACGCGATCGGGCCGGCTATCTGGATTCAGATCGCCCTGGCGCGTCGACACCGACCGCCTCCGCTACCGAGGCAAAGCCGTCCCGGCGCAGCAGCTGTGCCAGGTCGCGCTTGATACGGTTGACCAGTGCTGGCCCGTAGAACACCAGCGCCGAGTAAAGCTGGACCAGCGACGCGCCGGCGCGGATTCTCGCATAAGCGTCCGCACCGCTGGATACGCCACCGCAGCCGATGATCGGCAAGCGGCCGCCGGTGGCACGGACGAACTCGGCCAGGCAGGCCATTGCCTTGTCCCGCAGCGGCGCCCCGGAGAGCCCGCCCGCCTCTTCTGCATGCGCGCTGACCAGTGTCGCCGGACGATCGAGCGTGGTGTTGCCGATGATCAGCCCATCGACGCCGGCCGCCATCGCCACCTCGGCGATGTCCTGCACTTCATCCGCATCCAGATCCGGGCCGACCTTGGCCAGCAGGGGCGGCAGCCGGCGGCCGGCCGGTGTCGCCGCGCGCCTGGCTTCGATCACGCGGGCAAGCAGATCCTCGATCGGCGCACGTGCCTGCATCGAACGCAACCCCGGGGTGTTCGGCGATGAGATGTTGCACACCAGATAGTCGGCGAGACCAGCGACCGCATTGATGCCGATCACGTAGTCTGCAGCGCCATCGACTGTGTCCTTGTTCTTGCCGAGATTTGCGCCCACGATTCCGCGCTCACTGCCGTGCTGACTGCCGCGTTCGCCGCCGCGCTCAGCGCGACGGCGCAGCCGTGCCGAGTAGGCTTCGATGCCCTGGCTGTTGAAACCGTAACGGTTGATGACGCCCCGATCTTCGGTGAGCCGGTACAACCGGGGCCTGGGATTGCCCGGTTGCGGCCTGGGCGTAACCGACCCGGCCTCGACGAAGCCAAAGCCTGCACGCAGCATCGGATCGATCACCTCGGCATTCTTGTCGAAGCCCGCAGCCAGTCCTATCGGGTTGGCGAAGTCAAGACCCCAGACCCGCGTGATCAATACCGGATCCTCGAACGCCTCGGGCACCGGTGCAAGGCCAAGCCTGAGTGCTGCGATCGCCGCGGAATGGGCAGTCTCGGGATCCAGTCTGTGCAGCAGGCGCTGCCCCCACGGTATGTCTTCCATGGGCGCGGATTCTACGCCGCCGCGGACCGACAGACAGACAGACAGACCGACCGCCAGAACGCAACGCAGCCGAGCGCATCTGCTAACCTCATGCCCCTAACGCAGACAGGGTCGCAGCGCGACGGATCGGAAAGCTGAATCGAATGAAACGAATGATCATCGGCATCACCGGCGCGTCCGGCATCATCTACGGCATCCGAGCGCTGGAGATACTCGGCAAGATGCCGGATGTGGAGACACACCTGGTCATGTCGCCATCAGCCGCGCGCACGCTGATCGAGGAAACCGACTTCGACCTGGATCATGTCAAGTCACTGGCCAACTCGCAGCACAACTACCGCGACATAGGCGCCTCGATATCGAGTGGCTCGTTCAAGACCGAAGGCATGCTGATCGCGCCCTGCTCGATCAAGACCCTGTCCGGTATCGCCAATTCGTTCGACGACGAACTGATCGTACGCGCCGCCGATGTCTGCCTGAAGGAGCGCCGGCGCGTGGTGCTGCTGCTGCGCGAGACGCCGCTGCATGCCGGGCATATCGCGCTGATGGAGCAGGCCACGCGCAATGGCGCAATCATCATGCCGCCGGTGCCCGCGTTCTACCATCGTCCGAAGACCATCGACGACATCGTCACCCAGACGGTCGGCCGGGCGCTCGACCTGTTCGGGCTGGACACCCATCTGGTGAAGCGCTGGAAGGACACCCCGGAGGCTTGATGCCCGAAACCACCGGCGACCACGGCTTTTGGGACTTCTCGCTTCGCCTGTATTCCCGGCCCGAGGTGCCCCCGGCCTGTCTCGCGCTGCAGGACGAGGGTGGCGCGGACGTGAATCTGCTGCTGTTCCTGCTGTACCTCGCCGACCGTGGGCGGCTGCTCGACGAAAAGCAGGTGATCGCCCTGGACGACGCCACCCGCCCCTGGCGCGAGAAGGTAGTGAAGCCGATACGCGGCGTGCGCCGGTTGCTCAAGGCTGAGGTGGGCGCGTTCACCCCGGCGGCGACCGGTGCGTTCAGGGACGACATGAAGCGGGTCGAACTCGCCGCCGAGAAACTTCAGCAGTTGACGCTGGAAGCCCTGGCGCCACCAGCCAGTGCCGGGCAGGCGGTCGATTCCCGCAAGCGCGCTGCAGCCACGCATCTTGCCCACTACGCTGCCAGTTGCGAGCCCTGGCCGGAAGACGCATTGGATGTCCTGCTGGACGCCTGGGCGGACGACGCGGCCAGTCGCGGGACGCTGGACTGAGACCGGCGCCACCAGCCCCCTGGCTCAGTCCAGAACAGGCGGACCACCCGGTCCAACGCTATAGATCGAGCGGCGTATCGATGTAAATCTTGTAGCTCTGCCGCTTGGGCTTGTCGATGTCCTCGGCCTTCACATAGCTGATCGAACTCCTGCCGATCAGTTCGACCGGCAACACCATCACCCGTGCAAAGCTGGTCGGCTCGCGCTGCGACGCCAGTGCGAGTACCGGGTCCGGCCCGGCCTCGAACCAGGCCTGCCCCGGGGCAACCGTGTGGCGTGCCCCGTTCGCGTCGATGGTGATCTCGCCGTCGAGCAGCACCCGGATGCCTGGCCCCTGATGGGTATGGGTGTAGGCGATACCGCCAGGCGGAAACGACACCCGGTCGAGCCGGATCAGGTGCGCGCGCGGCCCGTGGATGGCGATCGGCTGCTCGAGCAGCAGGACAGTGGACGCGCCGTCGACCGCGGGCGACATGGCCGCCGCAGCCGACAATTCCCAATGCAGCACCGTCGCACCGGCGACGCCGCCGAGCAGTTCGACAGCGCCTGCGCCGAACCAGGCCGAGTCTGGTCCAAGCGAGGTGCACTGGTGCCCGGAGGTCACCCGCAGGTCACCTTCGGTGACATGAAGCAGGCGATGCGTCCCGGCAGGCAGCGACCCGGCTGCCCGGGCGGCGATATGGCTTCGGGATACACGCAGGAACATACGATCTCACAGCTGTGGATGGGCTGACCCTATCTTGGCGTGCGCTGGTCTGCCGCGTCAAGCCGAAGCGCCGACAGCGCCGGCAGCAAGAGCGCGGTCGACGGAGCGCCGTCAAATCTGCACCGAAGCAGCGCCCGACCGCAGCCGATCCGGCAGCGCCCGCTCGGGTCAACGCAGCTTGCCGATACGACGCTCGGCCACCAGTTCACGCAGCAGGGGCTGCGGAAAGCGCCGATCACCGGTGATCGCATAGAAGCTCTCGCGAATGCTGTCGAGACGCGCCCGCTCGACGAGTACGCCTGAGGCAAGCTCGTCGCGCACCACCACCAGTGGCACCAGAGTGACCGCGCCCGACTCGCGCGCGAACAGCCGCAGCATCGCCATGTCGTCCACCTCGGCCAGCACCTTCGCCTGCACTCCGGCGCGATCGAGTTCCAGATCGAACGCGGCACGCAGGCTCCCCGGATGCGCCGGCAGCACCACTGGCAAGCCCTCCAGGTCCTGCGGAAACCGCAAGCGCTTTCGTTGGCCTGACTTCGGTGGCCGGCTGACCAGACTCACCGGCTGTTGCGCGATCAGGTGGCTGTGCAGCACGGTCGTGCTGTCGCGGGGCACCGGCGAATTGGATAGCACGACATCGAGCAGGTGCGCCGAGAGCAGCGCCACCAGCTCGCGCAAAGTACCGGAATGGATCGACAGCTCGACATCATCGCGTGCCAGCAGCGGGCGCAGGAACTCGAGCTGGAAGTTGCGCGACAGCGTGGCGGTGGACCCGATGCGCAGCCTCTGCCGGCTTGCCGGCGCCCGCCCGGCAAGCGTTTCGACCAGCTCGTCGCCGGTACGAAAGATCGAGTCGGCATGATCGAGAGCGATCTGGCCCGCCTCGGTGAGTTCAAGCCGCCGGTTGCGCCGCTCGAACAGGGCGTGCCCGAGCCGCTCCTCGAGCTGGCGCAACTGGATCGACAGCGCCGACTGGGACACATGCAGCAGCTGCGCGGCACGGGTCAGGCTGCGTTCGCGCGCGATCGCGCGGAAATAGCGCAGATGATGATAGTTGAGGGTGGCCACCGTCTACATCTACCAAACTGGGGGGTGGAGTTCAATCGATGAGCGACAATAGGGTCAGGAGCCTTGCCCATGTTCGCGTTCTTCGAATCCCTCGTCAGGCCGACCGAAGTACCCGGCGGCACAGAAAACGGCGCACGAAACGGCGGGCCTGGGGCGGTATCGCCGGCTGCCCCGCCGCGCGGGCTGGTCGCCTTCTACTGGCACTTCATCCGACAGACCCGCGGTCTTTACCTGGCGATGTTCGGCACCGGACTCGTCGTGGCACTTATCGACACCCTGATTCCGGTGTTCATCGGCCGGCTGGTGACGCTGATGGAGACCCCGGATCGGGCGCAGGCGTTCGACGCCTCGGCACCGATGCTGATAGCGATGGCCCTGATCATCCTGATCGGGCGACCGCTCGCGATGCTCGCCGACAGTCTGGTGCGGAACAACGCAGTCCTGCCCGGGGTGACCAGCATGATCCGCTGGCAGAGCCACTGGCATGTGGCGCGCCAGGGCTGGTCTTTCTTTCAGAACGATTTCGCCGGGCGCATCGCCAACCGGGTGATGCAGACCAGCAACGCGCTGCGCGAATGCGTGGTGAGCAGCATACGGGCGATCTGGTACATCCTGATCTACGGTCTGACCTCGCTCACGCTGATGGCATTGGTGGACTGGCGACTGGCGGTTCCGACCGCGCTCTGGTTCGCCGGCTACGTCTTCTTCCTGCGCAAGTTCGTGCCAAGCATGCGCGACCTTGCCAAGGCGAGTTCCGAGGTGCGCTCGCTGGTGATGGGCCGGGTGGTCGACAGCTATACCAACATCCTCACGGTCAAGCTGTTTGCACGCGCCCGCGACGAAGACGCCTTCGTGCGCGACGCGATCGACCAGCACACCGCCGCGATGTCCGCCCACATGCGGCTGATCACCCGCTTCATGTTCACCCTGTCGGTGATGAACGCGCTGCTGCTGGTGTCCACCGCTGCCATCGGCATCAGCCTGTGGAGCCAGGGCGTGATCGGTGCCGGACTGGTCGCCACTGCCCTGCCCCTGGCCTGGCAGATCGCCAACGTGGCCGGCTGGGTAAGCTGGGAGGTGACCGGCATCTTCGAGAACATCGGCGTGGTGCAGGAAGGCATGGAGACCATCGCGGTGCCACTGACCCTCACCGACCGCCCGGCCGCGCGGGAACTGGTCGTGCGTCCGGCGCCGCTCGGCGGCGAGATCCGCTTCGATCACCTTACCTTCACCTATGGCCGTCACGACCGCCGGCGGGTGCTGGACGATCTGTCGCTCACCATCCGCCCGGGCGAGCGCATCGGCCTGATCGGACGCTCCGGCGCCGGCAAGTCGACCCTGGTCAACCTGCTGCTGCGCTTTCACGAGGTCGAAGACGGCGCCATCCTGATCGATGGCCAGGATATTGCCGGCGTCACCCAGGAGAGTCTGCGTGCGGCCATCGGCATGGTGACCCAGGACACCTCGTTGCTGCACCGCTCGATCGCGGCCAACATCGGCTATGGTCGCCCGGGCGCGTCGGTCGCCGACATCGTCAGCGCGGCACGCAAGGCACAGGCGCATGACTTCATCACCGACCTGCAGGACTGGACGCAGCGCACCGGCTATGAAGCGCATGTCGGCGAGCGCGGGGTGAAGCTCTCCGGCGGCCAGCGCCAGCGGATCGCGATCGCACGGGTGATCCTGAAGGACGCGCCCATCCTGGTCCTGGACGAAGCCACCTCGGCACTGGACAGCGAAGCCGAACTCGCGATCCAGGAGCAGCTGCTCGGTCTGATGGAAGGCAAGACGGTGATCGCGATCGCCCACCGCCTGTCGACCATCGCCCGCATGGACCGTCTGGTCGTGCTGGACCAGGGCCGGATCGTCGAGCAGGGCACCCATGACGCCCTGCTTCGCCTGAACGGCCACTACGCCTTGCTATGGCGCCATCAGTCCGGCGGCTTCCTGCCGGAGCTGTCCGCGCCGTCTGGTCGGGACGAAGAAGAAATGGAGTCAGGGTCAGGGGCAGGGTCACTTTCTCCGGACAATGGCACTGACCCAGTTCACGGTCACTATGCGAACGCGTCGCCACCGGTGCTCGATCCACAAAGCAGCTGACCCCTAGAGGAGCCAGGAAGATGAACCACCCCGCAGCGATCGAAGTGGACAGCCCGGTACGCGCAACGGTCAGCGCCGAAGAGTGGACCGCCCGGCTAGACCTTGCCGCCTGTCACCGCCTGCTTGCCCACTATGGGGCAAACGATCTGACCTACAATCACCTGTCGATTCGCGTGCCGGGCGAGCCAGGCCACCTGCTGATCAAGCCCCCGACGATGATGTTCGAGGAGGTCACCGCGTCCAGCCTGCTCAAGTTCGACTTCGACGGCAACCCGAAGCAGGACAGCCCCAGGCTGCGCGGCGGCGGTCTGGTGATCCATGCTGGCATGCTTGCGGCGCGCCCCGACCTGGACGCGGTGTTCCACACCCACACCGAAGCCAACATGGGGGTGTCTTCGCAGACGCATGGCCTGCTGATGATCAACCAGCATGCAGCGACCTTCTACGGTCGCATCGCCTATCACACCTTCAGCGGCTTCGAGTTCAACATGGACCAACGCGCACCACTGGTGGCGAGTCTGGGCAGCCAGAACATCATGCTGTTGCGAAACCATGGCGCGCTGGTCTGTGGCGCCTCGGTGCAGGATGCGTTCTTCGAGCACCACTTCCTCGAGATGGCGTGCAAGGGCCAGATCGCCGCCCTGGGCGGCGGCGCACCGTACACGCTGATCGACGAAGCGGTGTGCGACTTCGCGATCCGTCAGGCGCAGGGAGAAGAGCGGCTGAGCAACCGCGCGAAGAACTGGGCAGCCTGCCTGCGCCAGGCCGAGCGGCTCGATGCTGGCTACCGAAGCTGAGATCGCCGAGGGGACAGACCCGGAGGGTCCGTCCCCGAAACATCGGAGCTGAGATCGCCGAGAGGACAGACCCGGAGGGTCCGTCCCCGAAACATCGGAGC
>JBBRCD010000118.1:0-13302 GCA_038205245.1 Burkholderiales bacterium
TCGATGTCCTTGGCCGACACGCCGCAGGCGAAGAAGCCGTCGCGCCAATGCCGGACGACATCGACGAGTAGATCGATTTGCCCGCGCGCCTCTTTCGCCGACAAACCGAAACGCCCCGCCTGCGACAGGAGGTTGTAGATGCTGGCCGTGCGACCGTAGTCGCCGACGGTCAGCGCCAAGTCGCGCCTCTCCAGGCTGACCACAGGTGCTGGAACGAGGTCGTAGGCCGGAGATAGCCGCCATCCCTTCTGCCTGCGTAGTAGAGCGTGGTTGCGCGGACGATCATCGTTGTTGGTCACGGCGGCATTGAAAACCATTCGCCTGAATAGTTCGGCGCAGTCGGCTTCCGGTTTTTCGGACCAGCGGCGCAAGTTGTCGGCCAGCAGCGGGTAGGACCAACGTTCCCGGTCCAGGTGGCTATCACCGCAGTCGAGCACGGTCAGGCCACTGACGAGACCGAAACGCAGGTAACCCTTGTCGGTGTAGTCGCGATCGAACCGCTGCAGCATCAGCACGTCGCTCTCGCCAACCGGCTCCAGCCGGGCTTGTGTGACGTTCAGGTCGCATCGGCGTGCCAGGTCGAGCGTCGCAAATTCGACCCGCTGCAGATTGAAGCGGTCATCTCTGGAGGGAAATTTACCGAGCCAGAGACTTTGCGCGTCCTCGATCGTGGCCTTCGGCCGCGCACCACCCATGCTGGTGCCAGGATCGGGTTGTTCGAGCAGGTGGGCAGACGGATCGAGTACAACCGCCTCTTGGCGCTGTCGGGATCCGCGACAGCGTCCAGAGACTTGTCCAGGCCGAGTGCCCAAACCAGTGACCCGCGTGGAAGGTGTTGAACATGCCGCGACCGACCCGTGGGTCCAGCAAATGGCTCACCTTGCGAAACTGGCGTGTGGTGCGCGACCATGCCACATCGTTGAGATCACCGGTGACGATCACCGGAGCGGCGACACCCGCCACCCGACTGGCGACCGTCAACAGTTCGACGTCACGTTCGGTGGATGCGTCGTTCTCCGTCGGCGATGGAGGTGCCGGGTGGACAAAATGCGCCTGCACCAACTGTCCACTGGCCATGCGAATACGGGTGTGCATCGACGGCACGCCGTCCTGAACGAGAGACTCGACACGGCTGTCTTCCAGCGGCAACCGAGCATACACATGCATCCCATAGCGGTTGTCCAGCGGGCATCGAATGCTAAATGAATACTCCGCCTTCAAGTCGTCGAGATGCTCCTGCCACCTCGCGTCCGACTCCAGCGTCACAAGCACATGCGGACGGTGCTTGGCAACCAGATGCAGCAGCGCCTGCGAATTGCCGTTGGACATCCGCACGTTGGACACCAGTACGCGGAGCATGTCGCCACCGCCTGCTGCCGGCGCGGGCTTCACTTCCAGCGGGAACAACCAGGTGTATGGCGTGATCCACCACGCGTGATACACAAGACAGCCGGCTGCAGCCACCGGCACCAGCCACCCCAGCCAACCACCGTCGAACGCAACGATGAGATCGACCGCAAGCAACGCTGCGGTCAGCGCAAAGAGCTGCAGGCGCGGAAAGTCCAGCACACGCACCCACCAGACTTTGCTGCGCGAAAGCGGCAGCAGGGTCAACAGCACCACCACAGCCGTTGCACAGGCGGTGTATGGGTTCATACCACTCTCACCCAACACCCAACACCGCCTTGCTGCGTATTCTACTTGCCGTCGCGGTCCGTGTCGCCCGGGGTGGCCCGCTCGACCGAGTCACTTACCCGCTGCCAGGAGTCACGCGCGGCCTCCCGCGCCTGCTCCCAGCTTAGCGTAGACGTGCCACGTGCGTCGCTCCAGCCGCGGCCGAGGTCGGACTCAGCCTCAGCGAAGCTGACACGCGGATCGCGGCCGTAGGCACTGACCCCGTAACCATACGCTGGGCCATAGTCGTCGAAGCTCGACCCGGCGGCCACATAGGGGCGGCTCGTGTAATTGTCGCGCCAGTGTGCTGCTTCCTGCGTCGGGTCGATCGATTCGGCAACGCCCTTTCCTGCGAGGCCGCCAGCAATCGCGCCGACGGCCATACCGATCACGGTGCCGACCGGACCGGCGATGGTGCCGGTAGCTGCGCCCGCGGCCGCGCCGCCAAGCAGCGCGCCGACGCCGGTGCCCACGGGATGCGCGCCAGGCGCACCGGTGATCGGGTCACGGTTGGACCCTTTTTCGATTGTCTTGTCGTGGTCGTCCATCAAAGTCTCCTTTTGTACGTGAACTCCGTGGCGGTTAGCATAAAGCCCCGCGCTACGCGGGATCAGATGACGTTTTAATGCCGTAATTGCGTTGAGCGATGGGTTAAACGATGCGTTGAACGATGCGTTGAACGATGCGTTGAACGATGCGTTGGCGATCCGCTGGCAGCAAGCGCGAGTGTTCTGACACCGGCATCTGCCGACAGCCACACTTAACATATCGGCGCGCGACGCATTCATCTATACGTCAGCGCACTCAGCACGCAAGTGCAGTGCGCTTAAACTCGGCGTTGCAGAGCCGATGCTTGCCACGACGCGGGACGCGAACCTGGATGCCCTTAAACGGAGTGACGAAGAACCTGGTCATGTTGAAACGGCACCCGTTCGCGATAGCCGCCGGCGGCGCAATCCTGACGCTCGTCGCCACCGTTATCGCGTTCAGTTTCATTGGCGCCGAGAAGCAGATCGAGCGCCGGATCGAGCGCCTGTATCCGCTCGACGACCCGTGCTTCCACCAGGAGCTCGGCGTGCTGCTCGGCCCGCATTTCGTGGCCGGCACCCGCTACGGGTACTGAAGAACGGCGACGAGATTTTTCCCGCCATGCTGACCGCGATCCGTGGCGCTACTACGTCGATCACTTTCGAGACCTACATTTACTGGTCGGGCGATATCGGACTCGAGTTCTCGCAAGCACTGGCCGACCAGGCGCGCAACGGCGTCAAAGTGCTTGTGCTGCTCGATTGGGTCGGCAACGCGAAGATGGACGACGCTCTGCTCGACGAGATGAGGTCTGCGGGCGTGCAGATGCACACGTTTCACCCACCGCACTGGTCGCACCTGGGCCGCCTGAACAACCGCACCCACCGCAAGCTTCTGGTCGTCGATGGCCACATCGGCTTTACCGGCGGTGTGGGCATCGCGCCGCTGTGGACCGGCAGGGCTCAGGACCCCGAACGTTGGCGCGACACGCACTTCCAGGTCGAGGGCCCGGTGGTCGCTCAGATGCAGGCCGTCTTCCTCGACAACTGAATCAAGGTCAGCGGCGAAGTACTGCACGGCCCCGCCTATTTCCCGCCGCTGGCCGCGGCCGGCAGCAGCCTGGCGCAGGTCTTCAGCAGCTCTCCCAGCGGCGGAAGCGAGAACATGCACGTGATGTACCTGCTCGCCATCACTGCGGCGTCGCGCTCCATCGATCTCTCCGCAGCGTACTTCGTACCAGACGAACTGTCGTCCAACGCACTCGTCGCCGCGATGAAGCGCGGCGTCACGCTGCGCATCGTCGTACCTGGCCCGCACATTGACAGCGAGACCGTGCGTGTCGCCTCGCGTGCGCGCTGGGGCCCGCTGCTGGCCGCCGGTGCGCTGATCGCTGAGTACCAGCTTACGATGTATCACTGCAAGGTCATGGTCGTCGACGGCCTGCTGGTTTCGGTAGGTTCGACCAACTTGGATAACCGCTCGTTTCGCCTCAACGACGAGGCCACCTTGAATATCGTGGATCCCGAGTTCGCAGCGCAGCACACCCGGATCTTCAACGATGACCTGAGGAAATCGCGCCCAGTCAGCCTCGCCGAGTGGGTCGCGCGACCTTGGCGCGAGCGGATCGCCGAGCGGTTCGCGTCTCTTCTCGCCGCGCAACTATGAACCAGGCAGGTGCATCGCGCTTGAGGCTCGTTATTGCGAGCCATGCGGGCATCGACGTGCTGGCGGCGACCTCTCGGGAGACGGACTCTTGATGCCGGTTTCTGCACTCGGCTGGGACGCCTCCGGGAAGACACTGACCTATCGTGACGTGTCACGCAAGCAACTAATGAATGCAGGAGTCGCGAAGCTAGACTGGATGCGCGCTGTGGACAACCGGCGCTACCTTGACGGCCTGGACAAGAACTACGGCTTCAAGCCGCCTGCGGGTACCGAGCATTCCATGCGCGCAAGCAAGGTCATTGGCCGCGATGTCGACAGCCGGTCCGGCAAGGACATCGGCAAGATCAAGGACCTGGTGGTCGACATGCGTGCCGGCAAGATCCAGTATGCGGTGTTCTCTTTCGATCCGAGCTGGTTCTCCAGTGCAAAGCTGTTTGCCTTTCCGCTGACGGCGTTCAAGACCCGCGGGAACTCTGACGAGCTCATGCTTGATGTAGACAAGGGCATGCTGGCATCGATGAAGAATTTCGATGCCGACAAGTGGGGCAGTCTGAACGATCTCAATCGCGACGCGTTCGTGAACGCCCCTCCCGTCACCTCGTCCTCCAGGTGAACTGTCGCGCCGTAGCAGAGGGCACCCTCACCTCCCAGACTTTGCAGGCGGGAGCGCGTTGAACAGAGCGCCCACTCGCGGCGCGATTGCGATTGCCAACCGAACCCCGCCGGCGAGGCTGCCGACGTTCGCGCCGAGTGGAGGCTGTCGATGCCAGTCGTCTTAGGCGGGGTCTACCCTACAGAACTCCAGCACAAACTGCACCGGGCTTACCCCACTTGACGTCCGAAGACCCGGCGCTGTTCCATTGGGTCTGCGGTCTGAGTAAGCACGCTTTGGCGCTACTGGAATTCTCCGCAGTCGTATTTGCGCTGTTCGTTCAGGACCGCCTTCCGATCACGACCGTATGCCTGGTGATACTGGTTGCGCTACCACTGGGTTTCGAACTCGCCCCGCTGGATATCGCCTCAGGCACTGTCGATCCGATGCGTTTCTTTGCCGGATTCTGCCACACGGCACTGATTGCCATCTGAGGACTGATGGTGGTCGGACACGCGTTGGTCGTGACAGGCGCGCTGGAGCTGGCTACACGACGATTGTCGGGATGGCTGGCGGCACAACCCCGGCTCGCGTTGCTGGCCGTGCTGACCGGCGGTGCAGTGGCGAGCGGTGTCATCAACGATACGCCGGTCGTCGTGCTACTGATCCCTCTCATTCTTGCCGCCGCGGCCCGGACAGGTGCCTCCGGCGGCGGCATGCTGCTGCCAATGAACTATGCGGTCTTGATCTGCGGCATGGCCACCACCATCGGCAGCTCGACCAACCTGATCGTGGTCGCGCTCGCCGCCTCCCTCGGTGTCGGTCCATTCGGCATGTTCAGCTTTTATTCGCTGGTCGCGATGGCGGCCATTCCCGGCATAGCCTACCTCTGGCTGGTTGCGCCGCGTGTACTGGCGAAAGTGGAACCGCCGGTCGACGAGTTGTCCGAGCAAGTGTTCGATGCCGAACTGCTGGTCGAAGCGGATAGCTGCCTGGAGGGCAAGACGCTCGCCGCCGTATTCGAGGCGACCGGTTCGCGCATGCGCCTGGTCGACCTGCGCCGCAACGATCGCGCGCTGAGCCGGCTGCCGTCGGTAAACCTGCGCGCAGGCGACCGGCTGCTGGTGCGGGATACCGCAACCAACCTTAAGGACTTCGAGGGCACGCTGAAGGCGGTCCTTCACGATGTCGACATTCAGGAAGAGGCGGATGCGAAGGCGGCGTCCGCCGTAGCGTTCGGAGATCCGTTCCTTGCCGAACGCTGCGGCCGATCAGCGGCGAGGTTGGCATCACGATCATCTGTGACACTACGGCGGTGGCCGGCGCGGCTTCCTTCTTCTCCTCCTTTGCCTTCTTCTGCGCTGCCTGCTTCGCCTGCTCTGATGTACCGTCGCCCCCCCTGGCCTGCTTCGCCCTGTCCGCTGCCGGGTCGCCAATGATGGTCGATGTCGCAGGGTCCGGCCGTTCGCTGATGCGCGAAGCAGGCGTCAGAGGGAGCAGTGCGGCCGCTGGACGTTCGGCGTCGGGGCTTGAGTCGCCATTCAAGTTCGACTCGCCGTGGTCGTAGGCCTGCGGGCGGCCAACGCTAACGCCGGCTTCCAGCGTGGAGAGCTTGCCGACCGGCGCATCGGGGCAGGCGACATCCTGCTGCTGCAGGGCGACCCGCAGGCCATGACCCACGCATTGTCGGTCAAGGTGGTGATGCTGGTCGCTGCGAGCCTGGCGCTGGGCGATGCACTGGAAATCACAGGCGCAACTGCCTGGCTTGCGAAGCAACTGGCTGGCACGGCCGGTGACCTCGCACCGGCCTGGGTACTCGCCATGTTGATGCTTCTGATGGGCCTGCTGACCAACTTCGTGTCCAACAACGCCGCGGCCGCGATCAGCACGTCACTTGGCATCGAGCTCGCCCGATCGCTGGGGGTGCCGCCGGAGCCGTTCGTGCTTGCGGTGCTGTTTGGCTGGCACGCCCCTGTTCCTGATCATGTGGGCGGGCTTGTCGTACGGGCTGGCATTGCGCTATGGTCTCTGACGCCAGCATCTGCTGATCGAACCCCGACGGCCACCGGCACCGCCACCCGAGTCCGCTGATGAGAAGCCACGAAACGAAACACGATAGCGCCTCCGACAGCACGCCTGCCCCGGCTCGAACTGCGAACGCGCCGGGCGCCACGCGCCGGTTGTTCGCGGTGATCGACGAGACTGAACTCGGGCAGCGCGTCGCCGCAGTCGGTGTCGCAGCCGCCGTACGTTATGGATGCGCAATCACCTTCCACCTGCCAGTCCCGGTGGAACATATCGAGGCGGAGTCGGCGGCTGAACTCGAGCGCGCGCTCGGCGACCACGCACGGCAGTGCAAGGCGCGCATTGAGCCCTTTTTCGACGCGGCGCTGATGCTCGCGGGCCAGGCGGGCATCGAGGCCCGCACCCTGCTGACCATCGACGAGGACCCGGCCAGCGCCATCCAGCGCCTGGCCGAGCAAGAAGGAAGCGATCTGATCGTGATCGGCTCGCTCGGCCGGGGCGCGTTAGCCCGCGCGATAAAGGGCAGTCTGACCGACGAACTGCTGAAGCTTTCCGCCCGGCCAGTGCTGGTGTGCCGCGAAGGCATGGATCACGGGTTGGCCGCCGCGCCCGCGCGGCCTTCCGATCTGGCCGGGCCGGCCGATCAGGACATCCCCGCCGCCACCTTGACCCCGGCTGGGCCCGACACACCAGTCAACTGAATCAGGGCGCCGACAGACGCGCAGTCCTGCGCCACGCCAGCCTGTTTGCGCAGTTCCGCAGCGCTGCTTGCGGCTATACGCGTCCGCACCACCGCAGGCCGGGCAGCGGGCTTCATTCCCCGGTCGCCTTCGGCGCCTGCATCCGCACATCCAGAACGCCCGAGCGAACATGCAGGTCGCGCTGCGGAAACGGGATGTCGATGCCTGCGCGCTGCAGTTCATCGTCGAGGGCCCACATGAGCTTGGCGTGCGTCGACGCTGGATGCGTGGTCAGCTGCCGATCTGCCCAAACGATTAGCTCGTAGTCGACCGAACTTTCGCCGTAGTTCACCAGCCATACATCGGACGAGCGCGCCGCCTGGGTGAGGATGCCGGGTACCCGGGCGGCTGCAGCCAGCCCAGCCTCGCGAACACGCTCCTTCGGGGTTCCATAGGCGACTCCGAACGGGATGTGCATCCGCCGGCTGGAGTCGTCGAGCGTCCAGCTGGTCACCCGGCCGTTGATGAACTCCGAGTTAGGCACCAACACATCGAGTTCATCGTTGGTGGTCACTCGGGTGTAGCGCATCGCGATCTCTCGCACATGACCGCGCACGCCGGATTGAAGATCGACGAAGTCGCCGATCTTCAGGCTCCGCTCCAGGAGGATGATCAGGCCAGAGACGAAGTTGCTGAACACATGCTGCAGGCCGAAGCCCAGGCCGACCGCAAAAGCACTGCCGACCAGCGCGATACTGGTGAGGTCGATTCCGATGTAGTTGAGCCCGACCAGTGTACCGATGACCCACACCGCGTAACGGAGCAGACGACTCAGCATGTGGATGCGGGCGAACTTCCACGGCTCGTCGCTGTACCGCCCGGACATGCGCAGCACGCTGCGCTCGATCAGACTCGCCAGCCACCAGATGACGAATATGAACAACAGGGCGGCGGACATGCTGCCCAGGCTGAGGCCCTTGTCGCCAAGCATGAACAAAGGCTTGCGCAGCCAGTCCATGAGGCGGTCGATGTACACGGTCTGATCCAACGGATACCTCTCGACCCATTGCCGGGAATGTCAATGCTCTGAAGAGCGAAGAGCGAGGATACCCTTGTGAAGGCAGGCGGCTTCCGGCTCTTCCTCGACTTCGACGGTGTTGTCCGCTCGCGTCCTGGAGGGACACGTATCAAACGACGTCGAGAACAGCGATCGAAGATCGAGAGCTTGCCTTTTTGGGTCGTGTAGCCCTGGAATACCGTGACTCGCAGGCATGCATATTGCGGCGCAATGGCATGCTTGAAAGCAAAGGACTGCTTGCTCGCTTTGTTGGGGGTTGAGTGACTTCAGCGTTGTTGAGGCCGTTGTGAACATCACATGAACAAGAGCACGCCTGTCATCGAGTTCGACGTTGCCGTGGTCGGTACCGGCCAGGCCGGACCAACTTTGGCCATGACGCTGGCTTCTCGCGGTGAGAAGGTTGCACTGATCGAACGGGGGTTGATCGGCGGCTCCTGTGTCAATCACGGTTGCACGCCGACCAAGACCTTGCGCAAAAGCGCGCGCATTGCGCACCTGGCGCGTCGTGCGGGTGAATTCGGCGTCACGGCCGGAAAAGTCGAGATCGACTTCGCGGCCGCGATGGCGCGGATGCAGCAGCGGGTCGACGAGTCGCGCGCGGGGCTGGAAGCATCGATTGCCGCGCAGTACGGCCTGACCTTGCTGCGCGGCTTGGGCGCTTTTGCCGGCCGAGGCGGTGACCGGTTCGAGCTGACCGCCGGCGACCAGCCATTGCGGGCCGCGCGGGTCTTCCTCAACACCGGCACCCGCGCGTTCATCCCGCCGCTGCAGGGCATCGAAGAAGTGCCACACCTGGACAACGTCAGCCTGCTCGAACTGCGGACGCGTCCGACCCATCTGATCATCATCGGAGGCAGCTACATCGGCTTGGAAATGGGGCAGATTTTTCGCCGGCTCGGCAGCGAGGTCACCGTGATCGAGGCCGGCCCGCGCATCACCGGCGGCGAAAACGAGGCGGTCTCGGAGGCCCTTACCGAAATGTTGCGGGCAGAGGGCGTCCGCTTCCGCACCGGCAACGAAGTCGAGTGGGTGGAGAAGAGTTCCAATGGCGAAATTGCGGTGAAGGTGGCAGGACAGCGAGTCCAAGGCTCGCACCTGTTAATTGCCACCGGGCGCCGCCCGAATACCGAGCGGCTCAACCTTCCGGCGGTCGGGGTGGAGACCGACGAACACGGCTTCGTCCCCACGAATGGCAAGCTGGAAACCAATGTGCCCGGCATCTGGGCGGTCGGCGACATCAACAAGCGGGGTGCCTTCACCCACACGAGCTACCAGGACGGCCAGATCGTGCTGGCCAATCTCGCGGGCGGCGCACGTTCCGCCGACGGCCGAGTATCGACCTACGCGATGTACACCGATCCGCCGCTCGGGCGAGTCGGGCTGTCCGAGGCGCAGGCCCGCGAGTCTGGCCGCGCCACGCTGGCGGCGACTTTCCAGATGAAGGACGTGAGCCGGGCCAAAGAGGAGAGCGAGACCAAGGGCCTGATGCAGATCCTGGTCGACCAGCAAAGCGAAACGATAGTCGGTGCGTCGCTGCTCGGTTTCGGGTGCGACGAGGTGATTCAGGTGATCAGCACGTTCATGGCCACCGGCGCCCGCTACCAGGTGCTGCGCGATGCCTTGCCGATCCATCCCACGGTCGCTGAATTCCTGCCCTTCCTGCTGGGCAAGCTCGAGCCGCTGAAATAACGTCGCCCGGATTTGCTGCGCTCGACAGAGCAGGTTGCTGGCTTCCTCGCATCGGGTGCCATCGTCCAGGCGCAGCAAGTCGGCGATTGCGTCCAGGGTAAGCCAAGTCGCGGGGTGATTTCACGAATCGAACCTGCGTTACAACTGTCTTGCCATGAGGGCGAAGGCTGCCGTAGAGGCTTGTCCGGTTCCGGAAACAAGCCTTTGCGTTGCGAGAACCGGATGGTTTCAACATGGACCCCAGCTGCTTCAGCAAAGACGCCGATGGTCAGAATTCACAAATTAGTTTCTGGGCCCGCTGGTTCTGTTCGGATTCGGCTTCGGATTCGGCTTCGGCTTCAGTGGAGCCTCTGTCGGCAACCTGACCGTACTGGACCCATACCGGCCGACTTTCATCGGCGCGGCATATCGGAAACCGGCTTGGCTCAAAAATGGGGGATAAGATTGCCTATCGGGAGGGGTCATCTTCACTGCAGGCTTTTATTTAGTTGCCATGGAGCCCGCTTCGCCCCAGCGTCACAACGCGTAGCTGTCATGCGACGTTCTGGCCGCGCAACCCAGACGATCCCCGATCATCGCTGTGAGCACGGCTTTGGATGATGGCGACTTGCGCCAAGAGGAGCCCGAATATAACTTTCGACGTTACGTCGGCCGCAGTGTAAATAAACTGCCTCACGACAACCCACGTACTGCTCTCGTTGATGCCGGGAATACCAGGGATCAGGTAGGCCAGCCCGTAAGTGAACCACGTCACGACCAGTAGCCTCCAAGCGGTGACCATCAGGCTGGCGGCACGAGGTTCAAGCGCCTGTTTGCCGGTTTTGACTGCGTCGTTAGCAACGAAGAGCAGGTAGAAAAACACCAGCCAGCTCAAACCACCCCAGATCCAAAATGGCGCAGCGTTGCCTTCGACGAAACCTGCGACTTGTGGCTCGTAATATTGCCCGATGTAGCCGAGGATAATCATAGCCACCCCCGCGATTGTCAGCTTGGCCCAACGCGACGTAAACTCCTTGCCGGTGAACTGAAGCACGATGAGAAATTGGGTCAGCAGCATCGGGACGTCTATCAGCCAATTGGCATAGCGGTACCCGTTGGAAAATACTTCGCCCTCCACACGTGAAAAGGTCATCGTCTCGGCGTTGAACGCGAACGCTTGGTTCCACAGCATCCACAGCAGAAACAACTCAAGCGTCGCCGAAACCATAACCACACCGGAGATGACGAAGGTGGCGCGGTATTTCTCGCTCGCTTGCCTGACAGTCATCGCGAAATAGAATAACGACGCTGCGAACACGGCCGCAGTAAAGCTGAACATGTGCCTTATCGTCTCATACTGCCAGTATTCATAGACGAAGAAGTTTTCATAATTAATCATGCCAGACCTCCAAATTTTTTACCCAAGGTTCCCAAATTTGAAAACTGTCCGGTTCACGTTGCAACAGTTTTTCGCTTCTATCAACGATCTTGCGCCAGCTTCGAACATTTGCCGCCAGACCTGAGCGATTCGGCCCACTTCGAGATCGCGTTGTTGGTGAAGTCTGGTATCTGCGGGGCCTTGACATACAACGTGCGGCCCTTGTCGTTGAGCGAGACGACGGCGGCGGCGGGAACTTGGTTCTCCGATCCGCGGCCGGGTTCACCGCCGGCGCGTTCGCCGCCGAGACAGGCGCCTTCAAGCTCCACCGCGCCACCCAGACGGTGTGCTGCCTTGCGGTCCGCCATCGCCTCCATGACTTGGTGATGCATCAGCCAGGCGGTCAGGTAGTTCACGCCGATCTGGCATTTCAGTGCGCGGCTGCCGACAAGCCGGTCTTGGCTTGGCTGAACATTTCATAGCCGCGCTGGGTTCCAGCTCATCCGTATTCCCGGCAGAGGGCAGTCACGATTTCTTGGCTTTTCTGGTTGCGGGGGCTTCCTTGGCTTTCTCGAAGTCCTTCGTCGTGGGTGCACCGGACTCTCCTGGCTTGCGCATGTGCTCGTTGCTACCGTGAGCGATACGATCTTTTTTCGCTTTGATATTTGCATACAGGCCGGGTTTGGCAGCGGTCATTTGGTTTTCTTCCAGTGGATTCGATAAGAGCTCGTCAGGACTGGTGCTCGACTGGCAGCCAGACCAAATTCGGATGGTTGCGCCCATGCACGGGGCCGTCTGTTCGTTGGCCCACTTAGCTGAATCGACACCATGGTTTGTCGAGCCTCCTTTATCGGAGGTACCGGACCTGATGCGGCGCGCGGGCGTGTGTTTTGATCGCCGGGCGCACGGCATCTGGCCGCAAAGATCGCTGTTGCATTGGCGCCGAGACACCCTTGGTCTATGACTGAGGAAAGTTCATGAGCGCGGGTCGGCATCGATCTGCTTCTGGACATGGCCCAGCGTTGCGGTGCGGGCACACGCCGCCGCGTTGCTGCGCATACACCCTTGGTCAAAGTCGAACTGAAAAAGCGGCAGCATCAGCCTTGAACCGCACGAAAAGGTGCTAATTACCGGCGGCATCAAGTCGGCTTGAACGCCGTTATTTGGACCTGAGTACCGTGTCGATCGAATGGATCACATTGCCGTTGACAGCCCTCACCACGCAACTTGCCGTTTAAGCGTTGCGGGCTCACTCCGGTTTGCCCTGGTCATTGATCCAGCTGGGCTTCCTGCAGAACCTTTGTTTTAAGGTTGCTGATTTCCGGTTGCTGTATCCCGGTTGCTGTATCCCGGTTGCTGCGCCCCTTCACCCAGCCCGAGAAACGAACTCTTTCTGCGATGGCCATGTGCGGTACGGTCAGTGCAGCCAGACCGACAAAAAGCAACTGCGCCAAGCGCATGTCGAGGGGCTGGTCGTTCGACAGCCACCACAGGATGACCACGCCTACAACGGTGACCAGCATGGGCCCGGCAGCGACGCGCATCAGGTGACTGAACGTGCCAGCGTTGAATATTCGCGTGTCCTCAAAGCATGTCGCGCGCTGTGCATGAAACAGAAGTAAAGGGTGAAAGCGATGAGCGGCGGCGCCAGGCACAGCAGTGCGGTCACTGACACGAGTTCGGCGCTGCGCGCCGGGTGCCGCTTCGCACCAGCAATGGCAACTGCGCCGGTGGCAACAACCCAGGGCCAGGCGAGCCACTGCAAGGCCGCAACGATGGCTTGCGCGGAGCCGTCTCCGGACAGAAAAGCAAAAAGTTGGGTGACCTCGGCTGCGTGCAAGATGAGAGGGCCAACAATGACAACGCCGCCATGCAGCGTTCGAAACCAAGCCGACATGTCGCCATCAGGATCGCCCGAAAAATGCAGGGCCGAGATGAGCAGGAACATCGCCAGGAAAAAGCCCGGTGCCCACCACCAAACAAGCACAACCGACGCTGCGGCCGCCAGATAGGC
>JBBRCD010000119.1:0-13197 GCA_038205245.1 Burkholderiales bacterium
GACAGACCCTGAGGGTCCGTCCCCAAAGTACCTCCGCATACCCCGGGGACAGACCCTCAGGGTCTGTCCCCACCGCGCCTCCGCTAACGCACCACAAGAGGACTCCCCGTCGATGTCGACCTTCATCCTGATCCACGGTGCCTGGCATGACCCCCGGGTTTGGGACAGGGTCGTCCCCGGGCTGCGTGCCGCCGGCCACAGCGTTGAAGCGCCCAACCTGCCCGGCAACGGATTCGAACCGGCAGAGACCGCGACACCGGCGGCGGCGGTGACCCTGGAGGTCTATGCCGATTCGATCGCGCCGCTGATCGAGCGCGCGACCTCGCCAGTGATCCTGGTCGGGCACAGCATGGCCGGTATCGTGGTGTCGACACTCGCCGAGCGGATGCCGGATCGTCTGGCGAAGCTGGTCTATCTTGCCGCGTTCATGCTGCCCGACGGATTCTCGATCACCGCTTTCTACGATCGCTACGCCACGCCAGACATGGCAGGCGCCAGGCAGGCGCTGCGCCTGTCGCCGGACCGCACCTGGTCGACGATCGAACCGGGCGACGCCTTGGCGCTGTTCTTCAACACCTGCAGCCCGGGCGACGCGGCAATGGCCGCCACCCATCTCGGTCCGCAACCGGCACAACCCAGGCGCGACATCGTGCGAGTCAGCAACGAGCGGTTCGGCCGAGTGCCGCGTGTCTACTTCTCCACGCTTCAGGATCGCACCGTGTTCCCGTTGTTGCAGCAACGGATGTATCAGGACCTGACGCCGACCCGCGTGGTCGAGTTCGACACCGATCATTCGCCGTTCGTTTCAGCGATTGACGCGCTGACTGCGGCGCTGCTGGCTGAAGCAGCCAAAGTGTGAACGACATGTGCCCAACCGCTACTTCGCGGCACGCCATTCAAACGCTTTGCCGGTCGGCGCCGCGGTGAAAGCCGCCGCCTTCGACTACCTCGCACCACGCACGCTCGATCAGGCACTGACGGCGCTGAGTGCGCATGGCGATGACGCGAAGCTGCTCGCCGGGGGGCAGAGTCTGGCGCCGGTACTCGCGCTTCGGCTGGCAAACCCGGCGGTCCTGATCGATCTGAACCGGGTGGCCGGACTCGATCGCCTGCAGACAGATGGCGCCGGCGACATGCATGTCGGCGCGATGGTGCGCAGTCGTACGCTGGAGCTTTCACCAGAGATCGCCAGGGCTCAGCCATTGATACATGCGGCCATGCCCTGGGTCGCGCATGTGCAGATCCGCAACCGCGGCACCCTGGGTGGCAGCCTGTCGCATGCCGATCCCTCGGCAGAGCTGCCGGCAGTGGCGATCGCCTGCGATGCGGTCCTGACATTGCGCAGTCTTCGTGGGGAGCGGGAAGTTGCCGCCGAGTCTTTCTTCAAGGGACTGTTCACTACGGCACTTGCGCAAGACGAGATCCTGACCTCTGTGCGTTTCCCGGGCTGGCCCGCGACCCGCCGCTGCGGGTTCATCGAACTCGCCCGCCGCCATGGCGACTACGCGATCGTCGGCGTCGCCTTGACCGTGGATATCGACGACAGCGCCAAAGTCACCGCGGCGCGGCTCGTACTGTTCGGCGCCTCTGACATGCCGATGCGTGCGCGCGCAGTCGAGTCTGCGCTGATCGGCGAGCCTGCGGATGCGGCCCTGGCAGCGCGCGCCGCCAGCGCCGCCGCCGCGGGCCTCGACCTGAGATCGGACCACCAGGCCAGTGCCGAGTACCGGCGCGAACTGGCGCAGGTGCTCACCCGGCGCGCCCTGGTGCAGGCGTTCAGCGCGCCGGCCGCAACCGTTGCCGGTGCGCCGCCTGGCATTGCAGGAGGACAGCAATGACGCACCAGATTCGCCTCACGGTAAATGGCGAGGCTGTCGCGCGCGAAGTGGAGCCTCGGCTGACGCTCGCGGACTTCCTGCGCGAGACGCTCGATCTCACCGGCACCCATCTGGGCTGCGAACATGGCGTGTGCGGCGCCTGTACCGTAGTGGTGGACGGACGCTCGGTGCGCGGCTGTCTGATGTTCGCGGTTCAGGCAGACGAGACCTCGGTAGTCACCGTGGAGGGTCTGGCCGCGCTCTGCCCGCAGCGCGGCGACGCGGTGCGGCGCGGCGAGCAGCAACTGTCGGTACTGCAGGACGCGTTTCGCCAGCATCACGCCCTGCAATGCGGCTTCTGCACCTCCGGCCTGCTGACCACGGCGCATGCCCTGCTCGCCGAAACGCCGGACCCGACGCCCGATCAGGTGCGACTGGCGATCTCGGGCAACCTGTGCCGCTGCACCGGCTACATTCCGATCGTCGAGGCCATCCTGGATGCGGCAAGGCGGCTGCGCGAATGAGCCTGCCGGCGGCGTCTGCCGAGCACGCCAGCGCAGGGACGGGGGCAGGGGCACACACGACTGCGCAAATAGGCCGATCGCTGCCGAGGCTGGAGGACGCGCGCTTCCTGACCGGCCGCGCAACCTTCGTCGACGACCTCAAACGGCCCGGCCTGTTGCATGCGACCGTGGTGCGCAGCCCGCATGCGCATGCGCGCATCCTCGGCATCGATGCGTCGCGGGCTCGCGCGCTGCCCGGCGTGGTCGCGGTCTACACCTGGCCCGACATCGCGCCGATCGCCCAGACGATCCCGATCCGCCTGGGGCCGCTGCCCGGGTTCGAGAAGTACCTGCAGTATCCGCTCGCCAGCGACCGGGTGCGTCATGTCGGTGAGCCGGTCGCGCTGATCGTCGCCGACACCCGGCATGCCGCCGAGGATGCGCTCGATCTGGTCGATATCGACTATCTGACCGAACCTGCGGTGACCACGGTGCATCAGGCCGAGGCTGGCGAAGCGCTGATCCATCCGGAAAGCGGCAGCAACATCGCATCGCGCTACACCGTTGCGCGTGGCGAGCCAGCGCTGGCTTTCGCGCAAGCCGCCTACACCCGCCGGGAGACTTTCCGCTGCCATCGCCAAGCCGCCTCGCCAATGGAAACCCGCGGCCTGCTTGCCGAATTCGACCGCGAATCCGGCGTGCTGCGCGTATGGGGTGCGGCAAAGGTCGCCTTCTTCAATCGGCGCTGGCTCGCTCGCGTGTTCTCGATGGTCGAGGCTTCGATCGAGTTGATCGAAGTCGATGTCGGCGGCAGCTTCGGCGTGCGCGGCGAGCTTTATCCGGAAGACTTTCTGGTGCCGTTTGCAGCGATGGCGCTCGGCCGGCCAGTGAAGTGGATCGAGGACCGGCGCGAGAACCTGCTCGCCACCAATCACTCGCGAGAGATCGACTGCGTGCTGGAGATCGCTTGCGAAGCCGACGGCCGTATCGTCGGGTTGCGCGGTCGGGTGCTGGCCGATCTGGGCGCCTATGTGCGCACCAACGGTGGCGTGGTGCCGGCCAAGGCGGCGCAGTTCATGCCCGGACCGTACCGCATACCGAACTGCGAGTTCGAGGTGCTGGCGCTGATCACCAACAAGACGCCAGTGGGCACCTATCGCGGCCCGGGGCGCTACGAGGCGAACTTCTTCCGCGAGCGGCTGATCGACCTGGCCGCCATCGACCTCGGGGTCGATGCGGTGTCGATCCGGCGCATCAACCTGATCGGCGCCGACGAGATGCCGTTCGATTGCGGCCAGCTCTGTCCCTACGAGCCGGCGATCGAGTTCGATACCGGGGACTTCCCGATGGCGTTCGAGCGCGCGCTGCACGCCACTGACTATGTTGCCCTCGCCGCCCGCAACGGTCTGGGTGCGGACGGGCGCCTGCATGGTGTCGGTCTCGCCTGCTTCGTCGAGTCCAGCGGCGCCGGGCCGGCCGAGACCGGCCGTATCAAGGTGCGTGCCGATGGCGGCATCGATCTTTTCACCGGCTGCTCGACCATGGGTCAGGGGCATGAGACAGTGATGGCGCAGATCGCCGCCGATGTGTTCAGCCTGCCGGTCGAGACGTTCACCCTGCATCACGGCTCGACCACCCTGGTCGAGTATGGTTACGGGACTTACCACAGCCGCGCCGTCGTGATGGGCGGCAGCGCCCTGCATCTGGCGGCCGGCAAGCTGATCGCGCAGGCCGGCGCGTGGTATGCCCAGCGGCACGGGCTGGAGCCCTCGATGGTCGCGTATCGGGGCGGTGAGTTTTTCCATGACGGCAGGCTGGGCAGTCTTGCCACCGTAGCGCAGGCTGCACAGGCGGGCGACGCCACGGCACGCGACGCGATCGAGGCGACGGCAACCTTCGAGACGAAGAAGCGCACCTATACCTACGGCACCCATGTGGCCCAGATCGCACTCGACCCGGAGACCGCGCAGATCGAGGTGCTGCGGTTCCTGGCGGTCGAGGACATCGGTCGCGCAGTCAACCCGCTGCTGGTGCACGGGCAGGCGATCGGCGCCGCGGTACAGGGCATCGGGGCGACCTTCCTCGACGAACTGATCTATGACCCGCAGGGCCAGCTGCTCACCGGCACGCTCGCCGATTATCTGTTGCCCACAGCCACCGACTATCCGAACGTCGAGGCGATCACGCTGGAGATCCATCGCTCGCGGCTCAACCCGCTCGGGGTAAAGGGCGCCGGCGAGGGCGGTATCGTCGCCACCGGCGCGGCCCTGGCCAATGCAGTCGCCGCCGCTTTGGCGTCGACGCCCGGGTATGCCGGCGTGACCCTCACCGAGCTGCCGTTGTCGCCTGAGCGCATGGCCGCCCTGCTTCGCCAGGCGCGCCACTCGGCGCAGCGCGACACGCAAACCCCTGCCGGGCCGGCGCACCGAGGCGCGCGGGGCTAACCCTTAACGCTGCACCCTTAGCGCCGCGCCCTTGACGCTGCAACCTTGATTCTGCACCCTTGATGTCGGAGCGTTCGCGCCCCGCCCTTCACTCCTCACCCACCAAACGTCCTGCAAGTCCGATCAACCTGCTGCCGACCTTCGCGCCCAACCCATGCCGATCGACGTTCATGCCCATTATGTGCCGCTCGACATTCTCGAGCCGCTGGCCGCGCGCGCCCATGACTTCGGCGTCTCGGTGGTCGAAACCCCGCCAGGATGCCAGTGCCTGCGCTTCGACTACGGTCTGCAGATCCGGCCATTCTTCGCCAAGCTGGTCGAGCCGGTCGCCGCGCGCCTCGAGAGCATGGACCGCACCGGCATCGACCGCCAGGTGCTTTCGATCTGGACCGATATCTTCGGCTATGCCTTGCCCGGCGAACAGGGCGCACGATGGCACCGGCTGCTGAACGACTCGCTGGCACGGATGTGCGAACGCGAGCCGGCGCGCTTCTCCTGGCTCGCCTCGGGTGCGCTGCCGGACGCCGCACGTGCGGCACGCGAACTCGAACGTGCAGTGCGTGAAGACGGCGCGATCGGCGGCGTGGTCGCGGCGAATGTCGAGGGGGTGAATCTGGGCGAACTGGCGCTGGACGAATACTGGGCGAGCGCGCAGGCGCTGGACGTTCCAGTGTTCATCCATCCGGCAGCACCGGCGCCGACCCCGCGAACCCGCCTGTACGCCCTGAACCAGATCGTGCAGTACACCTACGACACCACGCTGTGCATCGGATCGCTGATCGGCTCCGGCGTGCTCGACCACTTCCCCAGGCTGGAACTGATCCTGTCCCATGGCGGTGGTGCGCTGCCCTGGCTGATCGGGCGCTTCGACTGCATGCACGGCCGGATGGACCGGGCCGGGCAGCAGGACGTGGCACGCGAGACGCCCTCGCATTACCTCACCCGGTTATCCTACGACACCATCCTGCACGAGCCGGCGGCGCTGCGCTACCTCATCGACCGGGTGGGTGTCGATCGGGTGGTACTCGGAAGCGACGACTCGTTTCCACCTGCTGACCATGATCCGATGGCTACACTTCGCGCAACCGGCATCGGCAGCAGCGAGATCGAACGGATTGCCGACGTCAATCCGCGCCGGCTGTTCAGGTTCTGACACGCCGCCTGCGCAGGCACCTTCACCCACATCGAGAACGAGACCTATGGAAATCAAGGGCGAACGAATCATTGCGGCGAAACGTACCGTGGTCTGGGCTGCATTGAACGACCCGGGTGTATTGAAACGGTCGATCCCCGGATGCGAGACGATCGAGAAGGTGTCCGACACCGAGCTGAATGCCACGCTCACGCTAAAGGTCGGGCCGGTCAAGGCGAAGTTCAAGGGCAACGTGAAGCTGATCGACCTCAAGCCGCCCGAGCAGTACACGATCGTCGGCGAAGGCCAGGGCGGCGTCGCCGGGTTCGGCAAGATGAAGGCGACGGTCACGCTCACCGAGGTCGCTGGCGGCACGCAGCTGAACTACCTGGCCGACGCGCAGGTCGGCGGCAAGCTGGCCCAGGTCGGCTCGCGACTGATCGAAGGCACGGCGGCCAAGCTGGCCCAGGAGTTCTTCGATGCGTTCGAGAAGAATGTCGTGCCCGACGCTGGCACGAACCTCGGTTCCGAAGTGCAGGCGGGGGCGGCAGTTGCCGAGGGCGATGCGCCCGCCGACGCAACGGATGCACCGGCCGCAGAAGCGGCGAGCGTCGTGTCGGCGAAGCCCGCGCCGACCGGTACGGACAATCCGGTCGGCGCAGTGCCGCGGTGGGTTTGGGGCGTAGGCGCGCTGGTGGCGTTCCTGATCGCAGTCTGGCTGACCCAGGGCAGGTGATGATTGGCGCCGGCAGCGCAAGGCGCCTGCAGTCGCCGCAGACTGGCAGAAGCGGGGACAGACCCTCAGGCCTCTGCTACAGCAAACCCGTGCCGTTGCCGGCGGCTGGTGTAGTGTTTCGTTCTGCGTGGAACCTGACCGCGCGTTGAGCGGAAGCGGGGACAGACCCTCAGGGTCTGTCCCCCAGGCCGCCACTCACGCAAACCCGCGCACTTAGCGCATCGATCGAGGAGTCTGCAATGCCCCACGTGACCGCCGCTGATGGCGTCAAGCTTTACTACGAGGAAGCCGGCGCCGGCACACCGATCGTGTTCGTCCACGAGTTCGGTGACAACTATCGCAGCTGGGACGAACAGATCGGCTACTTCTCCCGCCGCCACCGCTGCATCGTGTACGCCGCCCGCGGCTACCCGCCATCGGATATCCCGACCAGTGTCGACAGCTATTCGCAGCGCATCGCCTGCGACGACATCGCCGCGGTGATGGATCACCTGGGCATCGCCAAGGCCCATGTCGTCGGCCTGTCGATGGGCGGCTTCGCCACCCTGCACTTCGGCCTCAACCACGCCGGACGCGCGCTGTCCCTGGTCGCCGCCGGTGCCGGCTATGGCGCCGAGAAGGCGTTCGAAGCCGAGTTGCGCACGCTTGCGCTCGACGCCGCGACCAAGTTCGAAACGATGGGCCCGGAGAAGTTCGCCGAAGTCTATGGCGAGGCGGCCTCGCGAGTTCAGTTCCAGAACAAGAACCCGCGGGGCTGGCGCGCCTTCGTCGACCGCCTGAAGCAGCACTCCCCGATCGGCGCCGCCACCACGATGCGCGGCGTGCAGGCCAGACGGCCATCGCTCTATGACCTGGAAGACGGCTTCCGCAACATGCATGTGCCGACGCTGGTGATCGTCGGCGACGAGGACGATCACTGTCTCCAGCCCGGCCTGTTCCTCAAGCGCACCATTCCCGCCAGCGGCCTGGTAGTCCTGCCCAAGACCGGCCACGCCGTAAACCTCGAAGAACCCGCCCTGTTCAACCAGTTCGTGGCCGAGTTCCTGGCACAGGTAGAGGCCAATGCCTGGCTGCCGAGAGACCCGAGGGCGAAGGTGGGACAGATGATGAAGACGTGAGCCCCGCGACGAGGGGCCCCGCTGGCGCAGCCATCGGGGATCGGCGTAGGCGAACGGCTTCACGCGCCGACCGCCCGATCGCGGAACAGAGACTCACCCACGGAGGCGCGGACCTGAGCGCCGTGCCGAGGGGCCCTCAGGCCCCACACACCACCGCTTGCCAAGAACGCACAGTCCACCCATTCTTGACCCCTCGAAAACTCGTTTTCGACCACCTTTCTCCGGCTTCTGTATGGCGATCATCGGTGGCTTAGATACGGCGATCAGTGAAAGGAGCAACGGCGATGACGGAATTGGTGGTGACGCTACCCGATAAACTGGCGCAGCGCGCGAAGAATGCAGACCTGCTGTCCGACAGCGCGATTCAGCAACTGTTGGAGGAAGCAATGCGGCGTGATGCGGGGCGCAAGCTGATGTCCATCGCCGAGCGCGTGCATGCATCAGATATTCCGCCGATGAGCGACGAGGAGTTCGTCGTCGAGGTCAAGGCGGTGCGTGCCGAGCGGCGTGCACGTCAGAGCAAGGCAGCAGACCCCGACCAGTCGTGAGGCTCGTCCTCGATACGAACGTCGTCGTCTCGGCGTTGATCTGGGGAGGTACCCCCTACAAACTACTGCAGGCAGCGACCGACGGCGACATCGAGTTGTTCACGACGCCGGTGCTGCTTGCCGAGTTGCACGGCGTGCTGACACGCGAGCATCTGGCTTCGCGCCTGGCGCAGCAGCTTTCCTCGGTCGATCCGGCCCTTGGCTTCCACGGGCTTCTACGGGGAACTGGCTTTCAGCGTCTCGCCGCTGACCACGCCGCGCGTTGTTCTGCGTGACGCCGCCGACGATCACGTCATCGCCGCCGCGCTCGCAGCCAACGCTGATCTACTCGTCTCTGGCGATCGCGATCTGCTGACCATCGCCAGCCATGAAGGACTGCTCATCGTTACCGCCGCTGAAGCGGTCAAGCGCATCGTCCGCGGCTGAAGCAGACTGCGGACTACGCGGCAGGCAACACGCGCCGATTCCAGGTCCTCGACCACTCTGCGCGGGGCGCCGCCCCTACTCCGCCTTCGTCCCGGTCTTCGCGATCACCTCGCGCCAGCGCACCAGATCCACCCGCATGAACGCCTGGAAATCATCCGGCCCAAGACCGACCGGTTCCAGACCCTGCGCAGTGAACTGCTGCTTGAGTTCCGGTGTCTCCATCGCCGCGAGAATGCTCTTGTGTATCCGGTCCACGATCGGGCGCGGTGTGCCGGCCGGCGCCATGATGCCGAACCACGCGGTGAAATCGAAACCGGGAATCATCACCTCACCCACAGTGGGCACGTTCGGCAGGCTGGGCACCCGCTTGACCGAGGTGACCGCGATCGGCCGGATCTTGCCACTGTCGACGAAGGGCCGAAGTGCCGGGATGCCGTAGATCATGATCGGGATATGCCCGCCGACGAAGTCGGTGATCGCCTGTCCGGCGGCCTTGAACGGCACATGGGTTACCTTCACCCCATTGCGCGCCCAGATGAACTCGCCAGCCAGATGGGTGGTGGTACCGGTGCCGGAACTGGTGTAGTTCAGGTTGGGATCGCGCCGCGCCAGTTCGACCAGGTCCTTCAGCGTCTTCGCTGGCAGCGACGAGTGCACTGCGATCAGTCCGGGCGCATTGGTGATCAGCGTGATCGGCTGGAAGTCCTTGATCGGGTCATACGATACATTGGCCATCATCAGCGTCCCGGTGCCGTGACTCGCGACCGTGCCCAGAACCAGTGTGTGACCATCCGGCGCGGCGCGCGCCGCCTCGGCGCCACCGATGGTGCCGGCCGCACCCGGCCGGTTCTCCACGGTCACCTGCTGGCCGAAGTCCTTGGTCAGCGTGGCGCCTACCAGACGCGCGATGATGTCGGCGGTGGAGCCCGCACCGAACGGCACGATCAGGCGGATCGGCTTGCTCGGCCACGCCACTTGTCCATGGGCTGCAGGCGGCGCAACCGGGAACACCACCGCCAGGGTGAAAGCTGCAAGCGCGGCATGGCGCGTAAACACCCGGCGCGGGAAGGAAGGAAAGTTCATTGCAGACTCCAGAGTCGGTAAACCAGCAATTGGCGGTGCGTTGCGTATGCAGCAGTACTGGGCACATTACGTACCAAGCTGCGCGTACCAGGCTGCGGACCGACCGCATCCCGGTGCGGCAGCAATGTCATGGCGCGGGTTCGTACAACTCGACCTTGGTGCCATCCGGATCGGCGACATAGATGGTCCGGCCGTAGATGCCGTCATGCAGATCCTGGAAGAAGCGAACGCCCGCCTGACGCAGTCGATCGGCAAGCCCGGCGACATCATGCACGGTGAACGCCATGTGATCGATCTGCAGCGGCGCACCCGGCCCTCCGGTGGTCAGCGCAATACCCTGAACGAACGGCACGAACGGGCGGCCGTCGGCCAGCGGCTTGGCCGGGCGCACGGTAAAGCCGAGCAAGTCGACATAAAACCGCCTGGAAGCCTCGATATCGCGCACCTGCATCAGCATGTGCGCAAAGCGCAGCGTATGCGGAACATCGGTGATCGCCATCAGTGCGTGTCCGGTTCGTTCTCGATGCCCAGACGGCCGGCGCGCCCCCAGCTGTCCTTGGGTACATCCTGGATGATCACATGCAGATGATCCGGCTTGCATGCTGCATGCTCGACCATCGCATCGGTGATTGCCGCCACCAGCCGTCGCTTCTGCTCGGTGGTCCTGCCACTCCACATCTGTACCGTGACTACCGGCATCGGTTCTACCTCGTTGAACAGTTGTTTGAAAACTGCTTTGGGGGCAGTCGCAGCGCTCATTGCGCCTCGCGCAGCACTTTCTCGATACGTGGCCGCACGCCGGACCACTGGCTGGCACCGACGGTGACCGGCGCCCGGCTGCCCAGACCGCGTGCCCACACTACCTTCAACCCGAGCGCCTTCGCAGCGTCGAAGTCCACGCCCCCGGGGGGTGCCGCCAGATCGACCACCAGCGCATGCGCCGGCAGTCGGCCGAGCACGTCGCCACCGACCACGCGCGAAGGCACGGTGGAGAACACCATGTCCAGGCGGGGTGCGAGGCCGATCAGCGCGTCCAGGGTGTGCACCTCGGCCCCGGCGGCATAGGCTGCAGCGCGTTGCACCGGGTTGCGCGCGGCCACATGCACATGGGCGCCGAGCGCAACCATGTAGCGGGCAAGCAGAAAGCCGATCGAGCCCTGCCCCACGACCGCCACGTTCGCCTTGTGGATGGTGATCGTGGTGTTCTCGATCACCACCTTGAGCAGGCCTTCGATGATCGCCGGCCCGCGCAGCAGCATCAGGTCCTGGTCCCACTCGTACTCGTGCAACGTGATGCCCAGCGCCTGGGCGTGCGCTTTCAAGCGGTCGTCACCCCAGCCCAGGATGATGTGGGCCGACTGGCGCATCGCGGACAGCATCGCGCGATCCGGGATGATCGGCTCGGCTGCCGCTGGCGCGAACAGGGCGCCTGTCGGCGCGATGCCCGGGATCGGAAACAGCGCGAACCTGGCGCCTTCCAGCGCCGTGGCGGCGCTGGTGGCCAGCGTCACGCCAGCGATACCGCCCTGCGGCCAGGGAAAGCCGAAGGCGCGCACGGTGGCGCCGGTGGCGGCCGCCAGCCGGGCGATTTCCTGCTCGCGCCGGTCGCCGCCGACCACGGCGATCACACAGTCCTTCCATTGCACGGCGGGCAACGCTTCCTGCACTTTCGGTTCTCCGGGATCGGGGTGTTCAGCAGGCGGGTCCGCGGGCGACTGCCGCCTCGCCTGGGTTGCAGGCTGGGTTGCAGGCTGGGTCGCCGCCTGGGTCCAGCCTGGGTCCGGGGCCGGACCCGTGACCCCACCGCCCCCAACCGCGTCGCGGGAGTCCCGATGCATCACTCCCCGAGATCCTGAAGTGTGATCACACCTCGCCCTATGGTCAAGCGGGCTCACAGTACGCACCTGCGAACCCGGCCGTTAGGCGGCAACAGACGCCGCGGCAACCACGGCGGCAAGCGCAACAGTGCAGGGCAGTACGGGTGGACCGATGAGCCCTACGAGACGACGATGCAGCGCGCGCTGGCGGCGGCTGAACGGGCCGTCGAGCTGGAAACACGCGACTCCGACGCGCACTATGTGCCGGGTGTGGTGGCGTGGACTTACGGCCAGCTGTTGCAGGCAGAGGAATTCTTCCAGCAATGCCTGCGGCTGACCCGGTCCTACCCGCCGGCGCGTGCGTTCCTGGGACTGGTTCGCGGACGGCTCGGGTTTCCGGCCGATACCGCGGTCCATTGCGAGCGCGCTTTTGCCCTGCGCCCGCGCGAGCCGCTGCGTGCCGTGTGGCACCACTTCAACGCCGTGGCTTCGCTGGCCCTGGGCGACAGCCGGGCAGCGCTGGAACACGTGCAGCGCGACATTGCCGCCAACCCCGCCTATGCCCAGCACTACATGACCGGCGCCGCGGCGGCCCAGAGCCTGGGGTACAGCGCCCAGGCGCGCGCCTGGGTGGCGGTGCTGCGCGAGCGCAGCGTGTTCAGCAGCCTCGCGTCCATCCGCCTGCGCTTCGGCCGAACCTATACGCCTGCTGCAATGGGACAGTCGGAGCAGCTCATCGGCCTGTTGCGCGACGCGGGCATGCCGGAGCGCTGAAACCAGGCAGCGCAGGCGGCTCGGCGCGCCAGGCCACGCAGCTGCGAAAACCCGCGCACTGGTCATCGCTTGACGCGCCGACGAAACGGCGGGCGCTCGGGTGCCTGAGCGGGTGGCCGCGCGAGGTGGTCGACAGGCGGGATGCAAAACTCAAGACCTGACCCCAGAGAGCGCCAGAGAGAACGAGAGATGACCCCAGAGAGAACCAATCTCGGGTTGCTCAACGAGCAGAGCGACCATTCGCCTGCACTCGGCGAAAAACCGTGCCGCGAGTGCCGGGACCCTTCTCGCTCGTAGAAGCTCGCGGCGTCGAGAAGGTCCCGCTCAGCCCCCTGCTCAATCCAGCTTCGCCCCGGACTGCCGGACCACCCTCCCCCACTTGATGTTCTCGCTCCGGACAAACGCAGCGAGCTGTTCCGGCCCCGCCCCCAGCGGCGTGATGCCATCGGCTTCGTACTGCGTCCCGAGTTCGCCCTTGAGCAACGAGACGATCTCGGTGTTCAGCCGCCGCACGATCTCAGACGGCGTACCGCGCGGCGCGAGCAGCGCATACCACACGCTCGACTCGTAGCCCTTCACCCCGGCCTCGGCAATCGTCGGCACGTCCGGCAGCGCCTTCGAGCGCTGTGCGGTTGTGGCGCCGAGCGGGCGAACGCGCCCCGCCTTGAAGTGGCCGACGCCGGCGCCGTAACTGACGAACATCGCCTGCAGTTGCTCCCCCAGCATGTCGGTCATCGCGGCACCGGCGCTCTTGTAGGGTGCGTGCACGATGTCGATGCCGGACATCGACTTGAGCAGT
>JBBRCD010000120.1:0-12846 GCA_038205245.1 Burkholderiales bacterium
CGCTCAGCAAAATCCGCAGGGAATGAACAATCCCGACGATCCGGTTCTGCTGATGTTCATGGGCTTTTGCTTCGGCGTGTTCGGCTTGCCGTACTTCATCGTGATGGCGTACGGCGCTCGCAAGATGAAGAATCTCTCGAGCCACGGCTGGGCGATGGCCAGCGCGATCATGGCCACGGCGAGCATCACGCTTTTCGGGGTGTGCGGTCTGCTTCTGACCCCCGTGGGGATCTGGGCATTGGTGGTGATCAATCGCCCCGAGGTGAAAGAGGCCTTCGAGCGGCAGCGATACGGGGAACGATGAAGGTGAATGAACGAAGCCGAGGCTGTGGGGGCGTTTCCCCCCGTGCGCTTGCCCGTGCCCTTGCCCTTGCCCGTGCCCTTGCCCTTGCCCTTGCCCTTGCCTCCCGCGCGCTTGCCGCATGGCGCCGACGCAGGCACTCTCGACGCATGACCTTGATCCTGCTGCTCAAGCTGGCGACCATGCCGCTGGTGATCATCGCAGCCACACTGGCTGGCCGGCGTTTCGGTGCCGGCGTCGCCGGATTGATCCTCGGCCTGCCGATCGTGTCCGGCCCGATCTCGGTATTCATCGCGGTCGAGCAGGGCGTAGGCTTCGCTCAGGCGGCGACCTCCGGCACGCTGCTCGGCCTGATCGCGCTCGCCGCCTACGGCCTGGTCTATGCCTGGGCTGCGCGCCGCTTCGACTGGCCGGGCGCGCTGGCGTGCGGTCTGGCTGCCACCGCCGGCAGCGTCTGGCTGCTCACCTCGCTCGACCTGCCCGAGCCGGCGGTGATCTGGTTGACCACCGCTTCGATCGCAGTCGCGATCCTGCTCTGCCCGAAGCCCGGTCCGGTCAGGCGGCGGGCACCACCGCCGGCTTGGGATCTGCCCGGGCGAATCCTGGTGTCGACCACCGTGATGGTGAGCGTGACCCTGTTCGCGCCCGTCATGGGACCGTCGCTCACCGGCATGGTGTCGACCTTCCCGGTGATGCTGTCGGTGATGGCCCCGTTCACCCATCGCGTGGACGGCGCCAACGCGGCGATCGCGATGATGCGCGGCTGTGTCGAGGGGCTGGTGACCTTTGCGCTGTTCTTCCAGGTGCTCAGCGTCACGCTCGGCCATTGGCCTCCGGTGACCGCCTATCTGGCCGCGCTGGCTGCCTCGCTCACCCTGGCCATTGTCGTGCTCATGCTGCAGCGAAGGCGTCGACCCGGCGTGCCCTGAGTACATCGGGGGTACTCGCTGGGCGACACGTCCGGGGCGGTCGACCGTGCGGGAGCATGTGATACGGTCGGGCTATGGATTTCGTCAACGTTCCGCTGCTCGCGGCGGCAGCCCTGGTATTCGTGAGCGTGCTGGCCGGGCTGTTCTCGGCCCGGATCGGCTTTTCCTTCCTGATGGTGTTCCTGTTCGCCGGCATCCTCGCTGGCGAGGATGGCATCGGGGGCTACCGCTTCGACGACTTCCGGCTCAGCTTCTGGGTCGGCAACGTCGCGCTTGCGGTGATCCTGCTCGACGGCGGGTTGCGCACGTCCTATTCGACCTTCCGCACCGGCCTGAAGCCGGCGTCGTTGCTGGCCAGCCTCGGCGTGCTGATCTGCGCGATGATCACTGCGCTGGGCGCGGTGCTGTTCCTGGGCCTGGACTGGCCTGCGGCACTGCTGCTCGGCGCGATCGTCAGCTCCACCGATGCGGCGGCGGTGTTCTCGCTGCTGACCCGCTCCGGAGTGACGCTGAACGAGCGGGTGGCGACCACGCTGGAGATCGAGTCCGGTGTCAACGACCCGATGGCGGTCTACCTCACGCTGGCGTTCATCGCGGTGATCGCGCACGGGCTGGACTTCGCCTCGGCGTGGCAGGTAATGGCGATCGATCTGGTACGCCAGTTCGGGCTGGGCGCACTGATCGGCGCGAGCGCGGGCTTCGCGCTGGCTGCGGTGCTCAACCGGGTGGCCACGAGGGACAGCGGCGGCGACGGCGGCGGCGGCGTCATCGCGCTGCTCATCGGCGCGGCCGGACTGTCGGTATTCGCCGGCGCCGGCATGCTCGGCGGATCGGGCTTCCTCGCGGTGTACCTGTTCGGCCTGATCGTCGCCAACCGCGCGGCCGATGCGGTGGCACCGGCACTGGGCGCGATGGACGGCTACGCCTGGCTGGCGCAGGCCGGGATGTTCCTGCTGCTGGGCCTGCTGGTCACGCCATCGACGCTGGTCGATACGCTGGCGCCGGCGCTGGGTGTGGCGTTGCTGCTTATCTTCGTCGCGCGGCCAGCGGCGGTGTGGCTGTGCCTGTGGCCGTTTCACTTCTCCGCGCGCGAGACCTGGTTCATCGCCTGGGTGGGCTTGCGCGGCGCGGTGCCGATCGTGCTCGCGCTGTTCCCGCTGCTCGCCGGGATCGCGCAGGCCGAACTGCTGTTCAACGTCGCGTTCGTCGTGGTGCTGGTGTCGCTGCTTACCCAGGGCACGACCATCGGCATGGTCGCGCGCCGGCTCGGCGTAGCGATGCCCGATCCGGGCGACGAGCGCGAAGTGCGCAAGGTGTTCCGCGACTTCGCGCTCGATCCGGCAACCCCGGTCGGCGTGATCTGCGGCTTCTACGGCCTGCCCGAGCCGCACGACCCGAGCCGACCGCTGGGCAACTGGATGGTCGGTGAACTGCGCCGCCCGCCGGTAGTCGGTGACAGCGTGCACCTGGGCCAGGCCACCTTCGTCGTGCGCGAAGTCACCAACGGACGCGTATCCAGCATAGGCTTCGGACTGGACCCGCACGAACCGGACTGAAGCCTGCGCGCATCCCGGATGCGGGCGCGGTGGCGCAGCCCCGACCCTTTTCGCAACCGCGCCACTGCGATCGTGCCAAGCGATCGCGCGGCAGCACTACCGCGGCAGCACTACCGCGACAGCACCTTCCACGCCGCATCTGCGGCGAGCAGCGCGCTTCGATCGCCGCGGTAGGGGCCGACGAACTGGACGCCAAGCGGCAGTCCCTTGTGTCCGAGCGCGGCCGGTATGGTCACGCAAGGCAGGCCAAGCGTGGTCCAGTTACGGTTGAACAGCGCGTTGCCGGTCGTGGTGAGCCCGAACGGCGCCTCGCCCGGCGCACTCGGGGTAAGCAGCACATCGACCGCGCGGAACGCATCGACGAACATGGAGCCCACCTCGAGGACGACATCGATCGCGCGCTCATACTGGTCCCGGGTCGTGGCGCGACCGCGCTCGATTCGCCCGAGGATGTCCTCGCTCAACCGGTCGCGATGGTGGTCATACTCGTAGCCAAGCGAGAAGGCCTCTTCATACTGCATGATCACCGAGTTGGCGTCGTAGATCGCGACTGCCTGTGGCGGCACGTCCGCATCGACCACACTCCAGCCGGCGGCACGCAGTTTGCCAGCCGTGTCGGCGATCAGGTTACGGGTGCGCTCATCGGTCTTGTCCCAGTGCGGCGTGCGGTAAAGACCGACCCGGGGGATGCCCTTGTAGCGGGAAAACTCGGGCACAGGCCGGCCGGAGGCAGCAAACGCGAGCAAGGCGGCATCCTCGACGGTGCGCGCATGGGTGCCGATGGTGTCCAGCGACTCGGCGACGAACTTCATGCCGCCGCGATTGATCGTGTTAAAGGTCGGCTTGTAGCCGACGATGCCGCAGAACGCCGCGGGCCGGATGGTCGACCCGCCGGTCTGGGTGCCGAAGGCCACCGGCACCATCTGGTCTGCCACCGCCGCCGCCGACCCGCTGGACGATCCGCCTGGCGTATGGCTCAGGTTGTGCGGATTGCGGGTGCGCGCCGGATGGTTGTTGGCGAACTCGGTGGTCTCGGTCTTGCCCAGAATGATGCCTCCGGCGCGCCGGACAGCGGCCACACAGGCTGCGTCCGCTCGCGGGCGGTAGCCGGCATAGATCGGCGAATTGTAGGCAGTCGGCATGTCGGCGGTGTCGATCACGTCCTTCACCCCGACCGGCACGCCATGCAGCACGCCGCGCCGCGGGCCGCGGTCGCAGGCGCGCGCCTGCGCCAGGGCGAGCTCAGGGTCGAGGAAGGCCCAGGCCTGCACACCTGCCTCGCGCTCGGCAATGCGGCCGAGGCAGGAACGCACCAGCGCCTCGCTGGTGAGTCGCCCGGCAGCGATCTCACGTGCTGCTTGCACCGCCGAAAGCTGATGGGGGATGCTTGCCATCTGGGCAATTTCCTCTTGTCTGGCCCGGAACCCGCAAGGTCGCGTCGCGCCGTTCTGTCGCGCCGTTCGGTCAAGCCGGCCGGTCACCCGCTGATCCAGCGAATGCCGGACGGTTGACTGTATCACGCGACCGTCTCCGGCCTGCTCTATGATCGGTCGCTCTCGGGGTAACTGCCTCGCTCCTCACGGGTTTTCATGCCGCTGCAACCTGCTTCGCGTCCGACTGACTGTCCGACTTACTGTCCAACTGACTATGCGGCTGGCCGCCTGCCTCTCGGGGCCGGCAACGATGTCATGCAACCGCGGCGGCCAGAACCGGCGGATAGCCCGATGATCGCCTCCCGGATCGTCTCCCGGGCGTTCCCTCTGACCTGCAGACTGATTGCCCGCCTGGTTGCGACTGCGGCCATGCTCCTCATCCCGCTCGGTCTGGCCCTCGCCCAGCCGACATTGCCGGAGGGGATCACCCGCGGACCGAGTGTCGAGGGCATCACCGAGTACCGGCTGGCCAACGGCCTGGGGGTGCTGCTGTTTCCGGATGCCTCCAGTGCCACCTTCATGGCCAACATCACTTACCTGGTCGGTTCGCGCCACGAGAACTATGGCGAGCGCGGCATGGCGCACCTGCTCGAGCACCTGCTGTTCCGGCGCTCGAAGAACCATCCGAACATCTCGAAGGAGATCGCCGAGCGCGGCGTGCAGGCCAACGGCACCACCTGGCTCGACCGCACCAATTACTTCGGCACCATGGCCGCGAGCGAGGAGAACCTGCGCTGGATCATTGCGATGGAAGCAGACCGCATGGTCAACGCTGCCATCACCCGGGAGGAACTCGACCCGGAGATGTCGGTGGTGCGCAACGAGTTCGAGCAGGGCGAGAACAGCCCGGTGCGGGTGCTGCTGCAGCGGGTAGCTTCGGCGGCCTACCTCTGGCACAACTACGGCAACTCCACTATCGGCGCCCGCTCAGATCTGGAGAACGTGCCGATCGAGCGGCTGCAGGCGTTCTACCAGCTCTATTACCAGCCGGACAACGCAGTGCTGTTGCTCGCTGGCCAGTTCGACGAGACCCTGGCGCTGCAACTGGTGGCGAAGTACTTCGGCCCGATCCCCGCACCCAGGCGAAGGCTGCCGGAAACCTACACCATCGAGCCGACCCAGGACGGCGAGCGGCTGATCACGCTGCGCCGTGCCGGCGACGTGCAGGCGGTCATTGCGGCCTATCATATTCCAGCCGCGGCGCACCCGGACAGTGTGGCGATCGACCTGCTGACCGACGTGCTGACGACGCCCCCGGCAGGGCGCCTGTTCCGCGCACTGGTGCAGGCCAAGCGGGCGGTATCGGTATTCGGCTTCGATCAGCAGACCCGCGAGCCCGGAATCGTGACCTTCGGCGCCCAGCTCACCCTGGACCAGTCGCTGGACGCGGCACGCCAGACGATGACCGACACCCTGGAGAACCTGGCCCGGGCACCGATCACCGACGAGGAGGTGGAGCGGGTGCGGGTCGCGCTGCTTCGCCGCTACGACCAGATACTGGCCAGTCCGGCAGCACTCGGTCGGACGATGAGCGAATCGATCGCCAATGGCGACTGGCGGCTGTTTTTCCTGCATCGTGACCGGGTGCGCAAGGTGACCGCGGCCGACCTGAACCGGGTCGCGCAAGCCTACCTCAAACCTTCCAACCGGACGCTCGGCCTGTTCATCCCGGAGAACAAACCGGACCGCGCCGAGATCCCGCAGGCGCCAAACGTGGCCGAACTCCTGCGCGACTTCAAGGGCGATACGGCGCTGGCCGCCGGCGAGACGTTCGATCCGTCGCCTGAGAACATCGAGAAGCGCACATTGCGGCGCCAGCTGCCGATCGGCCTTGACCTGGTGCTGTTGCCGCGGCGCACCCGCGGCGAGACAGTGAACTTCCAGCTGAACCTGCGCTTTGGTGAGGAACAGTCGGTGTTCGGCCGCGGCACCGAGGCGGGCTTTACCGCAGCGATGCTGATGCGCGGCACCCGCAAACTGGACCGGCAGCAGTTGCAGGACAGCTTCAACCGCCTGCGTGCCCAGGTCTCCATAGGCGGCGGGCCGACCTCGGTGACGGTGTCGGGACAGACGGTGAGTAGCCAACTGCCAGCGGTACTGGAACTGATTGCACAGGTCCTGCGCGACCCGGCGTTTCCGGCCCGCGACCTGGAAGAGATGCGTGCGGAGACCGTCGCCGGCATCGACCGCCAGCGGCAGGATCCCTCAGCGCTGGGCGCGCTTGCCTTCAACCGGCACTTCAACACCCACAAGCCGGGCGATGTTCGCTACTTTGCCACGCTGGACGAGGAGCTTGCCCAGACGCGCGCCGTCACCCTGGACGGCGTGCGCAACTTCCATCGCCAGTTCTACGGTGCTTCGCGCGGCGAGTTCTCGGCGGTCGGAGATTTCGACGAGGCCGAAGTGAGTCAGGTCATGGCCCGTTTGTTCGGAGACTGGAAAAGTCCGTCGCCGTATGTGCGCATCCCTACAGAATATGCCGAGATCGCACCGACGCGCATCGTGATCGAAACACCGGATCGGGCGAACGCATTCTTCCGTATCGGCATGAACCTGCCGTTGCGGGTGGACGATCCGGACTACCCGGCCCTGTTGCTCGGCGAGCAGCTGCTCGGGGGAGGCTTTTTGAGCTCGCGTCTGGCGCAGCGTGTGCGCCGGGACGAAGGCCTGTCCTATTCGGTCTGGGCGCAGATTTCGGCTGGCGTGCTCGACCGCAGCGGTGCGTTTGTTGCCGGCGCGATCTTCGCGCCGGAGAACGCGGCCAGGCTGGAACGGGTGATGCGCGAGGAAATCCAGCGCGCCCTGAGCGGTGGCTTCAGCGACGAGGAAGTCGCCAGTGCGAAGACCGGCTACCTGCAGTCGGTACGTGTGGCGCGCTCGTCAGACGCCCGGCTGACCAGCGCGCTGGCCAGCAATCAGTTTCTCGGACGCACCTACGCGTTCCAGCAGAAGCTGGACGAGCAGATCGCCGCCACCACGCCGGAGCAGATCGTGCAGGCGCTGCGAAAGCGGCTCGACCTGTCCAGGCTCACTACAGTGCTGGCGGGCGATTTCGCCGCCGCCGCCAAGCGTCCTGAGAGCGTTCGTTCATCCCAGGGGGCATCGCCTGCAGGCTCGCCCGGTGCAGCCTCGCCGGCAGTGACCCGCTGACCGGCGGCTGCATGACGACGGCGACCGGACGACGACGACCGGACGACGACGACATGAAGGCAGCGACATGACGGCAGCGCTACGAGCCACTGGCCGATGATCGCCGGGCTGTTTTCGCTGCCGGCGACGCTGATCGACCTGGAGACCACCGGCGCTTCGTCGACCCGGGACAGGATTACCGAGATCGGCCTGATCGATCTCGATCCGCAGCCATCGGCCAGCGACGCCCGACCCCGGTCGCATGGTACTCAGACGCTTGGCACCCAGACCCTTCCCACCCAGACGCATGGCAGCGAGTGGAGCACGCTGGTGCAGCCCGGGATGCCAATCCCGGCGTTCATCACCGGGCTCACCGGCATCGACGACCTGATGGTCAGAGACGCGCCGCGCTTCGCCGAGATCGCGCCAGCGCTTGCCCGGCGCCTGGAAGGTCGGCTGCTGATCGCGCATAACGTGCGCTTCGACTACGGCTTCCTGCGCGCCGAGTTCCTGCGCGTCGGGATCGCGTTCTCGGTGCCGGTGCTGTGCAGCGCCAGGTTGTCGCGCAAGCTCTATCCGCAGCATCACCGGCATAACCTGGATGCGCTGATCGCCCGCCACGGTATCTTCTGTGTCGACCGCCATCGCGCCCTTGGCGACGCGCAGGTGATCGGCGAATTCCTGGCCGCAGCGATTGCCGATCTGGGCGCGCCGCGGGTGGCCGAAGTGGCGCAAGCGTTGATCGCGCCAGCCGGCGCGCCGCGCCCGGTGCTCGACCTCATCGAGGAGCTACCGGCGCGTGCCGGTTGCTTCGTGCTACGCGCGGCCGACCGCAGCGCGCTCTACGTCGGCAGCGGCAGCGATGCGCGCAACGAGGCGACGCGGTTGCTGCAGCGATCGAGCGCGCTTGGCCGTGCGCTGATCTCGGAGACGGTCTCGGTCGACTTCGAGCGTCACATCGGGATGCTCGGGGCAGCGCTTGGCCAGAGCGTGCTGGTCGCACGACTGTTGCCACGCCATCAGCGCTCGGCGCGGGATGAGGTCCGGGCGGGGCCACGGGAGTCCTGGCGGCTGGTCTGGCAGCCGGGACAGAATCCGGAGTTCGCGCTGATGCAGGCTGCGGACACACCCACTGGCAACCAGGCGTTCGGCGACTTTCCGGGTGAGCGCGTCGCAAGCACGGCGCTGGCTGCCTTCGCGCGCGAGCATCGGCTGTGTCCGCCGCTGCTCGGACTACAGGCCGCGGCAGCACCCTGCCCGGCGCCCGGTCAGGGTCACTGTCATGGCGCCTGCCACCATCCCGCACCCGGCAGCGAGGCGCTGGCCTCGCATCTTGGCCGGGCATTGACCGCCCTGGCCCGCCTGCCGCATCCAGTGCAACCGCCGCACCGCGGGCTGGCCGGCTACCGGGAAGTCGATGCCGAAGGCGAGAGCGAGATTTACCTGTTCGACGGCAACCGCTACCTGGGTGCCGCCAGGGACCTTGACGCCATGGCGCAGCTGCTGGAACACCGCCCGCTCCCGGCAGACGCGCCGGTCGACCCCCAACCGCTGCAGATTCTGGCGCGGGTACTCAAGACTGCAGGCGGCCGGATCGAGCGGGTCCAGGTATCGGGCTGAGCCGGCGCTGCGGGTCTCGACCGCGCCGGCAGCCGGGTGGCGACCCGCCCGGCGGTCGGGCCGAGACCCGGGCCGAGACCCGGGCCGAGAGCCGGGCCGAGACCCGGGCTGGACACCACGCCAGAACGCTACGACGGCTACGGTATCATCCGCCCGGTCAAATCACCTCGAGGCCTTGCCATGCCGACTGTACTCTCCGGCGAACACGAAAGCGCCTTCAACCAGTTGATGGACGAAACCACCGAGGCGCTCGGCCTGGCCAGGGTCAGCCCGGACCTGGACGACCTTGCCGCCTGCATGGCCGTTGCCGTGCTGAAGATGAGCCTGGCCATGCACTTTGTAGAACAGCAGCATGCCGGCTTCAGCAAGGATGTCGAAGACAAGCGCCAGCGCGTCATGCAGGCGATGCAGAACTGGCATTGAACGCAAATTGCTGAACGTAAACCACTGAGTGCACACCGCTGAGCCTGCGCCAGCGCCTACCGCAGGACGATGATGCAGAACGACTCGGGCATGGCAGCGAGGTCGGTCCAGGACAACAGCCGCTCCGGGATGATTGCCACCTGGGTGATCGCCGTGCTGTTGTGCGCGGTGAGCGTACCGGTGGTTCTGGCGACGCAGAGCGAACTGGCCAAGGGCAACACGCTGGTGCTGCTTGCGCTGGTGTTTCCGCTAACAGGCGTGCTGCTGGCGCTGTACGCGCTGCGTCTGACCGCATCGCATCTGCGCTACGGACGGCTCGCGTTCGAACCCGACCCCGATCCGGGCATGATCGGCGGCATCATGGGCGGACGCATCCAGTTGCCGGTGCGGGTGGCCGGTGAAGGCGAGGTCGAACTCGCGCTGACCTGCGTTCGGACCCGCGTGACTGAGCGCCAGGATCACGACGGCAACTCGACCGAGCGCACCGAAAAAGTTATCTGGCAGCGCGAAGGTCGCCCGGTGGTGCGCAGCAAGGCCCCTGGCTCGCTGCTGCTGTTTCGATTCGCCATCCCGCGCGAGTTGCCACCCAGCGACACCGACACCACCGCCGATGGCACCCATCGCTGGGTGCTGTCACTTGCTGTCGAGATGCCGGGCGTGTCCCTGCAGCGCGAGTTCACGGTGCCGATAGCGCGTGAAGGCACGCTGCCCAGCGCGCAGATCGCGCGCCTGCCGGAGGCCTCGGGCTACGGACCGGCACCACAGATCCCGCACGAGGTGCTTGCCATCAGCCGCGACGGCGAGGCGATCGAGTTTCGCTACCCGCCCCTGCGCGATCGCGGCAGCGCGGTGTTCTTTGCTGTGTTGGGCCTGATCTTCATCGCCGCCATCTGGCTGTTCAGCGCCGAGCAGGGGAGGGTCACCACCACGGTCAACGGTCTGTCGCGCGCGTCGACCGGCGGCATGCCCTGGTTGCTCAGTGCCGTGTTCATCGCCGCCGGGCTGGGCCTGCTGCTGCTGGCAGCCTTCCTGCTGCTCAATACGCTGGTGGTGCGCGTCAGTGCCTCACGGTTGTCTGCGCAGCGCAGCGTCGCCGGGATCGGCCTGTGGTCGCGCACGCTCAGGCGCGAGGACATCGGCGACATCGTCTCCGAGATCGGTATCACCAGCAAAGGCGGTCGCCGCCCGCGGGTCACCTATCGCCTGTATGCGGTGCCGAAGGAACGGATCGGCCTCGCCAGCAGCGCCGTCATGCAGGCCAGACGCGAAGGACGCAGTATCGGCCCTCGCGTGCTGGTTGGCGTCAGCCTGAAGGGTTCGAGCATGATGGAGCGGGTGCGCACCGAGTTGCGCAAGGCGATCGGCCTGAGCCGAGTCGCCTGATCAGGCCCCCCGCGCCCTGCCCTTCAGTGCACGACCACCGGCAGCGTCATCAACGGCTGGAAGTTTTCCAGGAACTCGTCGATGTTCTCCGTCGAAGGATCCTGCTTGGCCGCGTCTTCGATCGAGTCCCGGAAGCGGGAAGCGAAATCGCCCAGGATGAACGCGCCCAGACCGGTGTGCTTGTTCACCAGTTCGTAGCCATGCTGGGCCGGGTACTCGAGCACAAAGAACTGCGCGCTGTTGTAAACCAGATTCATTGTCGTCACCCTGTTGGAGAGTATCCGCAGACCCGCGGCGCGGGACAGAATCGTGGAAAACCCACTGTACGCTTATCGGACCGTCCCGGGATTACTTGAATGTTTGGTCCAGGCGCGCAGTTTCAAGGGCCAGACTCCCTGTCCGGCTGGCGACGTCTGTACTGGGCCAGGCCCACGCCGATCAGGATCAGCGCCATGCCGGCGAAGACGTTCCAGCCCGGGCGCTCGTCGAGCAGCAGGATGCCGAGCAGCACCGAGATACCGGGGGTGAGGTAGTTGGTGATCGACATGAAGGTCGCGCCAGCGCGCCGGATCAGCTGGAAATAGACGATGGTCGCCACGGCGGTCGGGAACAGGCCCATCCAGACCACGGCGATCACCGCAGCCTGGGGCGGGTGCGCGTCCAGCGGATCCTCGAACCAGAACGCGCAGATGCTCATCAGCACGGTGGCGATCAGAATGGTGGTCAGGGCAACACTGATCGAATCCATCGGTGGCATCCGGCGCGCCGAGACCGCATTGGCGGCGTAGAGCAGCGCGCCGCCGAGCACTGACAGCTGGCCAAGCAGCTGCATCGATCCGTCGCCGCCGAACTGCATGGCGTCGGGTCCGATCAGCAGCACCACACCCGCGAAGCCGAGCAGGAAACCCGCGGCCTTGGGTGGGGTGATGCGCTCGCTGGCGAGGACGAAGTGCGCCATGACCAGCACACCCAGGGGCATCACCGCCACCAGCACACCGGCCAGGCTGCTGTCGATATGCTGGGTGCCCCAGGTGATGAAGAAGAACGGCAGACAGTTGCCCAGCAGCGCGAGCCAGAGCATCCAGGCCCACTGGCTGCGGGTGCGCGGCAGGCGGCTGCCTGCGGCTGCGGCAATGGCGATCAATACCAGGCTGGCCAGCACCAGGCGCAATGCGATGACGGTCAACGGCCCGAACCCGGTGAGCGCGACCTTGATCGTCAGGTAGGTCGTACTCCACATGATCACCAGGCAGGCAAGCAGTGCCCAGTGCGAGGCCGGGTGGTGCGGGTGGTGCGGCTGGCTCATCTGGCCGCACGCGCCCGGCGCATGGCGTTGCTGTGCGGCACCTCACGCATCTCGCGTACCCAGCGCCGGAACGGCAGGGCGAGCCGGGCCTGCCAGCGCACGGCGCGCGATCGCAACCGCTCGATGTCCGGGGACTCGGCATCCGCGCCGAGTGCGAACACCGCGAGGTTGTCGTCCGGCGGTGTCGGCACTGCCCAGACCCGGCCATCGAAGGCGCGGCAGAGGTTGTCGAGGTAGCCGCGCAGTTCCGGCTGATCGGCGATGCAGTTGACCACCAGCACGCCGCCCGGGCGCAGCACCCGCCGCACCCTGCGGTAGAACGCGAGGCGGGTGATCGCCGGCACCTGCCGTCCACCACAATAAGCGTCGAGCAGCACCACGTCGAACTGCGCCTCGGGCAGATCGCGCACCACCTTCGCCCCGTCGCCCAGCACCGCTCGAAATCGACTGCCATCGGCGGGGACGCCGAACATGGTGCGCGCGGCGATCAGCACCTGGGGGTTGATCTCGACCGCAGTCAGATGCGCACGCGGCAGGCGGCGATGGATGAACTTGGCGAGCGATCCACCACCGAGGCCGATCATCAGAAAATCACGCGGGGTGCGCGCCGTGAACAGCAAGCCACCCATCATCGCGCGGGTATAGGCGAGCGACAACTCGTCCGGGCGATCCAGGCGCATGCGGCTCTGGATCGCATCGTCGCCCAGGTGCATCAGGCGCAGTCCGCGCTCCTCGCTGATGTGCACGGCGGCGCGCGCAGCGGCGG
>JBBRCD010000121.1:0-12581 GCA_038205245.1 Burkholderiales bacterium
TACCAGTAGGTCGGCGCCAGCAGGATCACCGCATGCGCTGCCACCCACCGTTCATAGATTTCGGCCATCCAGTCGTGGGTCTGCGCGAGTGCATGGTTCGGGTAACAACTGCAGGGCCAATGGCACAGCGGCATGGCGCTCGACACGCAGCCCTTGCAGGGATGGATGTTGCGGCCGTACTCCGAGGTGACGAGGCTCAGGTCGAGCATGTCGGCTTCGACACCCGCGCCCTGCACGACCTGCTGTGCGATCTCGGTCAGGCGCCAGGTCTTCGAAATCTCTCCGGGGCAGGTGCCGTCATTGCGGGCGCTGCCGCAAACCAGCAGCACGCGCGAGGGCGTGGCCGGGTTGCCCCAAGCCAGCTGTGCCTGGTCGAGGGCCTGCCGGGTGGTCAGCCACTCCAACGACAGCGCGTAATCCGGGTCGGCATAACCCGGTCCCGCCGCGCGGGTGAACGGGGCCTTGCGACCTTCGTCGTAGGCCTGCCAGGCAATGTCTTCCAGACGCGCAATCGCGTCGGCTTCTGGTGCGAAGGCCGGGTCGACGAATCTGGCGCGGTAGCGCTCGCCGAATGCCTGCCGTGACAGCGCTGCGGGCGCCTGACCCTTGCGAATTTCATTCATTGTCATCCCTCGCCCAAGTATTCAGGTTCATCGTCGATAACATGGCGCGGCGCACGGTCGTTCGTCTGTGCGCAAGGCAACGCAACGCTGATGCGATCTACCGCCCGAACCAGGCGAGCACCGCGCGCCCGGCACAGGCCGCAATCGTAGTGACCACCATGCCGGCAGTCATATCTATGAGCGAGATTCGCAACGGCCAGTCGCGCAGCGTGGCGAGGTTGGTCAGGTCATAGGTGGCATAGGCACACAGCCCGAGCACTGCACCCGCGATCAGGGTCGCGCGCCATGGCGCGTTCACCGTGGGCATCACGACCAGGTAGACAATGCCGATCGCATACACCGCATAGAACGCCAATGCGGGTAGCAGCTGGACCTGCGCGGCCATCAGATGGCCGATCTGGCTTCGATACAGCGATTTCGCGATCAGCCCCAACCAGAGCGCATCGAATGCCATCATCGCCAGCAACGAGGCCGCATAGGCCAACAGATAGTTCATCAGCACAGACTCCCATCAGGCAATTCACCAGCCGAGGGTCCGGCCGTATCGAACCGTATGCGCACAGCGCGTTCCCGCCGGTCAGGCGGAAAAGACGCAGGCGTTACGCTCCGATAGCGGAATCGGCCACACCCCAGCCGGCCTCCTCCTGCCTGGGCATCACGAACCGCAACTTTACCGGCTTCAGTCATGTCGGCGCCTGTTCATCAGCGTTCCGGGCTGGCCGGCTCGGACCGCAAAGTCGCAGAGGTGATCGAGCGGGAGCGTGTGAGCGCGACGCTGGACTGGAGGACGCCAGAACGGGCGCTGGAGGCAATTCGCCTGGGCATGAACATGCTGTCGTGGTCGGCCGCTCTCATGTCGCAAGGCGGAGGTCGGCAACGGGCGGTCGAGGGAACTCATCGTGCCCTTTGGCGCGACAGGCGACGTCGTACTGTGCGAAGTTGTGGGCCAGCAGGTGATCGTGGGGGCGGTCCGTCGCCAGCGCGAAGACGGCTACGTCTACTGAACCGCCCGACGACTTTACCTGGGAGCCGCCGCCAACCTGCCGTCTGTCTGCGATCGGCTGTCGCACGCGAATCTTGGCTGGGCTGGTTTCGGGCGCCCGCCGACCCGGATCACCTTGGCGGCGGGGCCATTCTGCTCGTACCAGGCTGCCTGCATCCGGGATCTGCTCAGTCCGGCTTGACGTTCGCCGTCTGCACCACCTGCCGCCAGCGCGCAATCTCGGCCTTGAGGAAGGTCTCGAACTGCGCAGACGAGTTGGCGACCACTTCGAAACCGAGGTCATCCATGCTCTGGCGCAACTGGGGCAACTTCAGCGCGGCGACGATTGCCCCTTCCAGCCGGTTACGGACGTCCTTCGGCAGGCCACGCGGCGCGGTGAATGCCTGCCAGGAGTACACCTCGAAACCGCCGAAACCGAGCTCGATCATCGTCGGTACATCGGGCAACTGCGGCGCGCGCCGGTCGCCGGTGACCGCCAGCGCACGCAGGCGTCCGGCCTTGATATGGCCGGTCGCCGCGCCCAGGTTCTGGAACGAGGCATCGACCTGGCCGCCGATCATGTCGGCCATCGCTGCCGCACCGCCCTTGTAGGGCACATGAATGCCGGTGGTGTTGGTGCGTTGCCAGAACAGCTCAGCCGACAGGTGATCGGACGAGCCGGTGCCGGACGACACGAAGGTGAGCTTGCCCGGGTTCTTCTGCAGCAAGCCGACCAGTTCCTTCACGCTGGTCGCGCTCACCTTCTGGCTGGTGATCAGCACATTCGGTGTGCGCACCGCGACCGTGAGCAGGTCGAAGTCACGCAACGGGTCGTAAGAAAGATCCTTGAACAGCGCGACGTTGATCGCGAACACGCCGATCGAGCCGACCATGAAGGTGTAGCCATCGGGATTGGCCTTGGACAGCAGCTGCGCGGCGATCGCGCCGTTCGCCCCGGGCCGGTTGTCGACGATCACGGTCTGTCCGAGCGACTCCTGCATACGCACGCCGACTGCGCGCGCCACGATATCGGATGACCCGCCGGCGACGAACGGCACCATCAGCCGGATCGGCCGTGTCGGCCACGATTGGGCCAGCGCCAGGTCCACCACCGATGCCAGCGACACGGCCATCATTGCCCATACGCCGGTAATACCCAGAATGCGACGGTTCATGCTGCCTCCTCCAGATTGGGTTTCTTCTCGGGTTTCTTTTCTTGTACCCGTAGCCTACCCGAAACCCCCTCGCCAGGTCAGCAGGCCGCAGCACAGGCGATTGCACAGGCGGCAACACAGGCGGGCAGCACACGAAATCGCCCTGCCAAAAACGCGGGGACAACCCCGGACGCGACTGGCGCACGATTTTTGCTAGTACCATTCCCTCATCGTTCTTGCGGCCGTCTGTAATGGAAGCTTATCTGCTCGACTGGGTCAGCCTGCTGCTGCGCTGGCTGCATGTCATCGCCGGCATCGTCTGGATCGGCGCCTCGTTCTACTTCGTCGCGCTGGACAACACGCTCGACCCGCCCAACCCGCCGAAGAAGGGGGTGCTTGGCGAGAACTGGTCGATCCACGGTGGCGGCTTCTATCACAAGCAGAAGTATGTGGTCGCGCCGGACCGGTTGCCAGACCGGCTGCACTGGTTCAAATGGGAGGCCTACTGGACCTGGATCAGCGGGTTCGCGCTGTTCGTGGTCGCCTACTATGTGCATGCCGACACCATGCTGGTCGACCGGTCGGTGCTCGATATCGCGCCCTCGACTGCGATCCTGCTCAGTCTCGGCCTGATCGTCGCCGGCTGGGTGGTCTACGACCTGCTCTGCCGCTCGCCACTCGGAAAGCATGAGGGCTGGTTCGCTGCCGTAGGCTTCGCCTTGATCGCGCTCACCGCCTGGGGCTGTGCCCAGATCTTCGGCGGCCGCGGCGCCTACCTTCAGGTCGGCGTGATGATCGGCACGATCATGGTCGCAAATGTGGCGATGGTGATCATCCCGGGCCAGAAGAAGATGGTCGAGGCGATGACCGCCGGCCTGGCGCCCGACCCGAAGTACGGCCGCTGGGGCAAGCAACGCTCGGTGCACAACAACTATGTGACGCTGCCGGTCGTCTTCATCATGATCTCCGGCCACTATCCGATGACCTATGGGCATCCGCAGGCCTGGGCAGTGCTGGTTGCGGTGTTCCTGATCGGTGCAGTCGTGCGGCACTACTTCAACCGGATGCATGCCGGGCAGACCCTCACCTGGCTGCCCGCCGCCGCAGCGGCCATGGTCATCGTGCTGGCTTTCCTGATCATGCCGCGCCCGCCGGAAATAGTTCCCGGCAAAACCGCCTCGCTTGCCGAGGTGCAGCAGGTGATGGCGCTGCGCTGCGCGTCCTGCCATGCGGCCACACCGACCCAGCCCGGCTTCGCCGCAGCCCCCGGGGGCATCATGCTGGATACGCCGGAGCGGATCACCGCCCTGGCGCAGAAGATCCATCAGCAGGTGGTGCTGGCCAAGGTGATGCCGCCGGGAAACCTGACCCAGATCACCGAAGACGAACGCGCGACAATCGCCGTCTGGTTCCAGAACGGTGCCGGCGGCAAGTAGCCGATCGACATAGCAGGAGGCAACACCCATGGGCATGCTTGACGGCAAGGTAGTCGCGGTCACCGGCGCAGGTGGCGGCATCGGGCGAGATCTGGCGCTCGCCTGCGCGCGGGCTGGTGCACAGGTCGTGGTCAATGACATCGGCGCCTCGCTCACTGGAGAAGGTCTGAGCGCGGGCCCGGCGCAACAGGTGGTCGACGAGATCGTCGCCGCCGGCGGCCGGGCAGTCCCCAATACCGACAGCGTCGCCGATCCGAAGGGCGGGGAAGCCATCGTAGCCTCCGCGATGAATGCGTTCGGTCGCATCGACGGGGTGATCAACAACGCTGGCATTCTGCGCGACCGCTACTTTCACAAGATGAGCGAAGTCGAGTTCGATGCGGTGATCAAGGTGCACCTCTACGGCTCGTACCATGTCGCGCGCGCGGCGGCCAACCAGTTCCGTGAGCAGGGCAGCGGCGCCTATGTGTTCATGACCTCGACCTCGGGGCTGATCGGCAACTTCGGCCAGGCCAACTACTCGGCGGCCAAGCTCGCGCTCACCGCACTGTCGAAGTCGATCGCGCTCGACATGCAGAAGTTCAATGTGCGCTCGAACTGCATAGCACCGTTCGCCTGGAGCCGGATGATCGCCTCGATTCCGACCGATACGCCGGAGCAGCAGGCGCGGGTCGCCAAGCTGCAGCAGATGACCCCGGCGAAGATCGCGCCGCTGGCGGTCTACCTGCTGTCGGACGCCGCCAAGGCGGTGAACGCACAGGTGTTCGCGGTGCGCAACAACGAAGTGTTCCTGATCAGCCAGCCCCGGCCGGTCAAAAGCGTGCACCGCGCCGAAGGTTGGACCCCTGAGACGATCGCAGAACACGCGATGCCCTCGCTGGCAGGCGGGTTCTATCCACTGGAGCGCTCGCAGGATGTGTTCAGCTGGGATCCGGTCTGACCCGAATGCCTGCGACCGGCATCGTCGGCCCGCTGGCACGCTCGGCCGGCGATCTCGCACTCGCGCTCAAGGCCACCGAAGGCCCGACCGGCAACGATGCGCAGGCCTACCGGCTGAAGTTGCCCAAGCCCGGGTTCACCGGGTCCAAGGGCTTGCGTATCGCAGTGCTGCCTTCGCATCCAGCGACCCGGGTCGCGCATGCCGGCGCAGAACTGGCGGTGAAGCGAATCTCATTGACCGTTGACCGCTGCTGGCAGATCCTTGATGTTCGTGTCGAACAGGTGTGAGTAAGGACTGTCGTGATGCGGGATGGCCTGTGCAGCCTTGATGTCATGACCGGCATGCTGGGCGCACGAGAGCGGGGCGGAGCAGCCAGACTACCCGCCAGCGCGGTAAGGAAGGTGCGTCTTTGCATCGATCGGACTCCACAGGAAGCGCATTACGTCAGCGCCCTGTCGCGGCCGCAAGCCCACCGGTCGGCGCTGCGCGGTTCATGCCGCGGCACACGACGCGGCCTGCAACCGCGTCGATGCCAACGACCCCGACTCAGCGACCGATCACATCCGAATTGAGCAAATTGGGCGGTCGTTCGCCGCCCAGCGCGGCCAGCGCATTGGTGGCTGCCAGCATCGCCATCGCCCGCCGGGTCGCCGCCGACGAACTGGCGATATGTGGAGCCAGCACCACGTTGTCCAGCGCGAGGAACCGCGCGTCATAGACCGGCTCGCCCTCGAACACATCCAGGCCAGCGGCGGCGATCACCCGCCGCCCTAGCGCATCGATCAGGGCCGCATCATCGACCACGCCGCCACGAGCGGTATTGATCAGGATCGCGCCCGGCTTCATCTTCGCCAGTTCGGCCGCACCGATCAGGTGATGGGTGGCGCTCGAGTACGGCACCATCAGCACCACGAAGTCAGCGCGGGCGAGCAACTCATCCTGCCCTACCCAGCGCGCGTTGAGGCGCTGTTCGGTCGCCTCCGGCAGCCGACTGCGGTTGCAGTAGAGCACCGGCATCTCGAAACCGAGCGCACGGCGCGCAATCGCCTGGCCGATGCGGCCCATGCCGATGATGCCCAGCGTTGCATGATGCACATCGGCACCAAGCAGCTGCTTCAACTGCCAGCCCTTCCACTGGCCATCGCGCAGATAGCGCTCGGCTTCGGTGATCCGCCGCGCGGCACCCAGCAGCAACGTCCAGGCGAAATCGGCGGTGGTCTCGTCGAGCACGCCCGGGGTGTTGGTCGCCATCACCCCGCGCGCAGTGCAGGCCGCCAGATCGATGTTGTTGTAGCCCACCGCGATGTTGGAAACCACCTCGAGCTGTGGACAGCGCTCCAGCAGCGCACTATCGATACGGTCGGTGAGCGCGCAGACGATCGCCTGAGCGTCCGACGCGCGCGCTGCAAGTTCGTCTGCCGAGAGCGGCCGGTCGCCCTGGTTGTCGATCACCTCGGCACGCGCACCCAACGCTTCGAGCACGTCGGCGAACACTTCCCGGGTCACAATGACTTTAGGTTTCAATTGTTCCGCCCGCGCCGGGTCACCGACGCAGCTATCGACGCAGCTGGCGACGCAGCTGGCGATGCAGCTATCGACTCATCTATCGATACAGGTAGTTGGGTAACCATAGCACCATCCCTGGCCAGATGTAGATCAGCACCATGCAGAAGATGATGATCAGCATGTACGGCATCATGCCGGCGAAGATCTGGTTGAGCGTGACATGCGGCGGTGACACGCCCTTCAGGTAGAACGCCGACATCGCGACCGGTGGAGACAGGAACGCCGCCTGCAGGTTCACCGCCACCAGCACCCCGAACAGGATCGGATCGATATTGAAGTGGGTCAGCAGCGGGATGAAGATCGGCACGAAGATGACGATGATCTCGGTCCACTCGAGCGGCCAGCCGAGGAAGAAGATGATCGCCTGCGACAGCAGCATGAACTGGGTTGGCGACAGATCCATGCTGAGCACCCAGTGCTCGATCACCTGCTGGCCGCCATGCACCGCGAACACCGCCGAGAACAGCGCCGAGCCGACGAACAGCCAGCACACCATCGCGGTGGTCTTCGAGGTGAGGTAGACCGACTCCTTGAGCCGCGCCAGGCTGAACTTGCGGGAAAACAACGCAAGCAGCAGCGCGCCGGCGACGCCGACTGCAGCGGACTCGGTCGCCGTGGTGATGCCCATGAGAATCACCGCCAGCACGACCACGGTCAGTACCGCCAGCGGCATCACCGAGCGGACCAGCAGCTTCATGATGACGAAATGCTCGTGGGTCATGTGCCAGTAGAAGAACAGGATCAGGGCGAGTACCGCCGCCGCGCTAACCCAGAACGAGGCGAAGAACTGCTGCGGTGGGTCGAAGCTGTCCGCCGCAGCGGCAACCGCGCGCGAGTCGGGCGCGCCCAGCTCGTTTGGTAAGTCCGCTGCCGAAGCGGCCGGCGCCGGCGCACTTCCCCCGACCATCTCGACCGGCTCATCACGCTTCTCGGCCAGTGCCCCCGGCCGCCCCATTTCCAGCGGCTCGTCCCGCCGTTCGGCCAGGCCGCTGGCCGGTTGTCCCACTTCAAGCGGCTCGTCGCGGCGCTCGCTCAGCCCACCGCCCAGCGGCGTAGCGCCACTGCCCAGTTCGCGCAGCTGATCCGAGCCCAAGGGCGCTGCCAATGCTGGCCCGCTCGTCGAGCTTGGCGCCGGACCGGCGAGCGCCGCCTGGCTGGCTGGCTGATAGACCACGACGTACCAGTAGACCGAGCCGAAGATCGCCGCGCTGAACACCAGCGGGAACAGCGCCGCGCCGAGGTTACCGAGCAGGCTGCGATAGGTCGAGCGCGCCTCTGGGGCGGCGGCACGGGTGGCGCGCGCCGGACTGAGCAAGGCCTTGACCAGACCGACGATCACGTTGCGTGAGTACACGTCATGCAACAGCGCGATCGGCGGCGGCACCGGCATCGTCGACAGGGCGGGGTCGAGCTTCGGCGCCACTTTCGGATTGATGATCGCCCAGCCGATCACATAGACCAGGTAGAGGAAGGCAAGCAGGAACCCTGGCACCATCGCCGCGGCATAGAGCTTGACCACCGACACGCCCGACACGGCGGCATAGACGATCAGCATCACGCTGGGCGGAATGAGGATGCCGAGCGTGCCCCCGGCGGTGATCACGCCAGCCGCCATCCGGGTGTCATAGCCGGCGGCCAGCATCGGGCGCATCGCGATCACGCCCATCAGCACCACCACCGCGCCGACGATGCCGCTGGCGATGCCCCAGAAGGTGGACACCAGCAGTGTCGCCACGGCGAGAGACGCCGGCAGCCGGCGGAACGCGAGCTGCACGCTGTGGAACATCTGATCGACCAGTGCGGCGCGCTCGATGATGTAGCCCATGAACACGAACAGCGGCACCGACAGCAGGGTGTCATTGGTCATCACGCCGTAGGTGCGCTGGACCATCAGGTCGAACGCACGGTTCGCCGTCCAGGCTTCCGCCGGATCGAAATAGGCGACAAAGCCGAACACCATCCCGAGCCCCATCAGCGTGAACGCGGTGGGGAACCCCATCATGATCATCACCACGATGAGGCCGAGCATGGTCAGACCCAGCATCGGATCGGTCATGGTCAGTTGCCCCCCTTGTGCTGGGGCGACTCGATACGCTCGAGTTTGTGCAAGTTGTCGATCGCCAGCTGCCGGTCGGCCGCGCCGACCAGGGTGCTGTCTTCCAGCTGGGTGGCAACGATGTCGATCTCCTCGACATCCTTCAGCCGCGCCGGCCAGACCCCGGTGCGGATGCAGACCACACAGCGGACGATCTCGGCCAGCCCCTGCAGCATCACCAAGGCACCGGCGATCGGGATCACTGTCTTGAAGTGATAGAGCGGCGGTCCGCCCGAGGTGAGGCTCGAGTGCTCGCGCAGTGTCCAGGACTCGTTCGCGTAGAGCACCCCCGCGTAGCAGAGCGCAAGAATGCCCGGGATGAAGAACAGGATGTAGAGCACCAGGTCGAACGACGCCTGGGTGCGCGGGCGCATCGAGCCGTACAGGAAGTCACCGCGCACATGCCCGTTCTGGGCGAGGGTGTAGGCACCGCACATCATGAACACCGTGCCGTAGAGCATATAGCTCACATCGAACGCCCAGAGGGTCGGATCGTTCATCACATAGCGCATGAACACGTCGTAGCAGACGACGGCGGTGAGCACCAGCATCAGCCAGGCACATGTCTTGCCGGTCCAGGTGCTGATGCCGTCTATGGTGAACAGGAACTGCTGCAACCTCATTGCCTACCCCCTGCAAGCGAGATGCCGGGCTCCCCCAAAAGCAAACCGCCCTGCAGTTTCGCAGGGCGGTGTCCTGTTGAACCCATCAGAAGCATGATGCAGTTTCGCCGATCCGGCAAGCCATGCCAGCCATGCCAGCCCTGCTGTCCTGGTTGCCGGGCTCAGCTCTTGGCGGGCGTGCCGCCTTTACGCAGGAAGTAGTGCTGGTAGGCAAGCGTATTGGGGACGATGGTGTCGTTCGCCCAGTTGACCACCCGCTCGGCCCAGACTCGTTGCGAGGCGAGGATCTTCGCGAACAGCGGGTTTTCCTTCGAGCGGGCCTCGACCACCCTGTCCCAGGCATTGAGCTGCGCCTGCAGCACGCTGTTCGGAGTGCGGAAGAAGCGCACATTCTGCTTGGTGCGCATCTCGATGTAGTCCTGGGAATACCGGGACATCGCCTTCCACGACATGTCCGCGCTGGAGGCGGTGGCCGCGTTGGAGATTACATCGCGCAAATCGGCCGGCAGGGTGTCATAGCGCTTCTTGCTGAACAGGATCTCGAAGCACTCGAGCGGCTGGTGATAGCTCTGCAGCATGCAGATCTTGGACACATCCGGGAAGCCGAGTATCCGGTCGCTGGACGCATTGTTGAACTCGGCCGCATCGATCAGTCCACGGTCCAGGCCGGCGACGATCTCCCCGCCAGGCAAGGCCACGACCGAGGCCCCCATTTCCTTGAATACGTCGATCGCCAAGCCGACGGTACGGTACTTGAGGCCTTTGAACGCCTCCGGGCCGCGTACCACCTGTTTGAACCAGCCCAGCGGCTGGGTCGGCATCGGACCGTACAGGAAGCCCTCGACATCGAATCCCATCACCTTCTGCTGCAGCTCGTTGTAGAGCTCGCGGCCGCCGCCATAGTGAACCCAGCCGAGCAGCATGTTGGCATCCATGCCGAACGACGGGCCGGTACCGAACAGGGAGTAGGCGGAATTCTTGCCGTACCAATATGCGGATACGCCATGGCCGCCGTCGAGCACGCCCTTGTTCACCGCGTCGATCAGATCGAACGCCTTGACCACCGCACCTGCGGGCAGTACCTCGATACGCAGGCGTCCCGCAGACATGTCGTTGACCCGCTTGGCGAAGTCGAGCGCGTACTCGTGAAAGATGTCCTTCGTCGGCCAGGTGCTCTGGAACCGCAGGTTGATCGGCGCCCCCTGGCCACGCACGATCGCCGGGAAACCGAGCGTGGCGGCACCGGCCGCACTGGCAGCGGCGGTGGTCAGAAAACGGCGGCGTTTCGGGGCCTGCTTGCTTTCATTCTGATTGCTCATCTGCTCCACTCCTCCTCAGGTTGGGGCGCGTGCAACCACGGCTGTGGACTGCGACCGTGAGTCGCCTGCGTTCAGGTGGTCCTGCCTGCCTTCGCCCCCCCCTGGATAGGTTTGTTTTTGGAGTGGAGTCGATGTTGCCTGGCAAGCTACTTTTTACCCCCTGCGATTGAATATTACCGTGACTTAAACCCGGCGTGCTGTTTGGGCAATCGTTCAGGCGGCGCGCAAGCAGCCCTGCGCCCAGGCGTTACATGTCTGATAACAGACATAAGGAGCGGAGCGTGTTCCCGGTCGGTGCCTGATCCTGCTAAGACAGTAGCGCGCGGTCTGCCGGCTTGAGCCCCGCGTCGGCGCAGCACAGCGCCCTGATCTCCACCGCACTGCGCTTGTGCGGCTCATGCGGATGCCAACCCAGCACCGCCAGCATCACCGCAAAGCCCACCACATACGCCAGCGCGACATGCCAGCCATGACGGATCCAGGAAAACACCGAGCGGGTCTCTGCAAACTGGTTGGACAACGCCACACCCGCCGTCGAGCCGAACCAGACCATCGATCCGCCAAAGCCGACGGCGAACGCGACGAATCCCCAGTCGTAGCCGCCCTGCTCCAGCGCGAGCTTGGTGAGCGGAATGTTGTCGAACACCGAAGACACGAAGCCCAGCCCGAGGGCAGTCTGCCAACTGGCCACCGGCAGGTGTTCGACCGGCATCATCGACGCGCACAGTACGAGCGACAGCAGGAACAGTGCGCCCTTGGCCGCCTCCGGTACCACCGCCCAGTCGGGCCGGCGCAGCAGCGCGGCCAGCGCGATCGCCGCCCAGACCGCCAGTCCGATCGATGGCACCTGATCCGCCAGATCGGGGTGGTACAGGTTGACCAGCACATTGGTGCCGATCGCAGCCACCAGGATCGCCATCACGATCGCCACGCACATCCAGTCGATCCGTGTGCCGGGTAACGCATCGGCGAGAATCGGCTGATGGCGATGCTGCTGCAGCGCCGCCGGAATGCCGAACACCATCAGCGCCACGCTGGCGGCGAGATAAGCCGGCAACACAGCGAGCGGATCGACACCATCGATCCACATCATGGTGGTGGTGGTGTCGCCGACCACGCTGCCTGAGCCACCGGCATTGGACGCGCCGACGATCGCTGCCAGATAGCCGATGTGCACCCGGCCGCTGAATACGTTGGCCGCGACCGTGCCGCCGATGATCGCCGCAGCGATGTTGTCCAGAAAGCTCGACAGCACGAAGATCAGCACCAGCAGCACGAAGCCACCCTTCCAGTCGTCCGGCAGGAAGCGCGGCAGAACAGCTGGAATCCGGCTGGCGTCGAAAAAGCGCGCGAGTAGTGCAAATCCGACCAGCAGCAACAGCAGATTCGCGAGCAGCACCCATTCGCCCCGCAGATGGGCGGCCAGACCGGACAATCCGGCCTCATGCTCGAAGCCGACGTAACCGACCTTGTAGGCGGTGATCACAGCCAGCCCGGTGAGCGCCACCTTCAACGTGTGGGCATGGAACAGCGCCACGCCGAGCAGGGTGGCAGCGAACAGGATGAAGTCGACCGGGACGCCGAAAACCGTCAGCGTGGCGTTCAAGGCATGACGATCAAGGGGGGCGACATCCCGGCCTCGCTCAGTTCAGCGAGTTGCTGGCACCACAGCAGAGCGAGAATGTGCGTCCGCTGCAGCAGGGACACGGGTCGCCTGGCTTGAGCTTCGGCGGCTTGCGCACCGCGGACGCCTTGCTGCCCTCGTCACCCGCCCCATGCCAGAAGCGGTAGAGCTCGAGCGCGCTCTCAGGCAGGCTGTCGACCAGCCCATCGACCTGCGACT
>JBBRCD010000122.1:0-12470 GCA_038205245.1 Burkholderiales bacterium
GGCCGGCAACTTCAGCGGCAGTGCCACCGTGTCGACCGCGAGCCAGAATCCGGATCTGGTCGATGTGACCGGCAGCGCGACGGTGGCGTTGACCGGGCAGGTGAACAACCTCGCGCAGGCGGCGTTCCGCCAGAGCGGTGGCGCGGGCAGCTTCAGCGAGGGTGCGGGCAACACGTTCCGGCTCGACTTCGGCAGCGTGAACCAGGGCGGCATCCTGACCGCGCGGCTGGCGGCGTGGAACCGGGCCCCGGGTGGGGCACCGTCGGACACCCTGAAGGGCACCTTCAGCGGGGCGGCGGACACCTCGTTCCTGAGCTTCTCGGGCTTCGACCCGTTCGGCCCGGGCACGGCCAACCCGGGGCTGGATGCGCAGCAAAGCACGGCTGAGCTGTTCGTGGACCTGTCGGGCGGCGCCCCGCTGGGCTTTTTCAGTCAGACGGTGAGCCTGAGCGGGTTCTCGTTCAACGGCTTCGGCCTCGATCTGCCGACCAACGCGCAACTGGTGCTCAGCGGCACCATCGTCGATGGCACCGGCACCACGGTCATCCCGCTGCCCCCGAGCGCCTGGCTGCTGCTCGGCGGGCTGGGGCTGTTCGGGTGGCTGGGGCGGCGGCGGCAGGCGGCCATCCAGGCCTGATCGAAGCCTGATGGGGGGACAGACCCGAAGGGTCTGGCCCCAGGGCGCGGCGGATCGGATGGACTGATCGGGGACAGACCCTCAGGGTCTGTCCCCGGGGTGCGGCTGATTGGGGACAGACCCTGAGGGTCAGTCCCCAGGCTCAATCCGGTAAAGGGGCCAGACCCCCCCGGGGACAGACCCTGAGGGTCTGTCCCCTTTGCCGCAACGGTACTTTTGCCCTGTGCTCACCCGTCGCGGTTTGGGTACACTCCGTGCCGACCTGGCGCACAAGCGCACCAGCAGTGAGTCACCAGCAATCAGGACGATCGGGACGCCATGTTGAAACGTATCGAGTTCATCATCCTCACCGTTGCCGCAGCCATTTTTCTGGTGGTTGTGGTCGCCAACGTCATGCTGTCGCGCACCTCGCGGGCGATGCAGATGCAGTTCTCCGAGCAGCAGCAGTTCGTCGCCACCACGACGCAGCTCGAGGTACTTAACCGGGAACTGATCCGGGCATTGGCGGAACTCGCTGCGCGGACCAACGATGATCAGATCCGCAGCCTGCTCAGCGCGAACGGTATCACCTTCACCATCGACCAGAAGCCAGCGCCGACGCCAGCGCCGGCCAGGCGCTAGGAGCGAATCCAGATGAACGATACGATCTCGAACCGCGCCGCGACACCGTTCGTACCCCTGCTCTTGCTCAGTGCAGCGCTGCTGCTCTGGGCTGGCGCACAGATGGTGCAGTTGCTGAGCGAGCGCTCCACACTCAAGACCCTGCTCACGAGCCAGTCCACGGCCTTCGCTGCGTCACAGAAGCTGCGGGTACAGCTCGATGCCATCGCTTCGGGAACGCAGCGTCTGGCAGACGGCGGCAACCAGAACGCGAAACTGGTGGTCGAGGAACTGCGCAAGCGTGGCATCACCATCAACCCGGCCACCACGCCAGTCGCGCCGCTGGCGCTGCCCGCGCCGGGCAGCGCCGCTCCAGTACCCGCGAAGTAGCACGCAGCACGCGGGGTTCTCCCCGCATTCGCAGCCGGACAGCGACTCGGTCAGGCAGCCAACACGGCTGCTGTCTCTGCCTGATCCCACCGATCGTTCCAGCCACGCGTTCAATCTGCGCGTTGAAACCACGCATTGCCGCCGCCCGACTCCACCATCCGTTCCCGCGGCCCGATCCCGCCGACCGATCACGCCGACCGATCGCGCCGCCCGATCGCGCCGATCAGCCCAACCATGACCGGGCATTGAGGAACATGCGCAACCACGGGCTGTCGTCGCCGTGGGCGAGCCACTCGCGCGGACGCCAGGACAACTGCGCGCCCCGAAACACCCGCTCCGGATGCGGCATCAGGATGTTGAATCGGCCATCCAGGCTGGTCAATCCGGTCACGCCGCCGGGCGCGCCATTCGGGTTGCACGGATAGCGTTCGGTCGGCGCGCCGCTGTGGTCCACGAACCGGAGGGTCACGCTCGATGCCGCCTCGAGCGCCGCCTGCCGGTCAGCGAAGCTCGGCAGCCCTTCCCCGTGCGAGACCACCACCGGCAAGCGGCTGCCCGCCATACCGGCGAAGAAGATCGATTTGGTTGGCAGCACCTCGACCAGCACCAGCCTCGCCTCGAACTGCTCCGACTGGTTGCGACCAAACCGCGGCCAGTGCGCCGCCCCCGGAATCAGATCGGCCAGCCCGCTCATCATCTGGCAGCCGTTACAGACGCCAAGCGCGAACGCGTCCTGCCGGGCAAAGAAGGCACTGAACTGATCGAGCGCGCGCGCATTGAAGCGGATCGACTTCGCCCAGCCCTCGCCCGCGCCAAGCACATCGCCATAAGAGAAACCGCCGCAGGCGGCCAGCCCCTTGAAGGCATCGAGCGACACCCGGCCCTCGATGATGTCGCTCATGTGCACATCGACCGCGGCGAAGCCTGCCCGGTCGAAGGCGGCGGCCATCTCGTTGTGTCCGTTCACGCCTTGTTCGCGCAGGATCGCGACACGGGGGCGCACGCCCGCATGCACCCAGGGGCCGAGCACCGGGTCCGTCGGGTCGAAGCCGAGTTGGGCATGCAGCCCGGGATCGTCCGGATCGCAGGCCTGCTCATACGACTGGTCAGCACACTCCGGATTGTCGCGCATGCGTGCCAGCAGCCAGCTGGTCTCCGACCATGACGTGCGCAATGCGCTGCGCGGCTCGTCCAGGCACAGGCGCCCGGCAATCTGCACCCGCAACCGGTCGACTGCGTTCGGCTGGCCGATACGATGGACACATCCATCCAGGCCGACGGCTTCGAACACCGCACGCACACGCTTGAGGTCTTCGCTGCATACCTGCAGCACCGCACCCAACTCCTCGTTGAACAGCAGCGCCACATGAGACGCGACCCCCGCGGATGCGACCGGGTCGGCGACGATGGGGGACAGTTCCATATCCACGCCCACGCCACCGGCAAACATCATCTCGGCCACCGTGGCCAGCAAGCCGCCATCGGACCGGTCGTGATACGCCAGCAGCAACCCGTCCACGCGCAGTTGCTGGATCGCCTGGAAGAACCCGCCGAGGTCGGCAGCGCGATCCAGGTCCGGCGCGCGGTCACCGATCTGTGAGTACACCTGCGCCAGCGCCGAGCCCCCAAGCCGTGCCTGGCCCTGGCCAAGATCGACCAGGAGCAGGCAGGTGTCGCCAGCATCGGTGCGCAACTCCGGCGTCGAGGTCAAGCGTACGTCGGACACCGGGGCGAACGCCGAGACGATCAGCGACACTGGCGAGATGACGGCGCGCTCTGCAGTTTCGCCAGGCACCGCGCCAGGCATAGCACCCGGCTCGCGCCAGACCGTCTTCATCGACAGCGAATCCTTGCCCACCGGAATCGAGATGCCCAGTGCGGGGCACAGTTCCATGGCCACCGCATACACGGTGTCGAACAACGCCGCGTCCTCGCCCGGGTGACCGGCTGCCGCCATCCAGTTGCAGGACAGCTTGACCTCACCCAGCCGCCCGATCGGCGCGGCGGCAATATTGGTGATTGCTTCGCCGACCGCCATCCGGCCTGACGCCGGCGCATCGAGCAGGGCGATCGGTGTGCGTTCGCCGATCGCCATCGCCTCGCCAGTGTGGCCGCGAAAACCGGACAGGGTCACGGCACAGTCGGCAACCGGCACCTGCCATCGACCGACCATCTGGTCGCGCGCAGTCAGCCCGCCCACGCTGCGGTCGCCGATGGTGATCAGGAACGACTTGTCGCCCACACCCGGCAGCCGCAGCACCCGATGCACTGCCTCGCGCAGATCGATCGTATCGAGCTCTAGTGGAGCGGACGTGCGCGCCAGCCGCTTCACCTCGCGCAGCATCTTCGGTGGCGTGCCGAGCAGCACCTCCATCGGCATGTCGACCGGACGATTGGCGAACACCGCGTCCTCGACCACCAGTTGAGGTGCGTCGGTGGCCACGCCGAGCACCGAGAACGGACAGCGTTCACGCGCCGCGATCGCGCGAAACACCTCGAGCCGCGCCGGATCGAGCGCCATCACATAGCGCTCCTGCGACTCGTTGCTCCATATCTGCATCGGCGACATGCCGCGCGCCTCGACCGGTATCGCGCGCAGGTCGAAGCGGGCTCCGCGTTCGGCCCCGTGAGCAAGTTCTGGCAACGCGTTGGACAGGCCACCAGCACCGACATCATGGATCGACAGGATCGGATTGTCCTCGCCCAGCGCCCAGCACCGATCGATCACTTCCTGCGCACGGCGCTGCATCTCGGGATTGCCGCGCTGAACAGAATCGAAATCAAGATCGGCGGTGTTGCGCCCGGTGTCGACGCTGGAAGCCGCCCCGCCCCCCAGGCCGATCAGCATGCCCGGCCCGCCGAGCTGCAGCAGCGGCGCACCCTCCGGAATAGCTGCCTTCAGCGATCCGGCGGCCGGAATGCTGCCCAGCCCGCCGGCGAGCATGATCGGCTTGTGATAGCCGCGCCGCTCGCCATCGAAGTCGACCTCGAAGCTGCGGAAGTAGCCGCACAGGTTGGGCCGACCGAACTCGTTATTGAAGGCCGCGGCACCGATCGGGCCTTCCAGCATGATCCGGCAGGCGTCGTCGATGCGCGCCGGCTTGCCGTAACCGTCGACGCCGATCTCTTGGCCACCCCGCTGGCCACCCTGCTGCCCACCTCGCTGCTCGTGCCGCTGCCCCTGGCGCTGCCCGTCAGACTCCCACGGACGAAGATGACCCGGAATGCGCAGGTCAGACACGCTGAACCCGCACAGCCCGGCCTTGGCCCGCGCACCGCGGCCGGTCGCGGCCTCATCCCGGATCTCGCCACCCGACCCGGTCGCAGCCCCGGCGAACGGCGAGATCGCCGTCGGATGGTTGTGGGTCTCGACCTTCATCAGGATATGGGTCAGCTCGGTACGCCAAGCGTAGGCGTTGCCATCGCCGGACGGCAGCAGGCGCTCGGTGACGCCGCCTTCGATCACCGACGAGTTGTCCGAGTACGCTACCACCGTGCCCTCCGGACTGGTCGCGTGGGTATGGCGGATCATGCCGAACAGCGATTCGCTGCGCGCCTCGCCGTCGATGTTCCAGGCGGCGTTGAAGATCTTGTGGCGGCAGTGCTCCGAGTTCGCCTGGGCGAACATCATCAGCTCGACATCGGACGGGTTGCGGCCGAGTCGGGCGAAGGCCTCCAGCAGATAGTCGATCTCGTCAATGGATAACGCCAGACCCAGGTCACGGTTGGCGATTTCCAGCGCAGCGCGGCCGCCGCCGATCAGGTCGATACAGGCGAGCGGTGCCGGTGCCGACTCGTCGAACAGGCGGTCAGCTGCCTCCAGCGTGTCCAGCACCGACTCAGTCATTCGGTCGTGAAGATGCATCGCAGCCGCAGCACGCTCGGCCGCAGCAGGTCGGGCACCGTCGCTGCGCTCGAGTTGCCAGGCACAGCCGCGCTCGATCCGCTGCACCGCCGGTAGTCCGCAGTGGCGCAGGATATCGGTGGCCTTGGACGCCCAGGGTGATAGCGTACCCAGGCGCGGCACCACCAGCAGGTCGATGCGCGATTCGGCTTCCGGCTGCGCCGCCTCGCTCGCCCCGGGCTGCAGCACCGCCTTCATGCGCGCCAGTTCTACCGGTTCGAGTGCCCGTTCGACCTGCACGAAATGCCAGAAGGTCGCCCGCATGCCGACGATGTCGAGCGTGTGCTGCCGGATCGCCTCCAGCAGCTTGCGCAGGCGGAACCCGGAGACGGCATCGTTACCGCGCAACCTGAGAATCTGCGTCATCGAAAGCGGAGGTGCGGCAGGCGCCAGGATTAAAGCTCGATTATACCGGCTCGACACTCGCGCCCCGCGTCTGGCGGCTGGGCGCAAAGTCTGGGCGCGACGTCTGGGCGTAAAGTCTGGGCGTAAAGTCTGGGCGCGACGTCAGCGCGTGGCGTTTGCGCGTCGCAGAGGATGTCCTGCGCGTCGCTGGTGCGGGCCAGCCTCACAGGTGTTGGACGCGGGACTACAATCGGCGGGCTCAACTGGTCGAGACACCGATGCTACAGACACCGCTGTACACCACCGCCGACCTGCGCGAGGTCGAACGCCTGGCCACGGCCGAGGTGGTCCGCGACGGCAGTCTTCCGCTGATGGAACGCGCCGGGCTGGCCGCGGCCGGATGCGCGCGCGAGATGCTGGGCAACCGCGGCACCCGGGTGCTGGTGATCGCGGGGCCGGGCAACAATGGCGGCGATGCGCTGGTGGCGGCACGCTGGCTTCGCGTCTGGTTCTACCGGGTGGACCTGGTACTCGCGATCGACAGCGAACGATCGGAGGACCGATCGCAGGACCGGTCGCTGGCCCGGTCGCAGGACCGGTCGCGCCCGGCGACCCGGCTGCCACCCGATGCCACGCAGGCGCTTGCCGCATGGAAGGCTGCCGGGGGCATTACCCTCGCCGATATTCCCGCAGGTCAGCGTTGGAACCTGGTGATCGACGGTTTGTTCGGACTCGGCCTGAGCCGTCCTCTCGGCGAGAAGTTCGCGCAGTTGATCAGCCGGATCGGCGCGCTCGAGACGCCAGTGCTGTCGCTCGACCTGCCCAGCGGTCTGGATGCCGATACCGGCAACCTGCATGGCTGCGCGGTGCGGGCCACCCGCACCCTGACCTTCCTCGCATTGAAGCCCGGCCTGTTCACCGCGGACGGGCCGGACTGTTGCGGCGTCGTCGAACTCGCCACACTCGATGTGCATGCAGCACGCCTTCATCCAGCCAGCGGCGGCGCGCTGGATGAACAGGCACTGCATGGCCTGCTGCCAGCGCGCCGGCGCAACACCCACAAGGGCAGCTATGGCAGCGTCGGCGTGCTCGGCGGGGCCCCTGGCATGGTCGGCGCAGCATTGCTCGCCGCCCGGGCCGCGCTGCTGATCGGTGCCGGGCGGGTGAGTGTCGGTCTGATCGACGAACAGGGTCCGACCTGGGATCCGCTGCAGCCAGAACTGATGCTTCGCCGCTGGCATGAGCTGCCGCGGCTGGATTCGCTCACCACTCTCGCCGTCGGCCCAGGTCTGGGCGACACGCCGGAGTCGTATGCCGCGCTTGGCTGGGCTCTGGGCAACAGCTTGCCGATGGTGCTGGATGCCGATGCCCTCAACATGATTGCGGCCGACGGCGGGTTGAAGGCTGCACTGATCACGCGTACTGCACCGACCCTGCTCACGCCGCACCCGGCAGAGGCGGCGCGGCTGCTGGCGATCGACACCCCTGAGGTACAGGCCGACCGGGTCGGCGCGGCCCGCCGTCTGGCTTCCGAGCTGGGTTGCGCCGTCGTACTCAAGGGCGCCGGCAGCGTCAGCGCGAGCGCTGGCGGCGAGCGCTGGTACATTCACCGCACCGGCAATCCGGGCATGGCCTCGGCAGGTATGGGAGATACTTTGACCGGCATCATCGCTGGCCTGCTGGCGCAGGGGCTGGACAGCGAGCGGGCGCTGATCGGTGGCGTCACCCTGCATGGTGCCGCCGCGGATGCGCTGTCCCGGGCGAATGGTGTACCCGGCGGCGTGCCAGGCCTCACCGCCTCCGAGGTGGCGCTGCGGGCGCGGGGACTGCTTGCGCAGTATGCGTCCGGTGCAGGAACGGGGACAGACCCTGAGGGTCCGTCCCCTGGCCGGTACGACCCGGACCGGAGGATGCCGTAGCACCCCTTGAAGCGGGGACAGACCCTGAGGTTCCGTCCCCTGGCTGCTCCGGCACGTCCCGGAGGATGCCGCAGCACCCCTTGAAACGGGGCCAGACCCTTGGGGTCTGTCCCCTTGCCGCCACCGAAGCACCGCCTGAAACGTGGCCAGACCCTCGGGGTCTGTCCCGTTGCCGCGCCCGCTCAGTGCGAGCTCGACCTGAACTCGGCGTTCAGCGCCTTCACCGCCGCCTGCGGACCAGCCATGTGCGGATTGATCAGCAGCGCTGACTCGAACGCGGCGAGCGCCTCGGCACGCTGACCGTGACGCAGGCAGATCTGCGCAAAGCCGCAGATCGCACCGAAATGGCGCGGCTCTAGGGCCAGCGTGCGCACGATGTCACTGATGCTTTCCGGATCGCGTCGCATCAGGAAGTACAGCGTGGCGCGCTTGTTCCAGGCCTCGGCATACCCTGGCTGTAGCGCGAGCAGCGCATCGAGCAGCACCTCGGCCGGCTCGAACTCGCGCGCCGCGATATGGTGAATGGCACGGTCCAGAGTGGCCTCGGCCTCGGCATCGCCATGCGAGGTCCACAACGCCCAGATCAGATCCTCGGTCTCGCCAGCGGCAAGGGCGTCATCGGTGGTCGCCATCGTGCGGAACAGCACGTCGAGACGGTGTGCCGCCGGGGTCTGCGCGCCGGTGGCCGGTGACGGTGGCGGTGGCGGCGACACGATGATCCGCAGTGCGTCATGGAACATCGACATCGCTATGCCGCTCCGAACGCTATCACGGCGTGAGCTCGATGCCGGACTGTTTCACCACCTTGCTCCACTTGGCGATCTCGGACTTGATGAACGCAGTGAACTGCTCTGGCGTGCTGCCCACCGGATCGGCGCCCTGCTTGGCCAGACCTTCGGCAACATCGGGTAGTTTCACCACCCGCGCGACTTCGCGATAAAGCCGCTGGACGATCTCGGGCGCCGTCCCGGCCGGGGCCAGCAATCCGGTCCAGCCGGAACTGCCGATGCCGGCCATGCCGGACTCGGCGGCGGTGGGCACCTCGGGCAGCACCGGTGAGCGCTGCGGGCCGAGCACCGCGATCGCGCGCAGCTTGCCGCTGCGGATGAACGGCAGCACCGAGGGCAGCGTGGTGAACATCACCGCATTGTTGCCGGCGATCAGTTCGGTCACCGCCGGCGTCTCGCCCTTGTACGGCACATGCAGCATCTTCACCGTGTTCAACTGGCTGAACAGTTCCCCCGACAGATGGTTCATGTTGGCCACACCCGCTGACCCGAACGCAACATCGCCTGGGCGCCGCCGGGCGAGTGCCGCCAGGTCCTTGAGGTTCTGCACCGGCAGCGCCGAATTGACCACCACCACGAAGGTGATGGCGGTCACCTGCGACACCGGGGCGAAGTCTCGCAGGGTGTCATAGGGCAGTTGTTTGAACACCAGCGGATTGATCGCGATAGCCGAGGGCGGCGCGATCACCAAGGTATAGCCGTCCGCCTTCGACTTGGCAACCAACTCCATGCCGATGATCGCATTCGCGCCCGGGCGGTTCTCGATCACCACCGGCTGACCCAACCCGTCCTGCATGCGCTGGGCCAGGATGCGGGCAGCGATGTCGATGCTGGCGCCGGCGGCCTGGGGCACCACCATGCGCACCGGACGGTTTGGAAAGTCGGGCTGGGCGGACACGCTGGCAGATCCCAGCATCAGAGCGAGCAGCACGGCGGCTGCGACGGACACATTGCCGAACACGTTGCCGAACGCATTGCCCAACGCTGTGTCGAACACAGCGTTTCGGACAGCAGCGGCCGACCCGATACCCGACCACCGCAATTTTCGGCTTGCCTTCAAAATCATACCTCCGCAGTCACTTCGATCTCGATCAGCTTGCCCTGGCGGGTGCTGACCCATGCATATTCACAACCAGTGACCTCGACCGGCACCAGCCGCCGGAACGCGGCGCGCAGATGTGCCATGTCCTGACTCTCGTGCAGGAAGAACGAGGCGCGCGCCACCCGGCTCCAGGACGACCCGGTCAGCGCAAGCGTCTCCCCGATACGCGAGACGATCACCGGCAACTGCTGCTCGAAGGTCGGCAGGACAACCGTATTGCCCGAGATGAACAGCACGCCTTCGCGCACCAGATGGCGCAGCACGATCGTCGCCGGCTCGTACTCGACACAGGTCTTTCGGGACGACGCATCGTTCGGGCGCATCGCCACCAGGTCGAGTGCCACCCGCGCGCCCGAGGCGAAACGCGAGGGACGGATATGGCTGGAACTCGCCGAGCGGGCTGCACCGCACAATACCCGCGCGCGCACCTCGACGGCGTCCGCCCATACGTTCATGTCGCGCGCCCAGAGGCGGGTGCGTACCGTGTCGGCGAGCGACAGGCCGCTCAGGTGAAGCTGGGCATCCATGTGCGCGAGCAGCCCGGCAGTTTCTTCGGCGACGCTTCCGGCCGGATCGCCTTCGGCGCTGAGCGCAACGAACTCGTGACCGAGCCAGGGCGTGATCGACTCGTGCATCAGTGGATCGCCCGCACCCAGGCAATGCCGGCGATGGTTGCAGACACCGAGCCGACGACGTGCAACGCGATGAGCGCACCGGCCCAACCATACTGGGCACGCTCGAGCAACGCCACCGCCTCGGCAGAGAAGGTGGAGAAGGTGGTCAACCCGCCGAGAAAACCGGTAATGAGAAACAGGCGCAGCTCAGGCGGCAGACCGGCATGACGTCCGATCAACTCAGCCACTACGCCGATCAGAAAGCCGCCAGTCAGGTTGGCCACCAGCGTGCCCAGTGGAATCTGCGAGAACACCGGGTTGAACCAGTGTCCGAAGCCCCAGCGCAGCCAGGCACCGAGCGCAGCACCGACCCCGACCGCGAGCAAGCCGGACGGATTCAAGCCGGGCCTCCGGCGCGCCAGCGGCCGGCGGCCTCATCGTCGGTCGTGCGCGGCTCGACCCAACGCTCGCCCTGGCCGGTGCGCTCTTTCTTCCAGAACGGGGCCCGGGTCTTCAGGTAGTCCATCACGAAGGCGCAGGCGGCGAGCGCCTGCTCCCGGTGACTGCTCAGGGTCACCACCAGCACGATCTGGTCGGTTGGGGTCATCGGTCCGACCCGGTGCACGATCAGTGTGTCGATCAGCTGCCATCGAGAATGCGCCTCGGCCACGATCGCTTCCAGTGCCCTCTCGGTCATGCCCGGGTAGTGCTCGAGGGTGAGTTCGCTCACCCCGCTGCCGTCGTTGAAGTCACGCATCACGCCGATGAAGCTCGCCACCGCGCCGACCGAGGCATTGCCGGCACGAAGCAGCGCGATCTCGGCGGAGATGTCGAAGTCCTCGGTCTGTACCCGCACCGGCATCGCTCAGCCCCCGGTCACTGGCGGGAACAGCGCGACTTCGTCGCCGTCGGCGAGCACCTGGCCGGGGTCGGCGAGATCCTGGTTCACCGCCATGCGGATCACCTTGTTCGGATCGAGCTCGCGGGCCCAGGTCTCGCCCCGGCCGGACAAGAACAGGCGCAGTGCGCCCGCGGTCGACACCGCCTCGGGCAGCACCAGACGCTCGCGCTCCAGCCCGAGCGACTCGCGCAGTCGGGCGAAATAAAGAAGGTCGATGGTGGCCATGCCGCGATGATACCGCCGGGCCGGAAGGATCAGTGGCGTGTGGCTCTGCCCGACCGATCAGGCGGGCGCGATGGCCCATTACGGCGCTGCGCGGCTGCGGCGGAGGGGCGGCAGACCCCATGCGGGATCAGTCTCCTGGGCGCCGACCGGCGCTACCGCCCAGCCGCAAGCGGAAAGCGCCTCGCGACGAACTGGAAGATTGCCTCGATATCGTCGATCGGCATACAGGGCACCCTGACTGGCAGGTCCGGTAAGTCAGTCACGATGGCGATCACATTGGGATCGGCAGGCGCAAGCAACGGGGCTCCGACCTCGGCCCGATGTACTTCAAGCTTCGCAATGGCGGCATGCTTCCAGCCCTCGACCAGCACCAGGTCGCACGGCGAAAGCCGGGCCAGATGCTGGTCCAGTGACGGCTCGGCACTGCCGCGCAGTTCGTGCATCAGCGCCCAGCGCTTGGCCGAAGCAACCAGCACCTCGGTGCAACCGGCCTCGCGATGGCGCCAGGAGTCCTTGCCGGGACGATCGACATCGAACGCATGATGGGCGTGCTTGATCAGCGAGACCTGCCGCCCGCTCGCCACCAGCCGCGGCAGCAGCCGTTCGATCAGCGTGGTCTTGCCGCTGCCGGAATAGCCGGCGAAACCCAGGACGTCCATGGTTGGAGTGTACTCAACCAGCGCTTTGCCGCGGCCCCGCCCGTGATCACACCACTGGTTTCACACCACCAGTCTGACGCCACCAACCTCACACCACCGACCGCACCCGCCCCGAGGCCAGATGCAGCCTGCGCGCGCCCGCCATCTCGATCAATTCGCGGTCATGCGCTGCGATCAGAACCGCGGTGTCGGCCGCGCAAAGCTCGGCGATCAGCGCGATGACCTGCTCGCGCGAGGCTCGGTCCAGATGGGATGTCTGTGGGGGATGCAGCCGTCGCCCGGCAGGTGCGCAGCGCGCTACAGTATGTGCCGGCGCATCCGTACCTGTTTTCTACCACCGTGCGCGCAAACCTGGACTATGGGCTGCGCGCGCGAGGTGTCGAGGC
>JBBRCD010000123.1:0-12454 GCA_038205245.1 Burkholderiales bacterium
GCGGGGGGACGCTCTTTGCGAGCGGATGCGCGAGGGGATGCGCCAGCGGATGCACGAGGCGCTGCGCGAGGGAATGCGCCAGGGGCCAGACCCCGCATGGGGTCTGTCCCTGTCTCTGCACCGGTACCGCAGTCCGCGCCACGGTCAGGGCCACGCCCCGGATTCAGACCCGAACCCAACGCCGGCGCGCCAGGGGACAGACCCCGTATGGGGTCTGTCCCCGCCTCTGCTGCGAAACCCGGCCCACGCCGCAACAAGTCGAAGACGCCGTTTCGGCCACCGCAGAACCGCCGGCCGCCAGAGGGCGCCTGGGCGGCGCAGGCCGAGCCGGGGCAGGATGCGCCGCGGTCGCGGCAAGGTCCGCCGGGGCAGCGTACCGGGCCACGCCCCGGCCAGCCGCCGGGGCCACGTTCCGGCCAGCCGCCAGGGCAACGGTCAGGGCAACGTCCCGGACAACGGCCAGGCGCAGGCGCGGACCCGGGGCGCGGCGCGACACGCGGCGCCTCGCCAGCCAGAGGTGAGGGCCATGCGCCCGCGTTTCTGCCTCCGGATTTCGCCCGCGGGTCTGCACCACTACCGACCCCCCCCACCCACAAGCTGCAGAAGGTCCTCGCCGATGCCGGCGTCGGCTCGCGCCGCGCCATGGAAGAACTGATCGGCCGCGGCGCAGTGACGGTCAACGGCCTGCCAGCGACCATCGGCGTGCGGGTGTCCTTGGGCGCGGGCGAGCGGCCCGGCGACACCATTGCGATCGATGGCAGGCGCATCCGCTCGCGGGTCGCCGAGACCCTGCCCAAGGTGCTGCTCTATCACAAGCCCGAGGGCGAGATCGTCAGTCATGACGACCCGGGCGGACGCGCTTCGGTGTTCGATGCGCTGCCCCGGCTGCGCAACGGCAAGTGGCTGTCGATCGGGCGGCTGGACTACAACACCAGCGGTCTGCTGATCTTCACCGACTCGGGCGATTTCGCCAACACGCTGATGCATCCGCGCTTCGGACTGGATCGCGAGTATGCGGTGCGGGTGCTGGGCGAAGTCTCGCAGGTGCAGGCGGAACAGTTGACCGCCGGCATCATGCTCGCCGACGGTCTGGCCCGCTTCGAGTCGATCCATGACGGTGGGGGCGACGGCGCCAACCGCTGGTACCGGGTGGTGGTCACCGAAGGCCGCAACCGGCTGGTGCGCCGGCTGTTCGAAGCCTGCCGGTTGACCGTGAGCCGCCTGATGCGGGTGCGCTTCGGTCCGATCGAATTACCGTCGCGGCTCAAGCGTGGGCAGTACCTCGCCCTCTCCGACGTCGAAGTGCAGGCGATCGAGGCGCGCGCGCAGGCGGGCACCGGGCAGGTGAGGATCACGACCGCACCCGAGGAGCGTTCGCCTCGTGGACGCGCGCGTGACGCGCTGCCACCGCTTGCCGTGCCCGCCGGCCGGCCAGTGCGCAAGAAGCGGCCCTCGCCGGCGAAAGGGCGCGGGGCGTCCCGGTCGGCCGCGCCAGGGTCCGGACCTACTTCCGGCCGGCGGTCTTCGAAGGCTGCCGTGAACGTCCGGCCTGAGGGCGCTTCACTGCCCTGGTCGCGCGCGGGCGCGAAGCCGGGGCGGCCACCGCCAGCAGGTCCGCGCGGCTCAGCACGCAGACCGAAGACACCTGGGCGCTCGTCTCGATCCAGGTGAACGGGACGCGGGGGAAGGCGGCTTCCAGCGCCTCGCGGCTGTTGCCGACCTCCATCAGCAGCGCGCCGGAATCGGTCAGGTGGGCAGCGGCGTGCGCCAGCAGGCGGCGCACGATATCCAGACCGTCGCTGCCACCAGCCAGTGCGCCCACCGGCTCATGCCGGTACTCGGCCGGCAGCGCCGACATCGCGGTGGCGTCGACATAGGGCGGGTTGGTGATGATCAGGTCGTAGCGCGCTTTTCCGTGCGAGGCGAGCGGCGCGTAGAGGTCGCCTTCGAACAGCTCGAGCCGCGCGCCGAGATCGTAGTCGGCGACGTTGGCGCGGGCGACCGCCAGCGCATCGCGACTGAGTTCCACCGCATCGACCGTGGCGTCTTCGAAGCGCAGCGCGGCCAGGATGGCGAGGCATCCCGAGCCGGTGCACAGGTCGAGCACCCGGTGCACTGCCGACTCGTCGATGCCCAGCGGCGCGAGATCGTCACGCAGCACTTCCGCGATATACGAGCGCGGCACGATCACCCGCGGGTCGACCCTGAAGCGAAGCTCGCCCAGCCAGGCCTCGCCGGTGAGGTAGGCCGAGGGGATGCGTTCCTCGATGCGCCGGCGATACAGTGCGGTCAGTGCAGCGCGTTCGCTCGCCAGCAGGCGCGCGTCCAGGAACGGCTCCAGATTGTCGCGGGGCAGGGCGAGGGCATGCAGGGTCAGGTACACCGCCTCGTCCAAGGCGCTGGTGGTGCCATGACCGAAGCACAGGTCATGGCGCTCGAACTGGGTCACTGCGAAGCGCAGGAAATCGCGCACCGTGAGCAGTTCGTGTACCGCCTGCGTGAAGATGCTGCGCGAGGCAGAGCCGGTCACCGCGCTGCCCCAGGCCGGGTCGCGATAGCCATCGGCTGGCAGTGCGGCGCGGGTGTCGCGCTCAATACATCTGCGCCCGGGCGCGTGCCGGCAGTTCCCGGTCGTAGGTGACGCCATCGATCTCACCCTGGCTGATGGCGGCGAGCATGGTGCCGGTGCTGGGCAGCTGGCTGCGCGGGATCTGCGTCGCCGGGTCCCACAGCTTCGAGCGCAACAGCGCCTTGGTGCACTGGTAGTAGATCGCGTCGACGGTGACGATCAGCACCGATCGGGGCGGCTTGTCATCGACCGAGAACCGCTCGAGCAGCGCCGGGTCGACCGAGATGACGCCGCGCCCGTTGATGCGCATCGCTTCGCCCACGCCCGGAATCAGGAACAGCAGGGCAAGGCGCGGATCGACCACCAGGTTGCGCAGCGAATCGACGCGGTTGTTGCCACGCCGGTCGGGCATCATCACCGTGTGCGCGTCCACCACGTGCACGAAGCCGGGCATGTCCCCGCGCGGCGTGCAGTCCATACCGTTCGGACCGCAGGTGGCCAGTGCCACGAACGGGGCGGCTTCGATGAACTTGCGATAGTGCGTGTGGATGTAGCCGAGCTCCTTGGCGATCGCCTGTGGCGGTGACTCGCCGTAGTGGGAGAGCAGTGTGGCGAGATCACGGACGAGGTAGCGCTCATCGATGGGGAGCGGGGTTGCTTCTGGCTGATCCATTGTCACTCCTCGAGTCGGCGGAGGTAGAGGGTAGAGAAACACATCGAGGCGCCGGAAAAAGCGGCAAAAGGGGCCAGGCTCGATTCTCGAAAAGCGGCAAAAGGAGCCTGGCCCCTTTTCAGGCGGCAAAGGAGCCTGGCCCCTTTTGCCGGCAAAGGAGCCTGGCCCCTTTTGCCATCATCGAGCCGTGAGCAAGCGGTCGAGCATGCGTTCATACACCTTCGCCAGTACGGCCGGCGTGTCGATCGATACCCGCTCGTCGATGGCATGCGCGGTCAGGTTGCGTGCGCCGAACTCGATCAGCTCGCCGCAGATGTCCTTGATGAAGCGGCCGTCCGACGTGCCGCCAGTGGTCGACACGTCCGGCGTGACTCCGGTGACGCTGGCGATCGCCTCGATCGCGGTCTCGACCAGGCGGCCGCGTCCGGTGTGAAACGGCTCGGCGCCGAGCGTCCAGTCGAGCTGGTAATCAAGACCATGGCGGGCGAGCACGGCTTCCAGGCGCTGCTTGAGCGAAGCTGCGCTGCTCGACGGCGCGAAGCGGAAGTTGAACATCACCTCGGCATGGCCCGGGATGATGTTGCCGGCGCCAGTGCCCGCATGCAGGTTCGAGACCTGCCAGGCGGTGGGCTGGAAATCCTCGTTGCCCTGGTCCCATTCGATCGCGGCCAGCTCGGCCAGGGCCGGGGCCACCAGGTGGATCGGGTTCTTCGCCAGGTGCGGATAGGCGATATGGCCCTGCCGGCCGTTGACCACCAGTCGGCCGGACAGCGAGCCGCGCCGCCCGTTCTTCAGCATGTCGCCGACCCGCTCGACCGAGGTCGGTTCGCCGATCACGCACATGTCGATCCGCTCGCCGCGCGCGCGCAGGCGCTCGACCACCTGCACCGTGCCGTCGGTGGCCGGGCCTTCCTCGTCCGAGGTGAGCAGAAAGGCGATCGAGCCGGCATGGGCCGGCTGGCGCGCGACGAAGCGTTCGGTGGCCACCACCATCGCGGCGATCGCACACTTCATGTCGGACGCCCCGCGGCCGGCCAGCTCGCCGTCGACCTCGGTCGCCACGAACGGCGGCGTGATCCAGCGATCGACCGGCCCGGTCGGCACGACATCGGTGTGGCCGGCAAAGCAGAACAGCGGCGCTGCGGTGCCGCGACGCGCCCAGAGGTTGGTCACACTGCCACTGACCAGCGGCTCGATCACGAATCCGCAGGCGGCGAGGCGTTGCGCGATCAGCGCCTGGCAGCCCTGATCGTCCGGGGTGACCGAGGGCAGGCCGATCAGCGTGCGCGACAGCGCAAGCGCAGGGTCGGCGGCGTCATCGGCGGCGCGGTGAGAACTCGTGGATGCACTGACAGCGCGACCCGCAGCGTGGGGTTCCAGACCAATGGACGCGGCATTCATCCCCGGATTAGACCACGTCCATGTTGAACTTGAAGCTGCCCAGGTCCGCGCCCTCTACCCGGGCCGGCACCTTGGGTGATGCGCCGAGCGCCGACTTGCGCTCGGGTGGCGCGGGGATCGGCTGGGTGATGTCCGGGGCAAGCTCGCCGGCGTTGGCCAGCCCGCGGCCGTTGTTGATCTGCCAGGCGAGGTTGGTCGGCGAGTCGGAGTTGGCGAGCGCTTCTTCCTGGGTGACCAGGCCGCTGGCGAACAGTTTGTAGAGCGAACGCTCGAAGGTCTGCGACCCGGGCGACAGGCTCTGTTCCATCATCTCGCGGATCTGGTCGAACTCGCCCTTCTTGATCAGCTCCTGGATCGACATCGTGTTGAACAGCGCCTCGACCGCCGGGACCATGGACCCGTCCTTGGCCTTGAGCAGGCGCTGCGAGATCACCGCGCGCATGGTCATCGACAGATCCATCAGCAGCGACGAGCGTGCTTCATACGGGAAGAAGGTAAGGATGCGATTGAGCGCGTGATAGCTGTTGTTGGCATGCAGCGTGGACACGCACAGGTGGCCCGTCTGCGCATAGGTCATCGCATGCTCCAGCGTCTCGCGGTCGCGGATCTCGCCGATCATCAGCACGTCCGGCGCCTCGCGCATCGCGCTCACCAGCGCATGCCCGTAGGAGCGGGTGTCCATGCCGACTTCGCGCTGGTTGACCAGGCTCTTCTTGTGCTGGAAGTTGAACTCGATCGGATCCTCGATGGTGAGGATATGGCCGCTGCGGGTCTGGTTACGGTGGTCGATCATCGCCGCCAGCGAACTGGACTTGCCCGAGCCGGTGGCGCCGACGATCAGGATCAGGCCGCGCTTCTCCAGGATCAATTCGCCCAGGAGCGACGGCAGCCGCAGGTCGGCGATCGACGGGATCACATTGCGCACATGGCGGATCACCATCGCGATCGCGCCGCGCTGCTGGAACACGTTGATCCGGAAGCTGCCCACACCACTCACGCCATAGGAGAAGTTCATCTCCAGGGTGTCCTGGAACGCCTTTGCCTGCGCCTCGCTCATCACCTCCCAGGCGACCTTTCGCACCATGGCAGCGTCCAGCACCTGATTGTTGATCGGCATCACGCTGCCGCGGATCTTGATACAGATCGGCGCGCCAGCGGTGAAGAACAGGTCGGATGCCTGTTTTTCAGCCATCAGGTGAAACAGCGGAGTCAGGAACATCGCCGCAGGGGCCTCGGTGTCGGAGTCGCGCCCGGGGGCACGAATTCAGGATGCGAATTGACGATGAACGAACGACCAGCGACCGAGGACTACCGTCGGGCGCGCGCTACTCCGGCTTGCGCTTGAGCAGCGACTTCAGGCTGCCGAACAGGCCCTTCTTCGCATTGTCGTCTTCGATCGGCGGATCGTCCATGATCGGCGGTTCAGGCTCGGGTTCGGCAGGTGCCGGGCGGGCACGCGGCGCCGCGCGCACCGGCTGCTGGTGCTTGCCCGTCGTGCGGAACTGGTTCGGTTTGCCGATCAGCATCTTGGCCAGTTCCTCGATCAGGGGGATGTCGACCTCGTCGATCTCGAAGATGTAGCTCACTTCGCCCAGCTTCTCGAGGTTCTTGGTCATGATGACGATATGGCCCTTGTCGGGCACGCCGGAGATGGTGATCGCCACCGGCACCTCGGGTTCGACAGTAAACGAGCCGTTCTGGATATAGCCGCGTTCGCTGCGGTACTCGCGCAGGTCGAACTTGAGCGAGTTGCCCCAGAGGAACTCGCGCATCCGGTTCACCAGCGCTTCGGAATCCTTGTCGAACTTGAGCTTGGTGGTCCCGACACAGCGGGTGCGCACCAGCAGTTCCTCGTAGTAGTCGACATAGTCGATCGACTTGCGCCTGGCGGTGACTGCGTAGTCGCCCTGGCGCATGTCCTCGAGCACGCTCGACTGCTCGATATAGAAGTAGCGGATGACCTCCGGGCGGATCGTATTGAGCGAGTTCACCAGCTCGTTCAAGTGCGCATAGACCACCTTCAACCGCTCGTGGATTTCGCGGAAGTAGTGGTCATGCAAAGCAGAACCCGACTGCTGCCGCTTGCGCAGCACTTCAGCCTGACTCTTCAGATCATCGAGCAGCGACATGCCAGGGAAAGCCGGAACGAGGGATTACGCCACCCCCGACCTGACCGCGGCCTGTAATCAACGAACTTCAGGACGGACCAGGAACGGGCTTGGGTTGAACAGACTGGGCAGGGGGGATTGTGCCAATACCCCAGGGGTTTGCAAAGCAAAGTGCAAGGTTCATGCCCAAGTGGGCTGGCGGGGGCGGCGGGGGGCAGGCGCGGGGCTGGCAGCGGGCCCGGCGCGGGTCAGACCCCGCGCAGCAGTTCGTTGATGCTGGTTTTGGCCCGGGTCTGGGCGTCTACGCGCTTGACGATTACCGCGCAGTACAGGCTGTGGCTGCCGTCCGGGGCGGGCAGCGACCCCGGCACGACCACCGAGCCTGCCGGAATTCGGCCATAAGTGACAGTCTTGGTCTCCCGGTCGAAGATCCGTGTGCTCTGGCTCACGAACACCCCCATGGACAGCACCGAGCCTGCCTCGACGATCACGCCCTCGACCACCTCGGACCGAGCGCCGATGAAGCAGTTGTCTTCGATGATGGTCGGGTTGGCCTGCAGCGGCTCCAGGACGCCACCGATGCCCACGCCTCCTGACAGATGGACATTGCGTCCGATCTGCGCGCAGGAGCCGACAGTGGCCCAGGTGTCGACCATGGTGCCGTCGCCGACATAAGCGCCGATGTTCACGAACGATGGCATCACCACCACGTTCTTGCCAAGATAGGCGCCCCGGCGCACGGTTGCCGCCGGCACCACCCGGAAGCCGCCATCGGCGAAGGCCTGCGCGTCATAGCCGGCGAACTTTGAGTCGACCTTGTCATAGAACCTGAGCGCGCCGGCCTCGATCACCGCGTTGTCCTGCAGCCGGAACGACAGCAGCACCGCCTTCTTGACCCACTGGTGGACGACCCAGTCGGCGCCGGTCTTCTCCGCCACCCGAAGGGTGCCGGCGTCCAGGCCGTCGAGTACCTCACGCACTGCATCATGCACCGCCCGGTCCGCGCTGCCGGGCGAAAGTTCGGCCCGGTGCTCCCAGGCGGCTTCGATCAGGGTTTTCAGGTCGGCGGTGGGCATGCGGTCAACTCCGGGTGAGGGGTGAGGCCAAGCGTGGGCGTGGGCGGGTCGGCTGGTGGGTCGGTTGGGTGGATCGGCGGGTGGATCAACGGGCGAGTCCGCGGGTGAGTTGGTGGGTGAGTCGCTGGCTGGGTCGGCAGGTGGGTTAGCAGGTGGGTTAGCAGGTAAGTTAGCAGCTGGGTCAGCGGGTGCGTCTGCCGCGCGTCAGCGGCTGCGCACGAACTCGGCCAGTCGCTGGGCGGCCTCGACACACTCCTCCAGCGGCGCTACGAGGGCGGCGCGCACCCGGCCCAGACCCGGGTTGACGCCGTGCGCTTCACGCGCCAGGTAACTGCCCGGCAGCACGGTCACTGCCTGGGCCCGGTACAGTTCGCGTGCGAACTCGGTGTCCGCGCCCGGGGTTTCCAGCCACAGATAGAAGCCGCCATCCGGGCGCGTGACCGGCATCGCCCGGGACAGCACCTCGATCACCGCGGCGAACTTGTCGCGGTACATCCGCCGGTTCTCGACCACATGGGCTTCGTCGGTCCAGGCGGCCACGCTGGCAGCCTGGATCGTCGGGCTCATCGCGCAGCCGTGATAAGTGCGATAGAGCAGAAAGCGTTCGAGGATCGAGGCGTCCCCGGCGATGAACCCGGAACGCATCCCCGGGCAGTTCGAGCGCTTGGACAGACTGCCCATCGCCACCAGGCGCGGATAGCCGGTGCGTCCGAGGCGGGTAGCGGCCGCGAGCCCGCCCAGCGGCGGCGCCGCATCGTCGAAGTAGATCTCGGAATAGCATTCGTCCGAGGCGATGATGAAGCCATGGCGGTCGGACAGGGCGAACAGCTGCTCCCAGTCTGCCAGGGTCAGGACCGCTCCAGCCGGATTGCCCGGCGAGCAGACGAAGAGCAGCTGGGTGTCGCGCCAGACCGAGTCTGGCAACTGATCCAGATCGAGACGAAAGCCGTTCGCCGGCGTCTGGTTCAGGAACTCGGCGCGTGCGCCGGCGAGCAGGGTCGCGCCCTCGTAGATCGGATAGAAGGGGTTGGGCGAGACCACGACCGGATTCGGCCGGGTGCGGTCGACCACCGTCTGCGCGAAGGAGAACAGCGCTTCGCGCGACCCGTTGACTGGCAGCACTTCCCGCTTCCAGTCCAGGCCGGGCAGGACATGCCGGCGCACCAGCCAGTCGGCCATCGAGCGGCGCAGCGCCTCGCTGCCCGCGGTCGCCGGGTAGGACGCCAGCCCATCGAGGTTGGCAATCAGCGCATCCTTCACCCGCTGCGGGGTCAGATGCTTCGGCTCGCCGATGCCCAGACTGATCGGGCGCAGCGCAGGGTTCGGCTTGATGTCGGCAAACAGCGACGCCAGACGCTGGAACGGGTAAGGCTGAAGCAGGTCGAGGTCAGGATTCACTGGGGCCGGCGGGCAGGGCTCCAGTCACTTGTGGAGCCTGCTTCGTTCAAAGACAGGGCGGTGAAGTATAGCTCTGTGTGCCGGCCGATCCCGAGGCGGGGCGCATGTGTCGGCGCTGCCGTGCCGCGCGCCGGTGCGCGGCCAGCTCATGCGATCACATCGCGGAGCCGCGCAGCTGCGAAGCCGCCTGTCTCAGATCTCCAAGGAAGTTCTGTATTGCCGATTTCTGGGTGAACTCGCCGCTACGCAGGCTGACGTTGACGGCCGCGATGGCGGCGCCGTCCTTGTCGCGTACCGGCACGGCGAGCCCACAGATCGATTCGTCCAGCTCGCCCTCGATCCAGGCATAGCCTTGCTCGCGCGCCTTCAGGATCTGCTTCTTTAGCAGCCGGCGATCGATGACCGTGGCGCTGGTCAGCGGTTTCAATGTTGCTGTCTTAAGGTAGTCGTCGAGATCATCGTCCGGCAGCCCCGCCAGGAGCACCCGCCCCATCGACACCGCATGGGCCGGCAGCCGGCTGCCCAGCGACGGACTCACCGGCAGGATGCGCGTGGTGTGCTGCCTTTGCACGTAGACGATGTCTTCGCCGTCCAGCACCGAGAGCGCGCATGACTGGTGCATGCGCGCACACAGCTCCTCCAGCGTCAATTGCGCTTGGCGCCAGTACGGCAAGGTAGAAAGGTAAGACAGGCCAAGCCGCAGCACGCGCGGCGTCAACCAGTAGCGCTTGCTGTCGGTCTTTACGAACGAGAGATCGATCAGCGTCATCAGGAAGCGACGCACTGCCGTGCGCGGCAATTCGACCGCATCGGCGATCTCGCCGAGTGTCTGCCGACTCGGTCCGTGCCCCATTGCCTCGATTATGCGCAGGCCGCGGGCGAAAGTACGGAGGAAGGACTGACTTTCGGAGATTGCCAAGACGCTTCTCCCTCGGCTTGACAGGGCAGGCTGCGGCCCACGACAATGTCCACTGAGCGGACGCGAGTGTCCGATAGGCGGTCATTCTAACGCGGTTATCGATTTTCCCCTTTCCGTTCGAGCGCCATCGTGGAACCCACTTTTGAGACTGATTTCTGGAAAGACGAGCAACTTCGCAAAGTCTGGGACGACATCATCCCGGGCGAGCCGCGCAAGACTCTGCCCTACACACTGACGCTGGAAGCGATCCAGAAGTACTGCCGTGTGGTCGGCGACCTGCATCCGCTCTACTTCGACGAGGAATACGCGCGCAAGTCGGTTTACGGCGGGCTGATCGCTCCGCCGGCAATCCACATCCTGCTGATGTTCGCGTGTACGCCCGCCGACGACTGGATGCGTAGCCCCGGCACGGTCAACGCGGGTCAGTCCTGGTCCTATAACATTCCGGCGCGTCCCGGCGACGTCATCCGGTTGGAAGCCCGCGCGCTCGACAAGTTCATCAGGAAGGACCGGCTGTTCGTGGTTCATGACAACGTCTTCTTCAACCAGCACAACCAGGTGATCTGCTCGGGTCGTGGCCAGACGATCCGCCCCTCCTGAGGAACGCGACCATGAATCAAGTATTCGACACCCTCGAGCCCGGCCACCAGGTGGACGGCACGCCGTTTTCTCCGACCCGCGAGTCGATCCGCGAGTTCTGCGAAGCGTCGCTGGACTTCAACCCGCTCCACCTGGACGACAATTACATGAAGACCAGTTTCGGCAAGACCAGCTTCGGCGGGATCATCATGCACGGCATGAACAATTTCGGCGTCATCACGAAAATGCTGACCGACTGGGTCTACCCGCTGGGTGGCATTCAACGCCGGCTCGAGACGCGCTGGAAGGCACCGGTCAAGCCCGGTGACACCATCCAGCCGTCGGCCGTGATCACTGTGCTGCGGGTGACCGCCAAGAGCCGCTGGGCAACACTCGACATCCAGGTGCGGAATCAGCGCGGTGAAACCGTTGCGGTTGGCGAGGCGATGGTCGAATTCCCCATCGCCCCGAGGGCCATCGTCTAACTCTAGGAACCGGACATGAAGCATTGGAGTATTGCAGCGTCCGCCGCCATCGCCGTCGCAACGATTGCGATGTTGCCCGTGGCCGCGACGGCGCAATCGTTCCCGACGAATTCCGTGAGGATCGTCGTGCCCTTTCCGCCAGGCGGTACGACGGACATCCTGGCGCGCCTGCTTGCCAGCGAGCTATCGACCCGATGGGGCCAGACGGTCTTGGTGGAAAACCGTCCAGGCGCCAGCGGTACTATTTTCTCCGAACAGCTGGCGCGAATGCCGGCCGACGGCTACACCCTGATGCTCACGGCCACGCACCACGTGATCAACCCGGGCCTCTACAAGGGCGCGCTCAAATACAACACCCGCACCGATTTCACGCCGATCGCGCAAGTGGCCACCGTGCCGAATGTGCTGGTGGTGCATCCATCGATGAAAGCGACCAGCGTGCAGGAACTGATCCAGTTCCTCAAGGCCAACCCGGGCAAGGTGAACTTCGGTTCTTCGGGTAACGGCGGCGCCAACCATCTCGCGGGCGAGCTGTTCAAGTTGCGCGCGGGCGCCGACATGGTCCATGTTCCGTACAAGGGCGCGGCGCCGGCGCTGAACGACTTGCTCGGTGGCCAGATACCGGTGATGTTCGACTCGGTGCCCGGTGTGCTGCAGCACATCCGCGCGGGCAAACTGCGCGCGCTGGCCGTCACTTCGCTCAGACGGGCATCAACGCTGCCGGACGTGCCGACCATCGACGAATCAGGTCTGAAGGGCTTCGAAGCCACAGCCTGGTTCGGGCTCTACGCGCCGGGCCGTATGGCGCCAGAGCTACGGCAGAAGCTTTCCACCGACGTGCTGCAGGCGCTGCAGGCGCCACGTGTGCGCGCCCCGTTCCTCGAACAGGGAGCAGAACCCGGAACGATGACGCAGCCGCAGTTCGCTGCCTTTGTCGACGCCGAACTCGACAAGTGGTCGAAGGTGATCAGCGAAGCCAACGTGAAGTTGGACTGAGGTCAGGTGCCGACGCAAGAGAAGCCGGCGGCGGTGGTCACAAGCGCCGGCGCGCTGTCGAATCTTCGCGTACTGGATCTATCGCGCGTGCTTGCAGGCCCTTGGTGCAGCCAGAACCTGGCCGATCTGGGCGCTGACGTCGTCAAGGTCGAGCGGCCGGGCGCCGGCGACGATACGCGCGCCTGGGGACCGCCCTGGATCAAGGACGCGAGCGGAGCCGACACGCCCGATTCGACCTACTATGCCGCCA
>JBBRCD010000124.1:0-12100 GCA_038205245.1 Burkholderiales bacterium
CTTGCGCGCAAACGCCGTGGCGGCGACGAGTTGCGCGCGCTCGGCGTCGCTCAGCCGATAGCTCCACGACTCGACGTTGGCGAGGTCGGCGGGCATCCAGGCGGCCGGGATACAGCCGCAGCAGGCCCGGTCAGTGCACGATCCCCAGGTCGAACTGCGCCGGAAAATGCGCCGGAGCGATCAGCTTTCTGCCGGCCGTCTGCCCGAGCGCGTCGAGGTCGGGCATGTTCTCCGGTTTGTCCATCGCCGCCAACGCCATCAGCGATTCGTCGCTGCGGTCGAGGCCCAGCGTCTTCGTGCACCACTCCTGGTCGAAGAACACGTTGTAGCGGACGTAGCCGAGCGTCGGCTTTCCGGTGAGCGGCGGCGCCGCATCGAGGATCTCGCGGTCGATGGTGCGCGCGGTCGGGCTCGACGACAGCCACTGCATCACCGTTTCCACCAGGTCGCTGCAATCGTCCATCAGCGTGGCGAGCGCGGTGATCGCATGCGCTGCCGACGTCGCCTGCAGCCCTGTAGTCAGCCCGGCGCCGGCAAGCCGGCGGCCGGTCCCCAGCGACACCACGAACAGTTTGTCCGCACCGGTGTCCCAGCCGAACTTGTAGCCGGCGAGCGTGGCGGTAAGCACGAGCTGCAGCGCGGGGTTGTTGCTCGGGCTCAACCCGCCGTCGATGAACTCGCCGCGTACGCCTTTCAGCTCGCGCCCCGGGTCGGCCTTGCTGATCTCGATCATCTCCGGGCTGAAGTACGACGGCGCAGCCGTACTCGCGCGCACGACGCGCCAGAGCGGGAACTCACCGTTCGGGATCGTCGTCGAGTTCGGCCGCAGGCCGAAGTAACGCGCGCCGGGGTTGTTGGTCAGCGGCCACGGGCTGCCGGTGTCCAGCCGCTTGCTCATCACCATCAGGCCGGTGCGGAAGTCGTGGCTGTTCATCAGGCGATCGCCGAACACCGACTTGAGCGCCCGGCTGACATCGGCGGCATCGTACTTCTGGCGGAACACGCCCTTGCGGAACAGGCTGCGCTTGAACACGGCGTTGCCCAGGCTCATGTAATGGCCATGGATCTCGTCGACGGTCATGCCGAGCGACAGGCCCGCCGCGATGATCGCGCCGGTCGAGGTGCCGCCGATCAGGTCGAAGTAGTCCGACAGCCGGAATGCCGGGTCGCCACCGAAGCGGGCGCGAAGCATCGATTCGATCTCGCGCAGCATGCCGAGGGTGAGGATGCCGCGGATGCCCCCACCGTCGAGCGCGAGGATGCGCTTGGGTGTGACGGCCGGATCGAGATGCTGCGAGAAGCTGCGGTAGGTGGCCATGATGTCTCCTTCGGGGGTGGAAGAAGAAGCCCCGATCGTGCGCCGGGGTCCTCACTTCATGTCGTCATCATCTTCTTCGGCATTACAGCCGTGGGGCGTCGCCGAGCGGCCTGCCGGGGGCCGCTGCCCGGCAGGCTGCCTCGTGCGTTTCTGGGTACCGCCAGCTGCATCAGTTCCTTGTAGCGGCCGATGAACCCCGCCACGCCTGCTTCCAGCGGCGGCAGCTCGGTCAGCGCGCCCCCGTCGAGCAGCGACGAATCGGGCCTCTGTTCGCCGCACAGGAAGAACAGTACCGCGTGCGGCAGCATCTGTTGCAAGGTATCCAGGTACGGGCGCGGTGGCAGCGGGCGCGTCGCGAAGATCAGGAACACCGGCGTGGCGATCTCCTGCAGCAGCCGCTTCACCGTCTCCTCGTCGCCCTCGATCGCTCGACCTACCGTGGCCGCCACCACATGCGGCGCATCCGCACTGCGGCCCAGGCTTGGCCAGTCCTGCTCGCGGAAGACCAGGCTGACCGGTGCGGCTTCGCCGATCCAGGCGCGCCGGATCAATGTGCGGGCGATGCTGACCGGCATCGCGCTCAGGCAGAGCGCCCGCTGCCCGCGCGGGGCGGTCGCGGCCGCTCGCACGCGTTGCGCGGTCTCGGCTGGCAGGGTGAACATCGCGGCGATGTCGACCAGCTCGCCGCCGGCGATCTCCGGCTCTGCGTACAGCCCGCCCTGCAGCCAGCCTTGCCAGTCGATATCGGCGAACAGCCCGTCGCGGCGGATCGCGCGGCCCGCGTCGTGCGGACTGCCGGCTGGCTTCATCACCGCGCGCTGCTTCGCGCTGGCCTTCTGGGTCGCGGGCCGCACCGCGAGCAGCGTGGTCAGCCGCTGCATCACCGCTGCTTCGCCGGTGGCGGCGTCGCGCGGGCGCCCGAGGTGTTGGAAGGCCCACGTCGCGTGCGCCGCGAGCTCGGCGACGCTGGCCAGGTCGATGTTCAGTGCCGGGCCGGACTGCAGCGGGCGGATCAACTCCATCAATCGTCCGATCCGCTGCTTGCGGATATCCGGCCCGCGCGAGTCGCCGAAGATCGCAACCGGGTAGTCCGGCTTCGCCCAGCGGCGATAGGCGATCATCTGCAGCCGGAACTGCTCGTGGCGACTGCCGCGGCGTATCTCGCTCGCCAGCACGATGGCTGCGCCTTCGCTGTCGTTGACGGCGGCGACGAACTGCGCGTCGAATGCGCTGCCCGGCGAGATGTTCTCGATGTCCAGCCACGGCCTGACGCGGGCGGCCCGCAGCGCGTTCTGCAGCCGATCCAGCGCGGCTGGCTCCGGCCGGGGATCGGCCGCGCAGACCACCACCACGGTCGGCTCGTGCTCGGCCGGCCGCAGCGCCCGGTACAGGAAATCGTTCAGGCGATCGGCCGGCACCGCGAGCAGGCGCGGTGATGACGGCGCCGTGGAAACCACGTTGGAGGCCACGTTGGGCCTCGCCGGGGGACGGGTGGTGCCGGCGATCAGGCCGATGACCTGGCCATCCACGAGCACCGGTGCGCCAGCCGGTGGCGCCGACTGCCGTATCGTGCTGCTGACCGGATGGTCGGTCTCGAGCTCCAGCATTGCAGAAGCGACGCCAACGGCTCTCAAGGTGAGCAGTGAGTTCTGGGTGATCGAGACGATGCGCCCGTGCACCGACGACAGCGTCCCGTCATCGTCGAGGCGGACGCTTTCCCATCGCCTCCCGGGTTCGATCGTCACCGGGTCCCAGTTGCGTTCGAGCACCACTGCGCCAGCTATCGGGCTCGGCAGCCGCAACAGCACGATTGCGCCGGCGACCGCGACCACCGTCGCGGAGACCGGCTTGCCGTGCTGCTCGATGGTCCATGATCCAGCGCGAAGCCCCTCGTCCATGCGCGGTGACTCTCCGCCGGCCAGCGTGAGCACGAGGTCGCGCGCGACGACGAAGAAGCCGGCGAGGTCAAGGCCGGTGGCATCGGCCGGCGTCAGCGCTGGCCCCTGGAACCGGACCCGGACGACGGCTGCCGGCAACTGCGACGAGTCATACCGTGGCGGCGGCACCTCGCCTTCGACCGGGGCGTCCTCCAGCGCGTACTCGTCGCCGGCCAGCGTGCGGATCCGGACCCCGCTCGCGCCCTTGGGGATCAGCACCTGCCGGCCGGGCTGCACGCCGAGGGTGATCGCGCTGTCGGCGCCGTTTTCGGACCAGCGCAGCTCCACGACCAGCGGCGTCGTCTGCGGCAGCTCGAGCGTCAGCGGCGCCCCGTCGGCGTCGATGAACTCGATGCCGTCCTGCAGCCGGCGCAGGCCGATCGTCGTGCGCCGGGCGAGCGAACCGGCCGGCAGGATCCAGGCTGCTTCGGGCAGTGCACTCGCTCGCTGCGCATCGCCGGCAAGCACGACGCGGCCGCCGAGGCGTCCGGAGGCGCCCAGCGCGAGCAACAACGCCGCCTCGCCGGCGCGCGCCGCCGCCGGCAATCGCGGCAATGCGCGCAAGGCCCAACGGGCGATCTCCATGCCGCGCTCGTTGTCTTCCACCATCGCCTTGGCGGCCTGCCGTAGCAGGGCATCGACCTCGCCGAGCGAGGCGGGGTCGCCCTTGAGCGAGAGCCAGGTGATCCGCTCTTCCATGCGCAGCGACGGCGGCCAGTCGCGGTGGGCGTCGTCGATCAACCCCGCGGCCGCGTCGAGCAGCACCGGCGCGCCATCGACCGTGTCCGCAGCGAGGTCGCTGCGCAGGATCTCCGCCACCTGTGGCGAGAGCACGAGGCCCTGCGAACTCATCGACTCGGTCAGCGGGCTGAACCACAGGTCGGCTTCGATACAGGCGTCGCTGCCGCGCAGAAAGCGCAGGCGCAGCGCCCGCAGCAGCGGTGCGTCGATGCGTACCGCAAGCGATGCGAGCCGGGCGAGCTGCACGGCATCGCCGTGATCTGCGGCGAACTGGTTGAGGCGCTGCGCGGCGCGCTCGCCGGGGCTGCTCATCGCGTCGCGCGCAGCAGCGGCCCGAGCGTGCGCCGGATGGCGGCGGCCGTCGTGCGGTGGTCCCAGTGCACCAGCCGCACCGAACCGGCGAGACCGTGCGGCCAGCGCTTCGGCCCGTACGGCAGCAGGGCGGTGACCGCTACGCCGGCGAGGCGGGCGCTGTCGAAGAACGCCAGCCACTCGCTGACCGCCGGGCGATCGCGGCTGCCGGCGGGTGCGCCGATGCCCAGGTCGGTCAGCACGAGCACTGGCGTGCCGCGCGCAGGCATCGGCCAGGGTTTCATCTCCGGGTGTCCGTGCGGCACGCAGCCGCGCGCGGGCGTCCCGGCGAAATGCAGCAGGCTCACCTGGCCGGGGGCCAGCAACTGCCCGATGCGCGCGATCAGATCGTCGACATCCGGGCGGAACGGGGCCATGCCAAGCCCCGAGTCGACCAGAACCTGGGCGCCGAGCCGCAAGGTCGTCACCTGCTCGCGCGGGAACTCACGCAGCGGCCGCAGTTGCGCGATCTCCTCGACACAGGCCTGGATGTCCAGCGGGCCGTCACGGTCCAGCGTGGCGAGTGTGGCGCTCAGCAGGCCGCGCGCCAGGGTGCGCGGGAACAGCGGCTGGAACAACCGCGACGGCGGCGTGGGCCCGGCCGGTCGCGCCAGAGCAGGGGTCGAGTCGAGCCAGGGTGGCGCTGGCGGGGCGGCGGTGCCGCGGGCGCGTCGCTCGATCCTCGCCGACCGCGCCTCGCTCGACAGCTGCGGCGGTCGTTGCACGGGTGGCGTCTTCATCTCCGGCGTCTGCGTGGATGCCGTCGCGCGGTCGACGCCGGGCCCCACCGCCGCGGCCTGCCGCAGCGCCTCCGGCGCGGCTTCGAGCCGGTCCAGGCTCAGCATGCGCAGCACCGAGCGCGCGACCTCGGCGTCGCGGATCTTCAACTGATCGATGCCGCGCAACAGGTCAGCGAGAAAGATCTGCGATCGGCGCATCAGCGTGTCCCGGGCAGCTTCGGATCCTCGCGTTTCCACAGCAACGACTCGGCCACCAGCGACCAGGTCTTCGCCCTAGGGCGGATACCCAGTGCGCGGGAGGCGGCGACTGCGTCGAGGTACTCCGCGGTGCTCGGCTCGCGCAGATTCTGTTCGCGGGCTACCGCGCGCAGCGTCATCACCCGCTCGGCGATCTCGCGATGGAACGGATCCGGTCCGAAACGGTCGGTGGCGATGGTGTCGAGCCAGTCGACGGTAGGATCGGCCAGTGTCAGCACGACGCAGCGGCGGATGAACGCCGACGGCATCTCGCGTTCGCCGTTCGAGGTGATCATCACCAGAACGTTCTCGCGCCTGCCCCGGACCTCGAGCGGCGTGTCCAGCTCGTCGACGGTGAAGCGCGCCACGTCCAGGGCCTCGAGCAGGTCGTTCGGCACGTCGGGATCGGCCTTGTCGATCTCGTCGATCAGCACCACCGACTTGCGGCCCGGGCCGGCCGGGTCCACGGCCCGGGTGACTTGTGACCGCTCGGAGGCGCTCGCACCGCGCGTCGCCGCGCTGGCCGGGTCGAACGCCCACCACAGAGCCTGCGGCTGAACATAGGCCGCGCGCGGCGGCAGCTGCCGGTTCTGTTCCTGGGCGTCGCTCAGACGCCGCAGGGTGTCGAAGGTCCACATCAGGTCCTTCGCCCGGGTGCGCGAGGTGACGACCCGCTGGTAGTACTTCCAGCCGAGCACATGCGCGATGTTGCGCGAAAGCGTGGTCTTGCCGGTGCCGGGACGGCCGGCGACGAACAACGGCCGACCGCTCGCCCGGGCGAGGTTGACGGCGAGGATGATCGGTGAACTGTAGACATACGCCGGTACCCCGGCAGCCAGGTTGGCGCCGACGGTGACGGTGCCGCGTTCCGGGTCGACCGCGCCCTTGCGGGCCGGGTCGAAGTAGCGGGGCTTGAATCCGAGGTCCATTTTCTTCTTCTCCGTGTGCCGGTTTCCGACAGGTCCGCCGGATTCAGGTCTTGCCGAAATCGTGGAACACGCGGTTGTAGTCCTCCATCTCGGCCTGCTCGCGCTCGAGGTCCACCGCCGGTTCGAGCGGGACCACGCGGGCCGGCCACTCGCCACCGCCCGGCAGCAACTCCTCGCCGCTATGCAGGATGAAGGTCACCCGCGGGTAGTTCGCCTGCAGCACACGCAATACTGCGGCGTCGGGAACCGGTGGCGGCAGCACGATGAACAGCGGCGTCTTGAGTCGCGACAGGTAGCGGTCCACCACGTCGATCTTGCCCGCGCTCAGCGTCGGAATCCGCCGATGCACCTCCGAGCGGATGCGCGCGGCCAGTTCCTCCGCGCGGGTATCGCTCTCGCCGCCCTCGATGCTGTAGCACGGCTCGCCTTCCTCCGACAGGAACGCGCGCCGCAGGTACATGCCCGCGGTGAAGCCAGGTACGTAAGCGCCATTCAGGGCCGTGGCCCAGCAGGCTGGTGCGCCGCCGGCCGGGTCGCTGCCGGCCGCGCCGACAGCGAGGTTGCGCTGCGCGAGATCGGCGAGCGGCGCGGCCGCAGGACCGGCGACCCAGAGCGGCGCCGCACAGTTGAGCGTCGTCTCGGCGGCCTCCTTCGTCAGCCCTGCCGTGCGCAGCGCAGCGATCAGGTCGCGCAACGTCGGGTAGCCGCCGCGCTCCCCGCGCACGATCGCGCGCGCGATCTCGTGGCCACATCGTGTGGCGCGCGACTCCTGGGCCGACCACTGGATCGCCTGCCCGGTCAGCCGGGCGCAGATGGCCTCGAGCTGGACCGGATCCCCGTTACGAAGCTGCGCTGCGACCTTCGCCGCGAGCGTGTCCATCGGCGTTACCGGTGCCGTGGCCAGGCGGCCGAGTTCGAGCTTCACCGCGTCCGAGATGCCTGCGGGATCGGTCTTCGGCAGGCGCTGGATCGCGTCGAGGTAGAGCTTCGAGAAGGGGCTGTCGGGTGCCGACAGGTCATCGCGCTTCACGCCGTCCAGCAGCGCCGGGAACAGCAGGAAGGCCGGATCGAGCGCGGCGCGGTGCGCGAGGATCGTCGCTTCCTTGAGCACCCAGGGCGACTTGAGCGCGACTGCATCGAGCATCAGCACCGCGCTGTGGCAGCAGGCCATCCATTCGTCGAGCACGCTGCGCCACTTCGAAGCCGGCTCCAGCCGTTCGAAGTCGAGCAGCACTTCATGGCCGGGCGAGGCACCCGCCTGCTCGAGTGCCGTCTTCAGGGCTTCGAGACGCTGCTTGCCTGCCGCGTTGCCCTTGGCGGTGCTGTGGCTTATGAAAATGCGCATCGGGTAGCCATCATTCGGACCGGGGGCCTTGTACGCCTGCGGGCATGGCTTCCTCGCGCAGGCTGGAGCGCGCGAGGCAAACGCAAGCGCACGATCGACGATAGCAGGAAATCCTGCCGGCCAGCACGGCTGTTGACTTCGGCCGATCATGAGGCATTACCGGGAATGAACATCAGCGGCCGGGTGGCGCTGGTGGCGAGGGCGCGAAACGCCTGACCGGGGTCGATCGGCGCGGGGATCGGACTGGCCCTCGGTCAGGTCCTGGATGTTTCCGATCGCGGTGGCCTTCAGCGCCTGCATCCCGCGATCCCGGCTCGGATAGACGGCTATCCGGTGCGTCCCGTGCGCGAGGCGCACACCGTCGAAGGCGGCCGGCGACGGGTTTCCCGGGCGCACTGCGCAATCGCTGCGTGAAGGACGACGCGAGCACAGCGTGGAATCGGATCAGGTGCAGCCCCGACCGGGGCTCTACCGCCCTGCCGACGCCGGCAGGACGCGATCAGTTCGCCGTCGCGCCGGATTCGATGACGATCTTTCCCCACTTCGCGGTCTCGGCGCGCACGTAGGCGGCGAACTCGGTGGGTGTGTTCCACACCGGTTCCAGCCCTGCCGCGGTGAGTCGGGCACGTAGCTCCGGATTCTGCACCGCCCTGATGGCCACCGCGTTGAGCCGGGCCACGATGTCCTGCGGCGTGCCTGCCGGAACGAACAGACCGTACCAGTTGTTGATCTCGTAGCCGGGGACACCCGATTCCGCGATCGTCGGTACGCCGGGCAGCCCCTCGAATCGACGGCTTCCGGTCATCGCTATGGCGCGCAGCTTGTCGGCCTGGATGTAGCTTATCGCAGTGGCGACCGAGGCGAAGCTCAGCTGGGTGCGACCGGCGATCAGATCGAGCATCGCCGGGGCACCACCCTTGTACGGGATGTGAATCATCGTCGTGCCGGTCATCGTCCGGAACAACTCGCCGGCGAGATGCGTGTCGGTGCCGGCGCCGGCGGACCCGAACGCGAGCTTGTTCGGGTTGGCCTTCGCGTACGCAATCAGATCGGCGACCGTCTTCACCGGCAGCGCCGGGTTGACCACCAGCACGCTCAGGCCATTGACCACAAGCGTCACCGGCACCAGATCCCGGATCGGATCGAAGGGCAGCGTCTTGTACAGGAATGGCGCGATCGCGATGCCACCGACATGGCCGAGCACGATCGAGTAGCCATCGGCCGCCGACTTCGCAACGTTGTCCAGGGCGAGGGTGCCGCCGCCACCGGCGCGATTCTCGACGACCATGGTCTGCTTCAGCAAGTCGCCCAGTTCCTGCGCGATCAGCCTTCCGGCGATATCGGCCCCGCCACCGGGGGCGAACGGAATGACCAGTCGCATCGGCCGATTGGGCCAGCCCTGCGCGAAGCAGGCGGTGGCGAGACAGTACAACAGACAGAATGCGGACAGCCTGCGCATCGATGTACTCCTGGTGAGGGGCGCACGGATCAGTGCTTCGAGTGCAGCCTTGCGTCCGGGCTTGCGCCCGTCGAGCACGATGTTACCTCAGGGCATCCGCGCACCCGCCTGCAGCGGCCGCGGCGATCGTGCATCGTCTGACTCGGCGTTGCTGTCGGCCAGGCACGAGGCCCTTTCCTCCTCGACGAGCACGCCACGCCGGGTCAGCACCTTCATCAGCCGGCCGATGAATGATCTCGAGAGGATCGGCCGCTAGCCATCGCTCCTGCGCGACCAGGTGCGCGGCACCTGCGCAACACTCAACCGAACGCCTTGAGCAGCGTGCGCAGCGCCTCGTCGATCTTCGCCAGATCGCCGCCGACGAATGCGCGATCATCCGCCAGTTCGGCACGGCGTGCAGCGCCGGCCGCCCGCGCGCGCTCAAGCAGTTCTGGCGCGTCCTTCGAGGCGCCGAGCGCCTTGCGTACGGTGTCGTCATCGAGCAGCTTCTGCGTCTGGTCGAGCTCGCTCGAGGCGACCTCGAGGCGCCGGCCGACGGCCTTGCGCCAGGCATCGACGGCGACCACCGCATCGTCGACGACATCGGCGGCCGAGGCAGGCGCGGACCGCGACGGGGCGACCGGCGCCGTCGTTCCTGGCTGGCGTGCCAGCGCCGGGACGTCGATCACCGTGCCGCGCTTGAGCGGCGCAGTCGCGCTCAGGTGGGGATTGGCCTCGAGCAACCCCTTCCGGGCCAGATCGAGCGACGCTGGCGCCAGCTTGCCGTAGACGCGCAGCACCAGCTGATCGATCGATTTCTCCGCCTTGACGGTTTCGATGGGCATGGGAAGTTCCTGTTCAGGCGATGATGTTGAGTGGCTTCCACGGATCGAGCAATCCCGCATTGCCGATGCGGATGTCGCCCACGGTGATGTTGCCAAGGACGGTAAACGCCTTGGCGTCGACGATGTTGAGGGCGGTGACGTCGCTGTCGACCCAGCGCAGGCGGTTGTTCGCCGCCGCCACCGTGAATGCGCCCAGCGTGACCAGCGCGTCCTTGAAGCTGCCGCCGGCTATCGTCGCCTCGACATGATTGCCGGTGAACAGGCAGCTTGCCGGGCCCTGGATCTCGACGATGTGCGCGGCGAGCGCACCCGCGGACAGCTGGTTGCCGCCGGCGATCACGCTGTCGGGCTGGCGCAGGGCGAACTGTCTCAGCGACGAGGCAGTGAGCAGCAGCGCCTCTTTCGCCTCGACCAGCACAGCGCCGAACGCATTCACGCCGCGTTCGCTGCGTCCGCCGATGCGAATCGCCTGCCAGCGCGCCGGGGCGACGCCGGTCGACGTACTGCGGGTGATCGTATTGTCGGAGACGCGCGCGCGCGCATACGGCCCCTGCAGCTCGATCGCCGCCGCATAGCCGGCGTACTCGCCGGTCGGGCCGATCTCGGTCATCCGGTTAGCGCAGACCGATACATCGTCGCCTGCCAGTACGCGGATCGCCACCCGGTCGCGCGCCTGCACCGCCTGGCGCGCGAACCCCTCCAGGCTATTGCCGGAGATGTCCACGGCAGCCGATCCGAGCACCTGGATCGCCGACAGCGACTCGCCTTCGGTGTTCGACTGGATGGCGATGTCGCGCAGGTCGTTGCCGGTGATCGACAGCCGGCGGCACGCTGCGTCCTGCGCGAGCACGATCGCCGCGCGTGCGCGCTCGACCAGGTTGCCGCCGATCGAAGCCGACCCCACCGGGCCGCGCACGTCCACCGCGTGGCCGGCGAGATCGCCGATGCGGTTGCCGGTGATCCACGCCGCGTCGATGCCCTTGGGATCCAGGCCGGTGCACAGCACGATGCCGTGACCACTTTCCTTCGCATCGGCGCCTCGGATGTCATTGTCGACGACGCGCAGCGTGTCGACGCCGGCGACGATCGCGTCACCGGTAACCGACACCGCATTGCCGGTGATCGTGAGCGAACCTCCGGGCAGCGTCGCGCCGATCGCCGACAATCCGGTCGCGCGGCAGCCCAGCACCAGGTTGCGCGAGAACCCGTTGTGAGCGAACAGCAGCGTGCGCCGGCCGAGAGCCACGCCGTGGCGGTTGCACACGAACAGGTTGTCGGACAGGTCGAGCGCGGCAGCCATCAACCCGTCTTCCTTGTCCTTGTCCTTGTCCTTGCCCTTGTCCTTGCCCAGGCCCGCACCTACGCCGATACCGGCGAGCACTGCGCACTGGCGCATCGTGAAGCCCAGTGCATAGCCGGCGAGCCGAACGCCGATCGAATCTGCCTGCGCTGGTGACAGTGCCAGCAGGTACAGGTGGTCGAGTTCGAGCGCAACGTTGTTGCGGCTGGCGATCAGCGCCCGCCCATCGCCGGTCCCCGCCGCGCCGGCGACCGCGAACTGCTCCAAGCGCACGGAGACACTGCGCTCGACGGCGATCGCCGATCCGGCGCCCTCCGGGATCAGCACCGTCCGCCATCCCTTGCCGCGCAGCGTCAGCGAACCCGCGCCCTCGATGCGCAGCGGCTCGCGCAGCCGGTAGCGGCCCGCGGCGAGGCAGATCACGCCACCGGTCGGAGCCAGCCGGTCGATCGCCTGCTGGATCGTCGCCGAGCCCTGCGCATGGCCCTCCGGTGTCACGCAGGCGTCGCAGGCGCAGTCCTCGCCGACGTTGGCCGCCGGCGGCCAGAACACCCGACAATCGGTCTCCGACCCAGGGAATTCGACCACCGCCAGGCGTGCGTAGTGGTGATGGATGCCGCGCGGTGGTGCGCGGTCGAGCCGCTCGATCGACGCATCGGCGGCACGCGCGGCAATGGCCCAGTGGTCCCCGGCGTGGAACCCCCCGGCCCCGTCGAGGGCGAACGACACGACGATGCCATCCTCGATCGTCACCTGCACGCCCGCCGGCGGCACCGGAATCTCGCCGGTCGCACTCGCAGCATCGAGATCGTGGAACAGCGTGCCGTCCGCGCGCAGCACCCGACCGGACTGGTCCCAGCGCCGGATCCGCGTGTGCCGCGCGGGCTCGGTGGCGTCCTGCGCGCCGGTCGGGCACACT
>JBBRCD010000125.1:0-11872 GCA_038205245.1 Burkholderiales bacterium
TCTACCGGCCATCGGTACAGGCCGGGCTCATCGCGGCCAATCAGGCATCCGAGCGGGTCGGACCCGGCGTGGAAGACCTCCCGGCCGCCCGGGCCACCAGCACGGTGGGCGAGGACAGTCTGATCGGGTTCGGCGAAACCAACCTGCGCATGGGCGACCCGATGCAGGTGCGGTTCGACGATGGCTCGAAGGACCGTTACCCGGTGCGTCTGATCGGTGCCGTCGACAAACGCAGCATACTGATCACCCACCCGCAGATCGAGGGCCGGATGATCTTCCTGAGAGAGGGCCAGGTGCTCAGGCTGAAGGCCTTGCGGGGCAAGCATGCCTATGCGTTCGAGGCCTCGGTCCTCAAGTGCCAGCTGACACCGTTCCCCTATGTGCACCTCAACCATCCGCCGCAGGTGCGCGCGACCACGGTGCGCAAAGCGTACCGGGTCGGACTGAGTGCGATCGCCTCGGTCGGTCTGAACGGCGAGCGCGCCCGCGCGACCTGCAACATGAAGGACATCAGCATCGCCGGCACGCTGCTGCATGCGCCGCGCGAACTCGCGCTGGTCGGCGCCACGGTCGAGGTGGCGTTCCGGCTGCAGATCGACGGCCAGCCGGTAACTTTCAAGGTGCCAGGACTGATCCGCAACGCCCGCGAGATCGAGGACGGCAACGGCCGCTTCCGCAGCTGCGGTGTCGAGTTCGTGGAGATGGATGCCGAGCAGAAGCGCTTACTGCAGTCGTTCATCTATGAATCGTTGCTGAGCGAAGCCTGACCGGCTTGGCCGATGGAACGGTCCCGGCCCGGACCGGCGCCGTCGATCGGACAGGATGATCGGACACGCAGCGCAGCCGAACCCAAAGTCAACGCCAGCGCCCGTGGCTGCGTTGTTGGCGGTACCCCGGTCGCCCCCGTCGAACACCGTCATCATGGCTTGCAAGCCGCAACCTGTCCGCTATACTTCGGCCGGCTATTAAAGGGAGAACACGATGAAACACCTGCTTCGTACGCTCACGGTTGCCGCAATGCTGTCGGCAGGCATGGTCAGCGGTGCCTTCGCACAGGCCAAGGCACCTGCCGCACCGGCCAGCGCGACCGCTGGCAAGGACCTTCTCGCGAAGAGTGGGTGTCTCGCCTGCCATGCGGTCGACAAGAAGGTGGTAGGACCTGCCCATCTGGATGTCGCCAACAAGTACCGCAACGTCAAGGGCGCCGAGGAAAAGCTGGTCGCCCATGTGCTCAATGGCGGCGCTGGCGTCTGGGGACAGATCCCGATGCCGCCGCACAAGCACATCCCGGAAGCCGACATCCGCACCATGGTCCGCTACATCCTGACCTACAAGTGATCGTGAAGTAACTTGAACCGAGCCGGCCCCAGTGGCCGGCTTTTGTTTGTTGATCGTCTGTTGACCGTCGCCTGATCGACGATACGCGTTCAGGGCGGGTCGGCGATAATGGCGATCGAGTGCACTCGTGAGACCGCCCCCCCCAGGGTTCCCCCCAGCCCAGCAATGGAGAACAAGATGGCCAACCTGTTTCAACGCGCGGGCCGATCGCTCGCACTCATCGCCACCGCGGTGCTGATCGTCGCCGGTTGCAGCAAGGAAGAGCCGCCCAAGCCGGTCGCCGAAGCCCCCAAGCCGCCGCCTGAAGTCACCGTGCGTATCGGCGTGGCCGCGCCGCTGACCGGGCCGCAGGCGCACCTGGGCAAGGATGTCGAGAACGGCGCCCGGCTCGCCATCGAGGAAGCCAATGCCGCCAACATCGTGATCGGCGGCAACCGGATCAAATTCGAACTGGTCGCCGAAGACGACGAGGCCTCCGGTACCAAGGCCACAGTGGTCGCACAATCCTTCGTCGACAAGAAGGTGGCGGCGGTGGTCGGTCACATGAACTCCGGCGCGAGCATTCCTGCCTCGAAGATCTACAACGACGCCGGCATCCCGCAGGTGTCACCGTCGGCGACCGCGGTGACCTACACCGCGCAGGGCTTCAAGACCGCGTTCCGGGTGATCGCCAACGATCTGCAACAGGGCAAGGTGCTCGGCGAGTATGCGGTGAAGCAGTTAGGCGGCAAGCGCATTGCGATCATCGACGACCGCACCGCCTACGGGCAGGGGCTGGCGGACGAGTTCGAGAAGGCAGTCAAGGCTGCCGGCGTGGTGCCGGTCGGCCGCGAGTACACGACTGACAAGGCGACCGACTTCCGGGCGATCCTGACCACGATCCGGGGCAAGAAGCCCGACCTGCTGTTCTACGGCGGCATGGACGCCCAATTCGGCCCGATGGCCGAGCAGGTTCGTACGCTGAAGGTCACCTCCCAGCTGCTCGGCGGTGACGGCGCGCAGAGCGCCCAGTTCATCAAGCTGGCCGGTGCGGCTGGCGAAGGCGTGATCGCCTCCTCGCCAGGTCTGCCGGTCGACAAGATGCCTGGCGGCGAGAAGTTCGCCGAGAAGTTCAAGGCGAAGTTCGGCGAGATCCAGATCTATGCCCCGTTCGCCTATGACGCCACCTGGACGATCATCGACGCGATGAAGGCAGCAAACTCGACCGAGCCGGCGAAGATTCTCGATGCGCTGGCGAAGATCGAGCGCCAAGGCGTCACCGGCACCATCTCGTTCGACGAGAAAGGTGACATCAAGACCGGCGGCGTGACCATGTACGCGGTGAAAGGCACGGCCTGGCAGACGCTCGAGACCATTGGTGGCGCACCGGTCGCACCTGCAGCGGCACCGGCGGCTGCCCCGGCGCCGGCTGGCGACCCGGCCAAACCGGCCGAAGCGCCGGCCCCGGCGGCGGCGGCTCCGTCGCCTGCCCCAGCGGCGGCCCCGGCGCCTGCCCCGGCGGCCGCGCCAGGGAAGTAACCGCGCCCGCCCGCGCGCGCGGTTTTCGGCGGCTTCAGCGCCACCGGCACACGGTTTGCGAGCCGTGTCACCGGTGGCGTTTTTACATGTGCAGCCAGGAAAAGGGGCCAGGTTCCTTTTGCCTCGCCCGGGCGCCGACGAGTGCACGCAGGTGCCGGCAAAAGGAGCCTGGCCCCTTTTGTGCTGGACCGACTAGCTTGGTCCCGGCCATGATCCTGGTCTGTCGTTTCCGGAGCCCAAGCCGATAGATATCTTCGTCCAGCAGTTGATCAACGGTGTCGTGCTCGGCAGCATCTATGCCCTGGTCGCGCTCGGCTACACCATGGTCTACGGCATCCTGGGGCTGATCAACTTCGCGCACGGCGAGGTGGTGATGATCGGGGCGATGGTGGGCATCTGGGCGATCATGGCGATTGGTACCGCCAGCGGCCTGCCCGGCCCGCTGGTGGTGCTGGCCGGCATGGCGGTCGCCATTCCTGCGTGCATGGTGCTGGGCGCACTGCTGGAGCGGGTCGCCTACCGCCCACTGCGCGACGCGCCAAGGCTCACCGCGCTGATCACCGCGATCGGCATGTCGATCGTGCTGCAGAACCTGGCGATGATCGTCTGGGGACGGCAGTACATCTCGTTTCCGCCGCTGCTGCCCAATGACCCGCTGCCGGTGCTGGGTGCCACCATCACCGGCACCCAGATCATGATCGTCATGCTCACCGTATCGCTGATGTCGCTGCTGCTGGTGCTGATCCATCGGACCCGGCTCGGGCGGGCGATGCGGGCGACGGCGCAGAGCCCGGCACTGGCCGGGTTGATGGGGGTCGACGTGAACCGGATCATCATGTTCACCTTCATGATCGGCTCTGCCCTGGCGGCGGTGGCCGGGATCATGGTCGCCGGCTACTACGGCCAGGCGCACTACCACATGGGCTTCATGCTCGGGCTCAAGGCGTTCACTGCGGCAGTACTCGGGGGCATCGGCAACGTGTCCGGGGCGATGCTGGGCGGCCTCGCACTGGGCCTCATCGAAGCACTCGGCGCCGGCTATATCGGCGCCTTGACCGGTGGCCTGCTGGGCAGCCACTACCAGGACGTATTCGCCTTCGCGGTGCTGATCCTGGTGCTCGTGTTCAGGCCCTCGGGGCTGCTCGGGGAACGGGTGGCGGAGCGTGCTTGAACGTGCAAAAGCGACGTGCACAATCGACGTGCCTGAGCGATGTGAGTGCGCGACGTGAATGCGCGATGTGAATGCGCGACGTGCATAAGCGTGCCTGAGCGTGCCTGAGCGTGCTTAAGCAGGCACAGCGTCTGATCGGGCAGCCCGGACGCAACCCACTCGCACGCAGCGTGCTCGTCGTGCTCGGCATCGCCGCGCTGCTGCTCGCACCGTTCCTGGTGGACGCCCTTCTGGGCCGTGCCTGGGTACGGGTGCTCGACCTGGTGCTGCTGTACACGATGCTCGCGCTCGGCCTGAACATCGTGGTCGGCTATGCCGGGCTGCTCGACCTGGGCTATGTCGCATTCTTCGCGGTCGGTGCCTACCTCTATGCGCTTTGTGCCTCGCCGCACTTCGGCCTGCATCTGCCGTTCTGGCTGCTGCTGCCCGCGGCCGCGCTGGTGGCCGGCCTGTTCGGCGTGCTGCTCGGCGCGCCCACCCTGAAGCTGCGCGGCGACTATCTCGCCATCGTCACCCTGGGCTTCGGCGAGATCATCCGCATCTTCCTCAACAACCTGAACGCGCCGTTCAACCTGACCAACGGGCCGCAGGGCATCACCCTGATCCGGCCGATCGAGATCGCCGGCGTGTCGATGGCCAAGACACAGACGATCGGGCCACTCAGCTTCCCGTCGCTGTACAACTACTACTATCTGTTTCTCGCGCTCACCTTGCTGATCATCCTGATCTCGGCCCGGCTGCAGCATTCGCGCGTTGGCCGGGCCTGGGCGGCGATCCGCGAGGACGAGCTGGCGGCAAAAGCCTCGGGCGTGAACACCCACAACCTGAAGTTGCTCGCCTTCGCGATGGGCGCGAGTTTCGGTGGCATCGCGGGCAGCCTTTACGCGAGCTTCCAGGGCTTCGTCAGTCCGGAGAGCTTTGGCCTGACCGAGTCGATAATGATCCTGTGCATGGTGGTGCTCGGCGGTATGGGCCATATCCGGGGCGTGATTCTCGGGGCTGCCATTCTGGTTGCGCTGCCTGAGGCGCTGCGCTACATCGGACCGCTTCAGCGCTGGCTGTTCGGCCAGATCCATGTCGAGCCCTCCGATCTTCGACTGTTGCTGTTCGGGCTGGCGCTGGTGCTGGTGATGCGCCTGCGTCCCGCGGGTCTGTGGCCATCGCCAATCCGGCGGCGGGAACTCGGCCGCCCGGGTGCTGCGGAGCCGCCGGGTTGAGCGCCCGACCAGAGAATGCAGACGGCGCAGACGCCGCGGACGACGCGAACAACGCGGACCACGTCCGGACCGCGCCCGCGGCAGGCCCGATGCTCGCCGTGCGGTCGGTGCGCAAGACCTTCGGTGGCGTGCAGGCGCTGGCCGACGTGTCGATCGAGGTGCCCCGGGGGACGGTGTACGGGGTGATCGGCCCGAACGGCGCCGGCAAGACCACGCTGTTCAACGTGATCACCGGCTTCGTCGCGCCGGATCATGGCGACTGCCTGCTCGAGGGCGTGCGCCTGACTGGCGAACCGGTGCACCGGGTGGTCGAACTCGGCGTGGCGCGCACCTTTCAGAACATCCGGCTGTTCCACCAGATGAGCGCGCTGGAAAACGTGATGGTCGGCATGCATTCGCGCAGCCGGGCCGGCGTGGTCGGTGCCGTGTTTCGCACCCCCGGGGCACGCGCGGAGGAGGCGCGGATCGAAGGGCGGGCGCACGCCCTGCTCGAGCAGGTCGGCGTCGCCGCCCATGCCGACCAGCCGGCCGGCAGCCTGCCGTACGGACTGCAACGGCGGCTGGAGATCGCCCGCGCCCTTGCGTGCGCGCCCCGACTGCTGGCGCTGGACGAGCCCGCAGCGGGCATGAACGCGGCCGAGACCGCCTCGCTGCGGGAACTGATCGTGAGTATCCGCAACTCGGGCACCACCGTGCTGCTGATCGAGCATGATGTGCGGCTGGTGATGGGGCTATGCGACCGGATCGCCGTGCTCGACTACGGACGGCTGATCGCCGAGGGACCGCCGGCGCTGGTGAAATGCGATCCAGCAGTGATCGAAGCCTATCTGGGTACGCCGGTCGCGGGCTCGCCAGCGGCCGGGACTGCGCCCTGATGCTCAAGGTGCAGGCGCTCGAGCTCGCCTACGGTGCGATCAGCGCGGTGCGCGGGGTCGACCTGGAGGTTGGCGCGGGCGAACTGGTGGCGATCATCGGCGCCAACGGCGCTGGCAAAACCACCACTCTCAAGGGCATTGCTGGCGCGATGGCGCCAAGCGCCGGCAGCATCCTGCTCGATGGCGAGGACATCACCGCGCTGCCAGTACACCAGCGGGTCGGACGCGGCGTGAGCCTGGTGCCGGAAGGCCGCGGCGTCTTCTCCCGGCTCACGGTGGCGGAGAACCTCGATCTGGGGGCCTATCTGCGGCGGGACCCCGCCGGCGTGCGCGCGGACCTGGAGCGCAGCTACTCGCTGTTCCCCCGGCTGGCCGAACGTCGTACCCAGCTCGCTGGCACCCTGTCCGGCGGCGAACAGCAGATGCTGGCGATCGCGCGGGCACTGATGGCCAGACCGCGCCTGCTGCTGCTCGACGAGCCGAGCATGGGGCTGGCGCCGTTGATCACCGGGCGCATCTTCGCGACCATACGTTCGGTGGCCGCCGAGCGGGTGTCGATCCTGCTGGTCGAGCAGAACGCCCGCGCCGCGCTGGAACTGGCCAGCCGGGCCTACGTGATGGATAGCGGCCGGATCACCCTGTCAGGCGAGGCCGCCGACCTGCTGACAAGCGATCGGGTCCGCCAGGCGTACCTGGGCGAATGAGCCGACCGGCGGTGGGCTGAGGCCGCGGCGCAACGATCGCAGGCGAAGGTGGGCGTGGGTAAGCGCGAGTCGGATTCCGACGCGCGTCCGTCATGCCGCCGGCTCCCGCTGCCGGATCGCGCTGGACGGGACTTTTCTTGTAACCTAAGCTACTTGGCCCGGTTTCCTGAACCGGTTTCGTAGATTGTACCCAGGTCGCGGCCGCCTAAAGTATGTCTCGCGGCGACCGTTAGTTCATCCTGATTCCGAGAGGTCTGCTTGGCCGTGATCAGACTCGCCCTTAACCGTCCCGCTTTCCGCACCCCACGACTGCCTGCCGCCGCCGGGCCATGGCTTCGTTTCGCCCTGATCGGCGGGGTGACGTTGTTCCTGCTCGGCGCGCTGGCGTTCGTCTACTGGAAGACGCGGCCGATCGACGAGCGGGCGGTGGTCGAACTCAGTGGCCAGTTGCGGGGACTGAAGGAACTGGAAGCGCGCTGGGACACCATCCTGTTGCGCGCCACCACCGACAGTGGCCAGGGCTATGAAGCGGCGGTGAACCTGGTGCCCACGGTCGGCAAGACACTGCGGGCAATGCAGCAGTCGGCCCGGGCGGTCCCGTCGGACACGCTGGCGGAGAAGCTGCCGGACATGGTCGGCTCGTTCCAGGAGAAGAACGCGGTGACCGTGAGCTTCCTGGCCGAGACCAACTTCGTGACGGTCAACCTGCCCCTGGTACAGGCAGCCGCAACCGAGTACACCGCGGCCCTCCGCGGCGCGCGCCCGAACGACCTCGGCGGCCAGCGCGACCTGATCAACCTGGACCGGCTGGCGACCCAGGCGGCGGCCGAACTGGTCGCCTATTCGGTCGACGGCTCCCTGCCCCGCGCGCGCAGAATCAACGAGGCGCTCACCGCGATCGCCGACGCACGCCCCGACCTGGTGTCGGCGCGCTTCTTCAACGCGCGCGACACGCTGGTCAAACTGGGTCGGGAGGTGGTCGGCCGCAAGCAGCTGTCCGCCGAACTGCTCGGTGTGCTGGCACAGTCGACTGCCGGCAGCGAACTTGACGGGGTGATCAACGGCTTCGAGGGCGAACTGAGGGCGGCAGCTGCCGAACAGCAGGTCTACCGCACGGTGCTGATCTGGTACGCCGTGGCACTGCTCGGGCTGCTTGCCTTCGCCGGCTGGCGGCTTGCGCAGAGCTATCGCCTGCTGAACAAGGTCAACGATGACCTGCAGGATGTCAACGAATCGCTGGAGGTGCGTGTCTTGGAACGCACCGAGGCGCTGTCCACGGCCCTGTCCGAGCTGCAGCAGTCCGAGTCCCAGCTGATCCAGTCCGAGAAGATGTCCTCGCTCGGGCAGATGGTGGCCGGTGTCGCCCACGAGATCAATACGCCACTCGCCTACGTGAAGAACAACCTGGGCATGGTCGACGACCGCCTGAGCACACTGCGCGACCTGGTCGAGCAGTTCGACAAATTGCTGCGCATGCTGCAGGCGACCGATACGCCGGAAGACCGGCTGCGCGACCAGTTCGGCATGGTCAACCGCAACCTGGAGCAGCTGCGCAGCCGGGACAGCCTGGGCGAGCTCGGCCACCTGGTGCAGGATGGCCTGCATGGCATCGACCAGATCGCCGAGATCGTGCTCAACCTCAAGGACTTCAGCCGGCTGGACCGGCTGAAGGTGCAGAGCTTCGATGTCAACCAGGGCGTGGAAAGTACCCTGCTGCTCGCCCGCCATCTGCTCAAGCAGGTCGAGATCAAGAAGAACTTCGGCGCGCTGCCGACGGTACTGTGCGCCGGGTCGCAGATCAACCAGGTGTTCCTCAACCTGATCACCAACGCGGCGCAGGCGCTGGAGGGTCCGGGCGGGGTGATCACGCTCACCACCAAGGCGGTCGGCCACAGCGTGATGATCGAAGTACGCGACAACGGCAAGGGCATTCCGCCCGACGTTCTGCCGCGCATCTTCGACCCGTTCTTCACCACCAAGGAGGCCGGCAAAGGCACCGGCCTGGGCCTGTCGATCTCGTACAAGATCGTCGACCAGCACCGCGGCAAGATCCTGGTGCACTCGCGGCTGGGTGAGGGCACGACGTTTACTGTGCTGCTCCCGGCCCTTCAGGCGGGGGCGAAAGCCGGGGCGGGTGTCACGGCCGCGGCAGGTGCCCCGGCCGCAGCGCCGGCCGCAGCCCTGGCCCCGGCATCCCAACTCGCTGCATGAAGCCTGCCGCTGGAACCTGGACCCCGGTCCGGGACCTACCCCGGCTTCCTCTCACTCCTCGTCGGAGTTCCAAGTCATGAGCGCCATCGGCCCGCTACCCGCCAAAGTCGGCAAGTTCGAAGTGCATGGTGTCCTCGGCAAGGGCGGCATGGGCACGGTGTACTCCGCGTTCGACCCCACGATTCAGCGGCCGGTGGCGATCAAGGCCCTGATCAAGCGCGCACTGGATGCCGATCAGGCGCTCAACGTGCTCGAGCGGTTCAAGCGCGAAGCGCAGGCGGCCGGGCGGCTGATGCATCCGTGCATCGTACAGGTCTATGACTATGGCGAGAACGAGGAACTGGCCTACATCGCGATGGAGCTGGTGCAGGGCAAGTCGCTGCACCAGCGCCTGCTCGAACGCCGCCGCTACGACCTGAAGCAGATCGGCTCGGTGGTGGAGCAGCTGCTCTCGGCACTCGACTATGCGCACCGAAACGGCGTGATCCACCAGGACATCAAGCCGGCGAACATCCTGGTCGCCAACGACGGCCGGATCAAGGTCACCGACTTCGGAATCGCCTATGTGGAGTCGACCCGGGTGGTGGTCAACAACGAGCCGCTGGGCACGCCACACTTCATGGCCCCGGAGCTGCTCAATGGCGATACGGCCACCCCGGCGAGCGACGTCTATTCTGCCGGCACGGTGGCCTACGAGCTTCTCACCGGACAGCGGGCGTTTTCGGGCACCACTGCGTTCGTGATGCGCCAGGTGATGGACCCGGAGGTGACCGTCTCCATACCTTCACAGGTCGACCCGCGCATCGTGCCCGAGCTCGACCAGGCGGTGATGAAGGCGCTGGCGAAGAAACCCAGCGAGCGGTTCCAGAGCGCTGCCGAGTTCCAGCGCGCGTTCCAGCGCGGCATCGACGCCACCCTGCGCGCGGTCGGGCAGTCCCAGGGCGCCGAGGAGGTCAGTGCAGAGACCACGCGCAACCTTTCAGCAGCCGCACGTCTGCTGCGCGAGTCGACTGGCAACGTCGGGTCGCGGTCGGTCGGCGAGAGCAACAGCGCGGGGCCAGTCACCCCCTCGGCACCGCTGTCCTCGGCACACAAGCCAAGGCTGCTGGTGGTCGATGACGAGGAACGGATTCTCAATGCGCTCAAGGCCCTGTTTCGCGATGACTTCCATGTATTTGCCACCAGCAACTGCAGCCATGCGCTGCGCTTCGTCGAGAAGTTTCACATGCACGCGATCATCAGCGACCAGCGCATGCCCGAGATGCTTGGCGTTGAACTGCTTCGACGCGCCAAGATCACCTCGCCGACCTCGATGCGGCTGCTGCTGACCGGATACTCGGATCTGAACGCGATCGTCGGTTCGATCAACGAGGGCGAGATCTTCCGCTTCATCAACAAGCCGTGGAGCAACCGCGACCTCAAGCAGATCGTGCAGGAAGCGGTGGAGATCGGCCTCACCGTTGGCGAGCGGCGGGTGATGCGGGTCAACCCGGAGGCGCAGAAGGAGCTGTGCGTGCTGGTGGTCGACCCGACCTACGAGCTGCTGCGCTCGGTGAAGGAACTGCTGTCCGGGGTGTGCGAGATCCGTCACGCGCTGGATGCCGACACCGCGATGAGCCAGATCGATCAAAACCGGATCGCCATCGTGCTGATGGACGTCGAACATGCTGCTGCCGAAGGCATCGCCGTGCTGAAGACATTGAAGCAGGAGCGTCCGGAGATCCTGTCGATCGTGGTCACCAACGCCTCGGACTCCCAGCTCATGATCGAACTGATCAACCAGGCGCAGATCTTCCGTTTCCTGAACAAGCCGGTGAACCAGCAGCTGATTAAGTCGCACCTGTTGGCCGCGCTCGAGCGCGCGCACCTGCTGCGCGAGGTGCCGGAACTGGTCCAGATGTATCGTCCGGCGGACGCGCCCGGCCGTCCGCCAGCGGCGGCGGCCAACGAGCCAGCCCTGGCATCGCTGCCAGTGATGCAGGTCGCTGCAGAGATGTAGGGGCTCACCGGGCATGCTAGATTCACCGCATGCCTTCTGGCGACCTTTCCTACCGCGCGCGATTGCTGTCGAACCGGCGCGATCCCCGCTTGCGGCGGCTGATCGCCGCTGCGGGCGCGGCCTAGCATCTTGCGCGCGCTCACTCTGCGCAGTGCGCTATTCTCGCTCGCGACCGCCGCGCTGCTTGCCACTGCCGGCTATCTAGCGTGGAACACCCGCCCGACCGACGATCGCGCGCGCACCGAGGTCGCGGCGCAGCTGCGGACGCTCAACACCCTGGACGCACGCTGGGATATCGCAACCCTGGCGGCCAGAACCGATCCGCGGCCTCTGGCGCAGGCCGAGCTGAATCTGGTGCCGGCAATCGAGCGCGCCTTCGCCGACCTGCAGCAGTTATCGAGCACGCTGGGTAGCCCGGCTCTGGTCGCGAACCTGCCCGGACTCGCATCGGCGCTGGAGGACAAGGGCGCCCTCGGGGCGCAGATCGGTCGGGAAGCGCGCGCGCTCGGCGATGCGCTGAGCCGGGCGATCGGCGGCGCTGTCGCTCTGGGCGGCGCCGCACAGGGCGAAACCCGCCTGCGCGACCCGGGCACGCCGGTGGCGCGTGCAGCCGAGCGGTTCAGCGCCGAATTGCTGGCGTTCTGGGGGAGCGCGGGTAGCGACCGGCGTGCTGCGGTCGAGGCCGCACTGGAGTCCCTGGGCCTGGCCCCCTCAGTGGTTACTTCAGTTGCCACGTCCGTGGCCCCCCGGTCGGGGGGGCCGGGGGGGGGGGGGGGGGGGGCGGGCGGCGCCCCGGGGGGCGCGGGGGGAGCCCGGGCGCGCGCCGCGGCGCACCGGGG
>JBBRCD010000126.1:0-11848 GCA_038205245.1 Burkholderiales bacterium
GGCTCAAGCAGCAGTACGTGTCCGAAAAGGACGATAAGGTCGTCCCGCGTGAACAGATGGTCAAGGGCTACGAGGTCGAAAAGGACACCTTCGTGCTGTTCACGCCGGACGAACTGAAGAAGCTCGAGCAGGCCGCCAGCCACGACATCGAGATCGTGGCGTTCATCCCCGAGAAGGCGGTTGATCCGATCTACTATGACAAGGCCTACCTGCTCGCACCAGACAAGCGCGGTGGCAAGTCGTACTCGCTGCTGGTCGAGGCGATGCGCAAGAGTGGGCGCTGTGCGCTGGCGAAATGGGCGTGGCGTTCGAAACAATATGTGGTCCAGGTGCGCGCCGTCGAGGACGGACTCGTCCTTCAGCAGTTGCTGTACGCGCAGGAAGTGCGCGCGCTGAAGGATCTGAACATCGAGAAGGTAAAGGTGTCGCCGCCGGAACTGCAACTTGCACTGCAGCTGATCGAGCAGATCTCGGAGGAGACCTATGATCCGGCGCGCTTCGAGGACGAGGAGAAAAAGCGCATCCTTGCCGCGATCGACGCGAAAATCGCCGGCCAGGAGGTGGTCGCCTCTGCGCACAACGAGGCCCCGGCATCCGCGCAGATCATCGACTTGATGGAGGCCCTGCGCGCCAGCCTGGCCGGGCGCAAGCCGGCCAGGCTGGCGCCCGCGGCCGTAGATCGCTCGGCGGAGGCCCCAAGGAAGGCTCGCGGCGCCACCGCAGTCACGAAAGCGACCGCAAAAGGCGCGACCAACGTCACTTCGATGGCCGATGCCGATGCACGCAAGGGCGTGCGCAGGGCGACCGGCGGTGCCCAACGGGGTGCCGCGCCGCCCGCGCGCGCGAAGAAGTGACCGTCCCGGCAGGGGTCGACGCGCCGTACACCGTGCGTCGTGTGCAGCAGATGCTGGGACTGTCGCGCACGGTGATCGACGGCCTGATCGGCGCTGGCTTCGTGTCGCCGCTGCGCGGCAGGCGCAACGAGCACCGCTTCACGTTCCGGGACCTCATGTTGATGCGCACCGCGCATTCGCTGCAGGCCGCGAACATCCCGCCGCGCAAGATTCTCTCGGCGCTCACCCGGTTGCATGCGTCGCTCCCCGCCGAGATGCCGCTTACCGGTCTGCGTATCACGGCGGTCGGGTCGGACATCGTCGTTCGCGACCGGCTCGGCGGCCATGACCCGGTGTCGGGTCAGCACGTGATGGACTTTGAAGTGTCCCCGGTGCATGGCGGGGTCGCGTTTTTGCCGCCCGCCGGCCCAGAGCCGGCGACACATACGCCAAGCACCGTCGACGCTGCATCCTGGTTCGCCCGTGGCGAGGCCGCCGAAGCGGCGCACCCGGCCGATGAGGCGGCTGCCGAGGCAGCCTATCGCCGCGCGGTCGCCGTTGACCCGGACTTCGCAGATGCCTGGCTGAACCTCGGCGCGATGTTGTGCGAGAGCGGGCGCTGCGCAGAAGCGGTCGCCGTGTGCTCCGAGGCAGTGGAGCAGTGCCCGGACGCGGCCGATCTGCATTTCAACCGGGCGATCGCGCTCGAGGATCAAGGAGACGCGGCTGGCGCGATTTCGGCGTACGAACGCTGCCTCGCACTCGATGCGTCGATCGCCGACGCACATTTCAACTGCGCCCGATTGAGGGAGCGAACCGGGGACAGCCGGGGCGCGCTACGCCATCTCAACGCCTACCGCCGGCTGCGTCGCGAGCCGGGATGCGAGGCGTAGAGATGCCCCGCAAAGCCGCCGCCACTGCGACCTCTGCCGTAACCGCGATGACCGGCGACAAGTCGCTCGCCCGCTACTGGGCGAAGCGCGACTTCGCGGTCACCGCCGAGCCGCGGGGCGAGCGCTCGGCCGACACGCCGACGCGTTCTTTCGTGATCCAGAAGCATGCTGCGTCACGCCTTCATTACGACTTCCGGCTCGAGATCAACGGCGTTCTGGTGTCGTGGGCAGTACCAAAGGGCCCCAGCTACGACCCGTCGGTCAAACGGATGGCGATTCATGTCGAGGACCATCCGCTGTCGTATGGCAGCTTCGAGGGCACGATCCCACCGAAGCAGTATGGTGCTGGTACGGTGATCGTCTGGGACAACGGTACGTGGGTGCCGATCGGCGACCCGTGCGCGGGACTGGCGGCGGGCAAACTCCAGTTGAGGATGACCGGCCAGAAAATGTTCGGTCTATGGGAACTGGTGAAGATCGCGAAGCCCGCGGACAGGCAGGAACCCTGGCTGCTGTTCAAGAAGCGCGATGAGTTCGCGCGCCCGGCAACAGAATACGACGTCGTTGCCGCGCTGCCCGACAGCGTAATCGCGAAGCCACTGAATCAAACGCCACCGGTGCCGGCCGCCGCGACCAAGCTCCGCACCAAGCGCTCGGCGAAGGCCAGCGCGACCTCTGCGGATCGACCGGCGCCGATGGCGGGCGCAGCGCGACCGCGGCTTGCTGCGTCGACGGCAGCGTTGGTCCGCGGCGCGGTCAAGGCGTCGCTTCCCGATCAGATGGGACCGCAGCTTGCCACGCTGGCCACCGCCATCCCGACAGAGGGAACATGGGTGTTCGAGATCAAGTTCGACGGCTATCGGATCATGACCCGCATCGAGGGCGGACATGCGCGCATGATCACGCGCGGCGCCCACGACTGGTCGGACAAGCTGCCGGCGCTCGTCGCCGAGATCGAAAGCCTGGGCCTGCAGTCGGCGTGGCTCGACGGCGAGATCGTCGTGCTCGACGAGAACGGTACGCCGCAGTTCAATGCGCTGCAGAAGTCTTTCAGCAAGCGCGCCGGCGGGCCGGATGTCACCTATTTCCTGTTTGACCTCCCCTATCTCGAAGGGCACGACCTGCGCGCCGCCGCCCTGTCCGACCGGCGCAAACTGCTCAGGAGCCTCCTCGAAGGCCGCCAGACGTCCCGCCTGCGCTTCTCGCAGGATTTCACCGGCGACGCGGCATCTGTCCTTGCCTCGGCATGCAGGATGAACCTTGAAGGCGTGATTGCCAAGCGCACGGATGCCCGGTACGCATCCCGGCGCACCGACACCTGGCTCAAACTCAAGTGCAGGCATCGCCAGGAATTCATTGTCTGCGGCTACACCGACCGCAGCGACGGGTCACCGCAGATCGGCAGCCTGTTGCTCGGGGTCCACGATGTCGAGGGTACGCTGACGTCGGTCGGCAGCGTCGGAACCGGCTGGGATGCCGAGGAGGCGCAACAACTCAAGGCGCGGCTTGCGACGCTCGAAACCAACACAGTGGCGTTCACTGCCGGCGTCGGAAAACCAGGGCGCTGGTCCCGGCGCGTCGCCGGCAGCGAACGCTGGGTCTCGCCGACACTGGTGGCCGAAGTCGAGTTCGCCGAGTGGACGCCAGACGGGCAGATCCGCCATGCGTCGTACGTGGGTCTGCGCGCGGACAAGCCGCCGAAAACGATCGTGCGTGAGACGGTCAAGGCCCCGCCGGACGGCGCGTCGATGCGCTCGGTGGGGGCGACCGCCGTCACCGTAACCCACGGCGAACGGGTAATCGACGCGACAACCGGCCTGACCAAACTCGCGCTGGTGCGCTACTACGAATCTGTCGCCGAGTTCATGCTGCCGCACCTGAAAGGACGCCCGTGCTCGCTGGTGCGGGCCCCGGACGGCATCTCCGGCCAGCAGTTCTTCCAGAAACATGGCGAGAAGATCGGCATCCCGGGCATCACCGAACTGGATGTGGCGTTGTGGCCGGGCCACGCCTCCTTGCTCGAGGTCGGCACTGCGCAGGCGCTGGCCGGTGCCGCGCAGATGAACGTCGTGGAGTTCCATACCTGGAACTCGACGGTGAAGAATATCGACCGGCCGGACCGGATGGTCTTCGACCTCGACCCCGGCGAGGGCACATCCTGGGCGCATATCCAGGAGGCCGCCTTGCTGGTGCGAGGACTGCTCGACGAGATCGGCCTGCGCAGTTGGCTGAAGACGAGCGGCGGCAAGGGGCTGCACGTGTTCGTCCCGATCGCGGCTCGGCTGGGCCACGACACCGTCAAGGCGTTCTCGCAGGCGGTGGTACAGCACCTGGCGAAGGCGGTGCCGACCCGGTTCGTGGCCAGGAGCGGTGCGGCGAACCGGGTGGGCAAGCTGTTCGTGGACTACCTGCGAAACAGCCATGGCGCGACAACCGCCGTTGCCTACTCGGCGCGTGCGCGACCGGGTCTGGGCGTATCGATGCCGGTGGCCTGGGACGCGCTGAACACGCTGAAGAGCGGCGCGCACTGGACGATCGTCGACACCCGCGAGCATCTGTCCTTCGTCAAGCATGACCCCTGGGCTGATTACTGGACTTCGAAGCAGACGCTGAGCGTGCCGATGAAGGCGCTGGGCTTCAAGCCACCGCCGGCCGGGCCTCCGCGACGCGCCCCTAGCCGCCGATGACCGGTGCGATGAATTCCGCGTCGCGAATCACTTCTTCTTCGCGCTCGGGTTGAGGCTGGTAATGCGACCGCTTTCGGTGCCAGCGGTCTCGTCGATCACCGCATTGATCAGGGTCGGCCTGCGCGAGCGCACCGCCTCTTCCATGGCACGGCGCAACTCGGCCGGTGTCGTGGCATGCACCCCGACGCCGCCGAAGGCCTCGATCAGCCGGTCATAGCGCGCGCCCTTGACGAACACCGTGGGCGCCAGGTCGGCGCCCCCGGTCGGATTGACGTCGGTGCCGCGGTAGACGCCGTTGTTGTTGAACACGACCACACACACCGGCAGGTTGTAGCGGCAGATGGTTTCGACTTCCATGCCGGAGAAGCCGAACGCACTGTCGCCCTCGATCGCGATCACCGGTTCGCCACTGACCACCGCCGCGGCGACCGCGAAACCCATGCCGATACCCATCACACCCCAGGTGCCGACATCCAGGCGCTTGCGCGGCTTGTACATGTCGACGATGCTGCGAGTGAAGTCGAGCGCGTTCGCACCTTCGTTGACCAGAATGGCGTCCGGATTGGCCTTCACGATATCGCGCACCACGTTCAGGGCGCTGTGGAAATTCATCGGCACCGGATCCTTCGCCAGGGTCTCGGCCATCTTCGCGATGTTCCGGTCCCTGCGCTCGGCAACCGCGGTCAACCACTCTGCAGGCGGCTTGGGCCAGGCTGCGCCAATACCGGCAAGCAGTGCCGACACGCAGGAACCGATGTCGCCGACCACTGGCGCATCGATGCGCACGTTGCTGTCCATCTCCTGAGGCGAGATGTCGATCTGGATGAACTTCTGACCGCCGGCGTCCTTGTGACCCTTGCCCCCCCAGGTCTTGCCCTTGCCGTGCGAGAGCAGCCAGTTCAGGCGGGCACCGATCAGCAGGACGACATCCGCCTCCGGCAGCACGAAGGACCGGGCAGCCGCCGCAGACAGTTCATGGGTGTCCGGAAGCAGCCCCTTGGCCATCGACATCGGCAGGTAGGGAATGCCGGTCTTCTCGACCAGCGAACGGATATCCGCATCGGCCTGTGCATAGGCAGCCCCCTTGCCCAGCAGGATCAACGGCCGCTTCGCCCCCTCGAGCAGGTCGAGCGCGCGCCCGATCGCGTCCGCGGCCGGAATCTGGCGCGGCGCAGGATCGACCACCTGGATCAGCGAGCGCTTGCCCGCCTCGGCGTCCATCGACTGCGCGAACAGTTTGGCCGGCAGATCGAGGTAGACACCGCCGGGCCGACCCGATACCGCGGCACGAATGGCGCGCGCGACGCCGACGCCGATATCCTCGGCATGCAGAACGCGGAACGCGGCCTTGCACAGCGGCTTGGCGATGGCCAGCTGGTCCATCTCTTCATAATCGCCCTGCTGCAGATCGACGATCTCGCGCTCGCTGGAGCCGCTGATCAGGATCATCGGAAAGCAGTTGGTGGTCGCATTCGCCAGTGCGGTAAGACCATTGAGGAAACCCGGCGCAGACACGGTCAGGCAGATGCCGGGCTTCTGGGTCATGAAGCCGGCGATGGCGGCCGCATTGCCGGCATTCTGCTCATGGCGGAAGGAGATCATCCGGATGCCCTCGGCCTGCGCCATTCGGGTCAGATCGGTAATCGGAATGCCGGGAAGACCGAAGATGGTGTCGATGCCGTTCACCTTGAGCGCATCGATCACCAGGTGAAAACCGTCGGTGAGTGCCGCGCCGGACTCCGCCTGCGGGTCACTTGCAGCAGCACCCGATGTAGATGCAGGGGTAGAAGAAGAGCGTTTCGTTTCGGCGATTCCCATCGGCGTTCCCATCGGCGTCCACCTTCTGCGGAGAGAGCGCTATGGTAGGAAAGCGGCGCGCCGATGCCCTTGACTGCGGTCAAGATTCACCGCGCCGGGGTTTATACTTATAACCCCTCCCGCCGCGCGCGCGTGTTGCGGCGCAGCGCGAGTGCCCGAGCCAACCCGCCCATGATCAGCCTTGCCCGTCACCCGCACCACGCCGCCGTCCGGCTGCAATTGCGGCAGAACACTCTGCTGTCCGATCTGCCGGCGTCGGCCTGGAGCGAGCTCGAACCTCTGCTGTCGGTGATCGACTGCCGCAAGGGCGCACTGCTCGAGAGCCAGGGCGCAGTCAGCATGGAGCAGTACTTCATTCTCGATGGCATCCTGAAGCGGGTGGTCTCCAATGCCGAGGGCAAGGAGATGATCCTGCGCTTCGCCAGCGAGCACGACTTTGACACCAGCTATGCCGCCTGGCGCCTGGGCACGCCGGTGCCCTACTCGATACGCGCGGTGACCCCGGTGCGTGCCGCCACGCTGGGCATGGAGGAATGGGTGGCGTTCATCGAACGTCATCCATTGCTCAAGACCCGCTTCGAGTTCGAGGTGATGAAGCTGATGAGCGAAGTGATGGCGCACACCATCACGCTGCATCTTCTGGACGCACCAGGGCGGGTGGCGCGATTCATGCGCAAGCACGACGCTCTGGTCGAGCGGCTGCCGAAGAAGGAACTTGCCGCCTATCTGAATCTGTCGCCGGAGACGCTGTCCCGATTGAAGCAGCGCGGAAAGATTCCGGTCTGACGCGGTCTGAATCCGCAATCGCACCGGGCCGAGGGCATCGGGTTGCCGCCTCCACTCATGTCCCCCGGCGCCGGAAGAGACCCGTCGCCGCCTCGTTTACTTCGTTCCGGCGGCAACCCGATGCCCTTGCCCTTCTCGCCAGCGCGCCTGGCGGCGAGGCCAACGCGCCAACGAAGCGCCAGGGTCGACGATCTGACCACGGCACTACGTGCAGGGCGAGTCGATGGGGCACCCAGCGCAGCGAAGTAAAGGCGGTTGAACGGACCCCCGCAGCGGGTCCGTTACGGGGGACATGAGCGGAGCAGGGTGCCCCATTGACTCGCCCCGGCACCAGCCGACTCCGCTCTCACCACGTCGCAACACCGAACGCTGCCTCCAGGACAGCACGCACCGAACCTGTCACGCCTGACCCGCGACCGCCCGACGCCGCCTGCCCACGATCGCCTGCCACAGCGGCCAGAACAGCAACGCCAGCGCCACCGCAGTGATGCTGCCGACCAGCCAGTTCGACCAGAGGATGGTCACGCTGCCCTGCGACATCAGCATCGACTGACGGAACGAGTCCTCGGCCCGGTCTCCGAGCACCAGAGCCAGCACCATCGGCGCCATCGGATAGTCGAGCTTCTTGAACACGTAACCAACGACGCCGAACAGCATCATCAGCCACACATCCAGCATCGCGTTGTTGACCGTGTAGGCGCCGATCGCGCAGACCACGATGATGACCGGCGCAATAATCGAAAACGGCACCCGCAGGATCGCCGCGAAGAACGGCACCGTGGTCAACACCACGATCAGTCCGACGATGTTGCCCAGGTACATGCTGGCGATCAGGCCCCAGACGAAATCCGGCTGCTCGACGAACAACAGGGGGCCAGGCTGCAGGCCCCAGATCAGCAACCCGCCGAGCAGCACCGCGGCGGTCGGCGAGCCGGGAATGCCCAGCGCGAGCATCGGCAGCAGCGCCGAGGTGCCGGCTGCGTGGGCGGCGGTCTCGGGCGCGACGACACCCTCCATCTCGCCTTTGCCGAAGTTCTTGCCGTTCTTCGAGATCTGGCGCGCCACGCCGTAGCTCATGAACGATGCCGGCGTGGCCCCGCCCGGGGTGATTCCCATCCAGCATCCGATGAGACAGGAGCGGATCGAGGTCGCCCAGAATCGGGGCATCTGCTTCCAGGTATCGAGCACCACACGCGCACTGATCTTCGCTTTCTTGCCCTTGAACTCCAGCCCCTCTTCCATCGTGAGCAGGATCTCGCCGATACCGAACAGACCGATGACAGCGATCAGGAAATCGAAGCCACGCATCAGCTCCATGCTGCCGAAGGTGAGACGCAACTGGCCGGTCACCGTGTCCATGCCGACCGCCGCGAGCGCGAAGCCCAGCATCATCGCGGCAATGGTCTTCCAGGGTGATCCCTTGCTCATGCCGACAAAGCTGCAGAAAGCGAGCAGGTAGACCGCGAAGTACTCCGGTGGTCCGAACTGCAGCGCGAACCGGGCCACCATTGGTGCGAGGAAGGTGATCATCACCACCGCCACCAGCGCCCCGACGAACGACCCGGTGAAGGCCGCAGTCAGCGCCTCACCGGCCCGCCCCTGCTGAGCCATCGGATAACCGTCGAAGGTGGTCGCCACCGACCAGGGCTCACCCGGAATGTTGAACAGGATCGAGGTGATCGCGCCGCCGAACAGCGCACCCCAGTAGATGCACGACAGCATGATGATCGCCGAGGTCGGCGACATGGTGAAGGTCAGCGGCAGCAGGATTGCGATGCCGTTGGCCCCACCGAGGCCGGGCAGCACGCCGATCAGCACCCCGAGCGTGATGCCGATGAACATCAGCAGGATGTTGTACCAGGTCAGCGCGATCGCAAACCCGTTCAACAGCGATTGCAGTTCGGCCATGGTCGGACGACGTCTCTCAGAAGCCGGCTGCGCGTTCCAGGAATCCCTTGGGCAGCGGAATCCGGAACCAGAGTTCGAACAGCACGAAGGTGAACGCAGCCACCCCGACCCCGACCAGAGTACTGCGCAGGGCGTGGAAACGTCCGATGAACACCATGAAAAGGGCGATGTAGACCGCCGAGGCGACATAGACCCCGATCAGCTGGATGCCCAGCACATAACCGACCGCAGGGATCAGCACCTTGAGCACATCGGAGAGCGGCCCGCGTTGCACGAAGGTGCCGCGGTTGGACACGCGCATCCTCTGGCGCACCCCCTGCACCAGCAGTACGCTGCTCGACAGGCAGATCAGGGCGCCGATGTAGAACGGAAAATAGCCCGACTGCGGACCATCGATCGCCCACCGCGCACCGATCCGGTAGCTGTCGTACATGACGCCCACGCCGAACAGGAGAAACAGCCCGGCGACCACGATTTCCATCGTCGCGGTGGTGACGGCGGGTTGCGTGGCCGGGGCAGCGCCAACCCTCTCTCGGTCCGGATCATGGTCGGGCGCGCACGCATGACCCTGACTGCCTTCAGGGGGCAGCCCGGTGCCGTTTGGATCGACCATCGCGGCGGCCTGCCCGGCGCGCTACTTGGTGATGAAGCCCGCCTCTTTCATCAACCCGCGATGCTCTTCCTTGGTGCGGGTCAGCCAGGCAGCGAACTTGTCGCCATCCATCGATGTCTGGTTGAACGCACCGTCCTCCATGAACTTCTTCCACTCCGGGGTGTCGCGAACCCGGCGCATCAGGCCGACATAGAACTCGCGTTGCGCGGCGGTCACGCCACCAGCCATGAAGATGCCGCGCAGCATCACATAGTCGGTCGGCACACCAGCCTCGCGGCAGGTCGGGATATCGAACCAGGACTGGGTCTCGGTCACCCGGGTCTTGTACGGCATGCGCTCATCATCGAACACGCACAGCGCCCGCAGCGCGCCGGCGCGCCACTGTGCCACCGCTTCGATCGGGTTGTTCACCGTCGAGTCGACATGGCCGCCGACCAGCTGAGTCGCCACCTCGCCGCCGCCCTTGAACGGGATATAGGTAAAGCGTGCCCCGGTCGAGCGTTCGATGCTCAGCGTGATGATATGGTCTTCCTGGCGCGAACCGGTGCCGGCCATACGCATCTTGCCGCCCGCGGCGCGTGCCGCCTCGATGAATTCCTTGGCGGTCTTGTATGGCGCCTTGGCATTTACCCAGAGAACGAACTGGTCGAGTGCCATCATCGAAACCGGCGTGAGATCGGTCCAGTCGAACGGCACGCCGGTGGCCAGGGGCGTGGTGAACAGGTTGGACAGGGTAATGACGATCTTGTGCGGATCACCCTTCGATGCCTTGAGTTCGAGAAACCCCTCCGCCCCGGCGCCGCCACCCTTGTTGACGACGACGATCGGCGGTTTCATCAGATTATTCTTCTGAATGATGCCCTGGATCAGTCGCGCCATCTGGTCGGCACCGCCGCCGATACCGGCCGGCACGATGAACTCGACATTGCGGGTCGGCTCCCAGGCCTGAGCCCAGGCGCCCACGCTGGACAGCAATGCTGCCGGAAGTGCGAGGCAGACCAGCAGCAGCCCGCGTACGCACCCAAACGCCGTTGCTTGATTCATTACGCCTCCCGAGTAAGCGGCGCCCTTGGACGGGAATTCCCGTAGGTGAGCGCTCGATGGGTTCTTGCGACTGTCGCCCGCCGCCTGCGTGGCCGCGCGTTGAGTAAACGGAGCTTACACTATGACACCTACACGATGCTACAGCATGGGAAGCGCGAGCATGACCCTCTGGCTGACAGGCTGCTAGGCGCCGAGCTCGCGCGCCTTGCCGGCCGGGTCGGTCTTCGGGTCACTCCGGCGCCAGGGCAGGTGGCGGGTGATCAGCACCGCAAACGGTATCCAGCCCACCCACATCGTGAGATCGACCAGCTCGTACCACCATCCCCAGTTTTCGTCGAGCGGATGCAGGTCCCATTCGATATAAGCCTCGAACGCACGGAACGCTTCCAGCCAGACGATGAAGAAGATCAGGCTCGCGACCAGTCCCGGGCTCTCCCGCCAGACCTTTCTGATGAAGGTCGAAAACAGCACCGCCGCGATCAGCACGAAGCTCAGGATGTAGTGGGTGCCGGGATGGTAGTGCAGCCAGTCCTTGATCAGCGGCTCCTTGGCGATCATCGAGCCGGCGGTCCAGGCAAGCACCGCGCCACCGATGGCGATGATCGACGGATACCGGTCGACCAGCCCCAGGATCAGCGTACTGCCGAACATCACGATCGGAACGCTGATCAACAGACCGATCACCACCAGCTCGAAGCTGCCGTGGGCCGCGCCGCCGACCCCCAACACGTTATCCACGCCCATCACTGCATCGGCGATGATGATGGTCTGCAGCGCCGAGCGGAAGTTGTTCACCTTGGCCACCGCAGCATGAGCGCCGGACGATTCCTCCCTGGGCTCGACCAGCTTGAACGCAATCCACACCAACGCCAGTCCGCCGGCCAGCAGGAAGCCGGGAATCTTCAGCAGCCAGACCACGAACAGGGTCAGGGTCGCACGCACGACCACCGCGCCGATCGCCCCCCAGAAGATCACCTTCTTGCGCAGCCGCGGTTCGACATTGCGTGCGGCCAGACCGATGACGATCGCGTTGTCGCCCGCGAGCACAAGATCGATCACCACGATCGCCATCAGCGCTGCGAACCACTCGTTCGAGAACATCTGCATCGCGTCCTCCGTGGCCGGGATCGGCCGCTCAGAACCGTTTGGCTTTGCGGGTTAGCGGGCTGGCGCAGACGATGCGCGCGCCTCGCTCGTCAGAAAAGCGGGGGGGAAGTCAGTACGCGTCAGTGCCCGTTGGTGCCCCGCAATGGCCTTGCTGGCGGC
>JBBRCD010000127.1:0-11839 GCA_038205245.1 Burkholderiales bacterium
GTGAGCAGGATCGGCAGGATCTGCAATACATGCTTGTCGGCGCTGAACATGCGCAGCCGCCGGCGCAGCATGGTCGCGGCGAACGCGATTACCGTATAGGCGAGGGCATGCTGGCCGAACAGGCTTGCCTGACCGACGTCCATGGCCAGGCCGAAGGCGAAGGCGACGCCGAAACCGATGAGGCGCGGTTCGCGCACTATCCAGAACAACAACACCACGGCGACGAAATCAGGCTTGAGCCAGACCCAGACGCCATCCCAGGGCAATAGATTGGCCACCAGCGCGGCGAGCAGTGTCAGCCAGAGGAAGCCCGGCCGCACCTGGAGCAGCAGTTCCTGTCTTGGAACCGGGTTGCCGCTGGCCATCGTCTAGCCGCCCTTCTTGCCGCGTTTGCGCGCGCTTACCGGCTCGTCGAAGCCAGGGTTTTGCGGATGTTCGACACCGGCGGTCAGCACCAGCACCTGCCGGTAGCGGTTGACCCCGGCCGCCGGCTGGGCGGTGATGCGCGCAAACATGAAAGCGGCGTTGCGTTCGACTTCCTGAACCGTGGCGACCGGTAACCCAGCGGGGTAGGTGCCGTCGATGCCGGAGGTCACCAGCTTGTCCCCATTCTGGATGTCGGCAGAGAACGGCATGAACTTCAGCTCGAGCACGCCATCGGACCCGGCGCCGTAGAGCACGCCGCGCACGCCGCTTCGCATGACCTGCACCGGCACCGTCATGTCCTTGTCGGTGATCAGCGTCACCTGGCTCGCCCATGGATAGACCCGGGTGACCTGGCCGACCAACCCGGCGGCATCGACCACCGGTTGGCCCTGTCCCACGCCCGCGGTGAGCCCCTTGCTGATGATTACCCGGCGCGTGAACGGATCGCGATGCGAGTAGAGAATTTCGGCATAGATCGCTGACTGCGACTGGGCTTCGCGGGTGTCGAGCAGCCCGCGCAGCCGGGCGTTCTCCTGCTCGATCGCCTCCAGCCGCAACAGCGCTGCCGAATTGATCAGGTTCTTCTGCTCCAGGTCGTTGTTGCGTGTGGTGAGCTGGGCCTGAGTAACGAAGAATCCGGACATGCGCTCGGATAACGCCGCAGGCGCAAGGGCAATGCGCTGCAGCGGGTAGAGCACCACCGCCACCGCCTGCTGCACGATGGTGAGATAGTGAAACCGGCTGTCGGCCACGATCAAAGTCAGCGCCAGAAACGTGAACAGCAGGAAGCGGGCAAACGGCGTCGGGCCGCGATTGAAGAAGGGTTGCTGCGCGCTTTCCATTCAGCGGACCGACGGCGATGAGACGCCTGTCGATGCAGGCGGTGAAAGGACACCGGTCGATGCCGGCGGAGGGCAGGGTAGCTGGGGCTTGCCTGTCTCAGTCACTGGTGAATATCGACGACACCCGGTCCATCTGCTCCAGCGCCATGCCAGAGCCGCGCACTACGCAGGTGAGCGGGTCTTCAGCGCAGATCACCGGCAGGCCGGTTTCCTCCATCAGCAGACGGTCGATATCGCGCAGCAGCGCACCACCGCCGGTGAGCACCATGCCTTTCTCTGCGATGTCCGCGCCCAGTTCCGGGGGGGTGTGCTCGAGCGCGGTCTTCACTGCGCCCACGATCTGGTTCAGTGGTTCGGTCAGCGCTTCCAGAATCTCGTTGCTCGAGATGGTGAAGCTGCGCGGGATGCCTTCGGCCAGGTTGCGGCCCTTGACTTCCTTCTCCCGCACTTCGCTGCCCGGGAAGGCCGAGCCGATTGACTTCTTGATCTCTTCCGACGTGGTTTCGCCAATCAGCATGCCGTAGTTGCGACGGATGTAATTGATGATCGCTTCGTCGAACTTGTCGCCACCGACCCGCACCGAGCCGGCGTAAACGATGCCACCGAGCGAGATCACACCGACCTCGGTCGTGCCGCCGCCGATGTCGACCACCATCGAGCCGGTGGCCTCCTCGACCGGCAGACCGGCGCCCAGGGCGGCCGCCATCGGCTCCTCGATCAACTCGACCTTGCGTGCACCGGCCCCATAGGCCGATTCGCGGATCGCCCGCCGCTCGACCTGGGTCGAGCCGCAGGGCACGCAGATGACGATGCGCGGGCTCGGGCTGAAGATGCGCGAATCATGCACCTTGCGGATGAAGTGCTTCAGCATCTGCTCGGTGATGGTGAAGTCGGCGATCACACCGTCCTTCATCGGCCGGATGGCAGTGATGTTGCCCGGCGTGCGGCCCAGCATCTGCTTGGCCGCCAGACCGACCTGCTGAATCACCTTCTTGCCGTTGGGGCCGCCTTCCTGGCGGATCGCAACCACCGACGGTTCGTTGAGGACGATGCCTTTGCCTCGCACCCAGATCAGAGTGTTCGCGGTACCGAGGTCGATTGCGAGGTCAGTCGAGAAATAGCCGCTGAGAAATCCGAACATGTATTTGTAGTAGGAATTCGATGGGGGTGGGTACAGCAGCGAGAGATCCGGACAGCGGTGCTGCAGCAATACGATCGCGCAGAACACGCGCTACTGCACGCGTTGCAACACGCGTTGAATCGGTGGCGCGACTGCTATGCGCACACCAGAGGGCTCGGGGGCGATGAATCAACTACGTTATGATACTCCGTATCGTCATTGTCCTTGGTCGTTGCCCAGAATCGCTGTCCCGAATCGTTGTTCTCAGTCACTGCCGCCCGCCCGCTCCATGCCGCTTCGCCAGGAAGACGTCCAGCGCATTGCCCACCTCGCGCGGCTCGCGATCACCGACGAGGAGGCCGCGCGGACCCTGGCGCAGCTCAACGACATCTTCGGCATGATCGAACGCATGCGTGCGGTCGACACCGACGGTATCGAGCCGATGTCGCATCCCCTGGGGGGTGCGCAGCGGCTGCGCGAAGATGCGGTGACTGAAATGCCTGACCGGGAACGCAACCTTGCCAACGCCCCGGCGCAGCAGGACGGGTTGTTCCTGGTGCCGCGCGTGCTCGAGTAGGGACCCGGCATCATGAGTCTGCATCAGGCCTCCCTTGCCGAGTTGGCGAAGCGGCTCGCGGCCCGCGAGCTGTCCGCGGTCGAGCTCGCACAGCATTTCCTGGCGCGGATCGACCGCCACCGGGCGCTCAACTGCTTTCTCGATGTGCGCCCGGAAGTCACCCTGGCGCAGGCGCGCGAGGCCGACGCCCGGCGCGCCCGCGGCGAGCACGGCGCGTTGCTCGGCATCCCGGTGGCGCACAAGGACATCTTCGTCACCCGCGACTTCGCCTCGACCGCGGCGAGCCGGATGCTCGAGGGCTACATGAGCCCGTTCGACGCCACCGTGGTGGCCCGCCTGTCGGCGGCCGGCATGGTGACCCTGGGCAAGGTCAACTGTGACGAGTTCGCGATGGGGTCGTCCAACGAGAACAGTGCCTACGGGCCGGTGCTCAACCCGTGGGACACCTCTGCAGTGCCTGGTGGGTCCTCCGGCGGCTCGTCCGCGGCGGTCGGGGCGCGTATCGCGCCAGTGGCCACCGCCACCGATACCGGTGGATCGATCCGCGAGCCGGCTGCGTTCTGCGGCATCACCGGCACCAAGCCGACCTACGGCCGCCCGTCGCGCTGGGGCATGATCGCCTTCGCGTCCAGCCTGGATACCGCGGGGCTGATGACCGTATCAGCCGAGGATGCCGCCTGGGTGCTGTCGGCGATCTGTGGTTTCGACCCGAAAGACTCGACCAGCGTCGACCGGCCCGAGGAAGACTTCACCCGTGACCTCGGGCACCCGGTCCAAGGCCTGCGCATCGGTGTGCCGAAAGAGTTCTTCGCCTCCGGTCTGCAGCCGGAGGTCGAGCGACCAGTGCGTGCCGCGCTCGAGGTCTATCGGAGCCTGGGCGCGACCCTGGTCGACATCTCGCTGCCCACTGCCGAGCTCGGCATTCCGGTCTACTACGTGGTGGCCCCTGCCGAGTGCAGCTCGAACCTGTCGCGCTTCGACGGCGTGCGCTACGGACACCGGGCCAGCGCCCGGGGCGATCGCGAACCCCTCAACCTCGAGGACATGATCAAGCGCTCGCGTGCCGAGGGCCTGGGTGCGGAGCCCAAGCGGCGCATCCTGATCGGCGCCTATGTGCTTTCCCACGGCTACTACGACGCTTACTACATCAAGGCGCAGCAGGTGCGCCGGCTGATCGCCAACGAGTTCCAGCAGGCGTTCACCCAGTGCGACCTGATCGCCGGACCGGTGACCACCAGCGTCGCCTTCGGCTTTGGCGAGAAGGCGGCCGACCCGGTGTCGATGTACATGTCCGACCTGTACACCATCCCGGGCAGTCTGGCTGGCGTGCCCAGTGTGAGCATCCCCTGCGGTTTCGGCGAAGGGGCGCATGCCAGCCGGCCGGTCGGGCTGCAGCTCATGGCCAACTACTTCGACGAAGCGCGCCTGCTCGGGGCGGCCCACCAGTACCAGCTCGCCACCGACTGGCATCGCCGGGCGCCGCCGGCTTTTGCCGACTGACCTTGAGACTGACCCTGATCGTGAGGACGACTGCGCCATGGCAGGCATGACGACGACCGGCTGGGAAGTGGTGATCGGCCTGGAGACCCATGCCCAGCTGTCGACGGTGAGCAAGATCTTCTCCGGCGCCTCGACCGCGTTCGGTGCCGCTCCCAACACCCAGGCGAGCGTGGTCGATCTCGCCCTGCCCGGGGTGCTGCCAGTGCTCAACCGCGGCGCGGTCGACCGGGCGATCCGCTTCGGGCTGGCGGTGGGGGCAACGATCGCGCCGCGCAGCGTGTTCGCGCGCAAGAACTACTTCTATCCTGACCTGCCCAAGGGCTACCAGATCAGCCAGTACGAGATCCCGGTGGTGCAGGGTGGCGCGCTCGCCTGCATCGTCGAGGGCAAGGGCTTCGAGCCGTATGCGAAGACCGTCCGCCTGACCCGGGCCCACCTGGAGGAGGACGCCGGCAAGTCGTTGCATGAAGATTTCGCCGGCATGAGCGGCATCGACCTCAACCGTGCGGGGACGCCGCTGCTGGAGATCGTGACCGAACCGGATATCCAGGTGGCGAACATCGAACAGGCGGCCAGCGAGGCGGTCGCCTATGCACGCGCCCTGCACTCGCTGGTCACCTGGCTCGGCATCTGCGACGGCAACATGCAGGAAGGATCGTTCCGCTGCGATGCCAACGTCTCGGTTCGCCGCCCCGGCGCGGCGCTGGGCACTCGCTGCGAGATCAAGAACCTGAACAGCTTCCGCTTCATGCACCAGGCGATCGTGTACGAGGCCAGCCGGCAGATCGAACTGATCGAGTCCGGTGGCACCGTCGTTCAGCAGACCCGTCTGTACGACCCGGATCGGGACGAAACGCGTTCGATGCGCAGCAAGGAGGACGCGATGGACTATCGCTACTTCCCCGACCCGGACCTGCTGCCGCTCGAGATCTCTTCCGAGTGGATCGAGCGGGTGAGGGGCGAACTGCCTGAGTTGCCGGCCGCGATGCGCGAGCGGTTGGTCGCCACCTACGGCTTGTCCCCTTATGACGCCGGCTTGCTCACCGCCGACCGCGCCAGCGCCGACTACTTCGAGGCGGTGGTGAAGGCGCTGCCCGCCGGCCAGGCCAAGGCCGTCGCCAACTGGGTGAACGGGGACGTGTCGGCGGCGCTCAATGCGGGCCAGATCGGCATCGGCGCGGCGCCGGTATCGGCCGCCCAACTGGCCGGTCTGATCGCTCGCGTGGCCGATGGCACGATCAACCAGAAGACCGCAAAGGAAGTGTTCACTTCGCTCTGGCAGGCCGAGGGTGCTACTGCCGACGCAATCATCGAGGCACGTGGACTGCGCCAGATCTCGGACAGCGGCGCGTTGTCGGCGATCGTCGACGCGGTGCTGGCGGCCAATCCGAAATCGGTCGAGGAATTCCGTGCCGGCAAGGAGAAAGCATTCAACGCGCTGGTCGGCCAGGTAATGAAGCAGAGCCGTGGCAAGGCCAATCCGCAGCAGGTAAACGACATACTGCACGAAAAACTGGCCGGGTAGACGCCGCGGTTCATCCCTGCGGCTGATCCACACCGCCTGGGGTATTGTCTTTTGGGTGACACTGGAACAGGCTATGCGTGCTGCAGGGTAGCCTGCATCCGGTCTGTTTGGCCATGGCGTCTCCATGCGGGACGCCGCGCCTCAGGTCGGTCTGGCGCACCGCCGTATCAGCAGACGGTGACTCAACCCGAATTGCATGTCTGGGGAGTAACCATGAAAAGATCGTTCGCACTGATCGGCGCCGCCACGTTCGGGGCCGCCATGCTCGCAGCCACTGTGAATCCAGCCCAGGCAGGGTTTACAGTGTTCGAAGTCAACGCAGTGCTGCTGGGCGGCATCCAGCCAACCGTGGACAACTACCGCACCGCGCTCGGTGCGCTCAATGCCAACAATCCCGGGTCGGTCGGCTCCGGGCGGCGCGAGATCAATTGGGATGGGGTGCCAGCAGCTTCGTCCGACCCGAACCTGTTTGCAGGCAATTTCTTCAATGCCAACGTGGCAGGGCGTGCGCGCGGTGTCGAATTCACTACGCCCGGCACCGGGTTCCTGGTCAGCGCGGCCGGCGGTGGCGCGACACCGGTGCGTTTCGGATTCCCAACCGATTTCGTCCCGTTCAGCGAGCAGAAGTTGTTTTCGCCGATCGGTAGCGTGATTACCGATGTCCGTTTCTTCGTGCCGGGTTCGTCCACTGCCGCCACGGTGTCCGGTTTCGGCGCAGTGTTCAATGACGTCGAGATCGCTGGTTCCAGCCTGCAGGCGTTCGACGAGAACGGCGTGTCCCTGTTCAGCCGCCAGATATTGCTTAATCAAACCAGCGGCTCGCTGTCGTTTCTGGGCATCCTGGCCAATGCCGGCGAGCGGATATCACGAGTTCGTCTGGTCAGCGGCGACATGGTCCTGCTCAGCAACGGCACCTTCGCCCCAGGCACCGACGCCGTGGTGTTCGATGACTTCATCTACGGTGAGCCGGTCGCCACTTCCGTGGTGCCAGTGCCGGCGAGCCTGCTGCTGCTGAGCTGCGGCATGCTGTCGATGCTCTGGTCAGGCTGGTCGCGAGGCGGTCGGACTAATCGCGCCTGAGGCTACGTGGACCCATCGGCGTTGCCGGCAGGTCGATGCAGACCTCGGTGACGCCGTCTTCCGAGTGTGCGTCGATCGAGCCCCCGTGAATGCGGGCGATCGATCGTGCAATGGCCAGTCCCAGCCCGGCGCCCTCGGTGTCATGCTGACGCGAGCTGTCGCCGCGGAAGAAGCGATCGAACATCCTGGCCTTGACCTCGGGCGGGATCGTATCGCCGGTGTTGCGCACTCGCAGACGCACCAGCGGCGAACGGACCAGTGGCCGGCGCAACACCAAGCCCGGCACCACCAAGCCCGGCACCACCAAGTCCGGCACCGCCAGGTCCGCGGCTGAATCGGACGGCAGATCGTCTATCCCGATCAGCACTTCGCTGCCCGGCGCAGCATGCCGGATCGCGTTGGACACCAGATTGGTCAATGCCCTCAGCAGCAGGTCTCGATCGCCCTCGACCCGGCCGTCACCCTGCACGTTCAGTGCGAGTCCGCGCTCGCTCGCCAGGGCTTCGTAAAACGAAACCACCTGGCGAGCCAGGGGCTGCAGGTCGACCGGGTGTCGGTCCGGCTGCGCCAGGCCGTGTTCCGATTTTGCGAGGAACAGCATGTCGGACACCATCCGGGCGAGCCGCTCGAGTTCTTCGGCGTTGCCGGCGAGAACATCCCGATAACTCTCGGCGCTGCGTGCCTGCGACAGGCCGACCTGAGTCTGGGTCATCATATTGGCGATCGGTGTGCGCAGCTCATGGGCGAGGTCGCTGGACAGCTCGGACAGGCGCCGAAACGAGTCCTCGAGCCGGGCCAGCATCTCGTTCAACGTATTGGCCAGTTCGTCGACTTCGACCGGCAGATCGCCTGCGGTGAGGCGCCGATCCAGCCGCGCCGCGGTGACCGACTCGGCCTCCTTGCCCAGACGGCGCAACGGCGACAGGCCGCTGCGGGCGACGATCCAGCCCAGTGCGCCCATGATCACCATGGCGATCGCCATGAACGACCAGAGCGTGCGCCGGAACGACACCATGTAGTGGTCATGGTGGGCCGTGTCCACGCCGATGGTGACCCGGAACGGGCGGCCCTCGGGCAACCCGCTGGCCAGTTCGCGTTCCAGACCGCGGAAGGTGCGCCCGTCATGGACCCATGCGATTGGCAGGCTCGCGCCGTGGTTGGCGGCGTGCGCTGAGTCGTGCTTAAGGTCGTGCACTGAGTCGTGCGGGGTTCCACTGCTCGCCGCCGCTGGCGGCCCGGCAGGACGCGCGGCCGACGGTGCCGCTTCCGCAGCCGGGCTGCTGAACCAGACGCGCCCGCTGCCGTCCTGCACCCGGATGGCAAGGCCGTCGTGTCCGATCAGCATCGACTCGAAGTCGCGGCCGATCCGGTCCAGGTCGGTCGGGCTGCGCAGGGCGCCGAGAATCGCCGCGCTGGTCGCCAGCTTGCCCTCGGCCGTGTCTCGATCCAGATCGATGAAGTGGTGCTCGACCGACCGGCCGATCAACTGCCCCAGCGCCAGCAGCACGAGGGACGAGGCGAGCACGAACAGCAGCGTCAGGCGCAGCGTCAGCGACAGGCGGCTGCGGCCTGCAGGGCGCAACCGCGGGTCGTTGCCGGCGGCGGGTGAGGCCGACGCACTCATGACGCCGCCTCCAGCACATAGCCCATGCCGCGCAGGGTGCGGATCAGCTTGACCTCGAACGGGTCGTCGATCTTTGCGCGCAACCGGCGGATGGCGACCTCGACCACGTTGGTGTCGCTGTCGAAGTTCATATCCCACACCTGAGAGGCGATCAGCGAGCGCGGCAGGACCTCGCCTTGCCGGCGCATCATCAGCTCCAGCAACGCGAACTCCTTGCCGGTCAGTTCTATACGTTGTCCAGCGCGCACGGCGCGCCTCCGGATCAGGTCGAGCTCCAGATCGGCCACCTTCAGGGTGGTCGATTCGGCGAGCGTGCTGCGCCTGCGCAGCAGCGTGCGTACCCGCGCCAGCAGTTCGGTGAAGGCGAACGGCTTCACCAGGTAGTCATCCGCCCCCAGTTCAAGGCCGCGCACCCGGTCCTCGACATCGTCCCGGGCCGTGAGGTAGAGCACTGGCAGTTGCAGTCCGGCCTCGCGCAGGGTCTTCACCACGGCCCAGCCATTGAGCTTGGGCAGCATGACATCGACGATCGCCAGGTCAAAGCTTTCGTTGAGCAGCAGGTGCAGCCCGTCGGCGCCGTCGCGCGCGAGCTCGACCGCAAAGCCGGCCTCACGCAGGCCCTGCTGCAGGTAGTCACCCGCTATTCGTTCGTCCTCGACGATCAGAATCTTCACATCAAGCCTTCTCTCGCTGCCTGATTCTGCCCGTGAGCGGCAGCACGCGGGTGGCTGGCTGCGCAGATTACGCGCTTGTAACCTTCGGGTCATCGCAGGGTCGAGCGACGGTTGGCATCCTGCGGTCTCGATGAACACACCGCTGACCGCTGCCTTTCCGATGCACCGACTGCTGTTCGCGCTGTTGGCTGCCGCGTTCACTCCCCCGCTCGCGACGGCTGCAGGAATGGCGTCCTTTGAGGCATCGGTGAGCCTGCGGGCTGTAATCGACCGCGCGGCGCTGCTGGACCCGGCCCTGCGTACGCTCGACGCGCGCGCTGGTGAAATCGACGCCAGCCGAGCGGTGGCCGCCAGCCTGTTCCCGGCGCCGCCCACGGTGTCGACCAGTTTGCGCCGCGACCGGCCAGATCGCGACCTGGGCAAGAACGAGGTCGAGTTCGAAGTCGGCGTGCCGCTTTGGCTGCCCGGACAACGCGCACTGCGCGAACGGCTGGCTGCAGGCGAAGGCGGCGATCGAGACGGCGCGCTGGGCGACGCCCGGTTGCAACTCGCCGGCCAGGTACGCGAGGCGCTGTGGCAGGTGGCGTTCGCTCAGGTCGAGCATTCGGCTGCCAGGCGCCGGGTCGAGACAGTTCAGCGAGTCGTGGCCGATGTTCAGCGCCGGGTCGACCGCGGCGTGCTGGCCCGCACCGACCTGCTGCTGGTTCAGTCGGAAGCGGTGATCGCGCGGGCGATGGTGATCGATACCGGCCTGCAGGTCGATCGGGCGCTGCAGGCCTGGCATGCGCTGACCGGCGAATCGGCGTTGCCGGCGCACTATGTCGAGCTCGTCACGCCGGCGGTCGTTACGCCGACAGATTCGCCGGCACACCCCACGTTGTTGGCCGCAGCCGGCCAGGTTACCCTGGCGCGCGCCAGACTCGATCTCGCCTCCGAGGTCAACCGTGATCCGCCCGAGATCGCCTTGCAGCACCGCAGCGATCGGGATGTAAGCGGTGCCGAGTATCGGAATTCGGTGCGGGTGGCGCTGCGCATTCCGCTCTCGACCGATGCCCGCAATCGGCCGCGGATCGCAGCGGCCAACACCGAACTGATCCGCGTCCAGTCTGGTGCGCTGCAGGCGCGACGTCGACTCGACGCCGACCAGGCCCGCGCGCAGGCCGAGTTCGACGCGGCGCTGGCACAGCGGGTGCTGGCGGGTGACCGGCAGCGGATCGCCGCCGAGCATCTGTCGCTGATCGAGCGTGCGTTCGATCTTGGCGAGCAATCGCTGGTCGTGTTGCTGCGGGCGAGTGCTTTGGCCCACGAGGCCGACGCCGATCTGACGAGGCAGTCTGCCGCGCGCGACCGGGCAGTAGCGCGTCTCAATCAGGCTGCCGGGGTGATGCCATGACTTTGGATCGCTTGCGGCTCACGGCGTTGGCATTGCTTGTATTGCTGGTTTCAGCGCCGCCGTTGTTGCGCGCGCACACCGAGGCCGGGGCGCCGGCCGGCGCCGCCGCCCCGGCCGGCGCCGCGGCGCTCGAACCCAGGGTCGAGTACGCAACGTCCGACATCGAGCTGCTCGGAATCATTCAGGGTACCCGGCTTACCGTCTATCTAGACCGGTTCGCCACCAATGAGCCGATCGACGGCGCGACACTGTCGATCGAGCGTGGCGCCGACAGCGCGAAGGCGCAGGCCCTGGGCGATGGCACCTATCGCTTCGAGCTGCCCTGGCTGGCGTCTCCGGGCGAGTATGCGCTGCTGTTCACGGTGATCACACCAGACCTGTCCGACCTGCTTGCCGCGACCCTGATGATCCCCGGTTCGGACGAGGCGGTTCACAGCCATGGCCCGGGTGTCTGGGCGAGGACGCTCGGGCTGTCGACCGACTTGTTCGGACGCACTGGCACCATTGGCGTGCTGTCCGGGTTGGCTCTGGCGCTGTTCGCGTTTGTCTTGTGGCGCCGACGCCGCCTGCAGGCCGGCGCGCTGCTGCTGATGATCGCCCTGGGTGTCGGTATGGATCATCCTGCCCTCGCCCATGAAGCGGCACCGGCAGCGGCCGGTGCCAACCCTCGACAACCGTCCCGCCTGGCCGACGGCAGCGTGTTCATCCCCATGCCAGCACAGCGTGCGCTCGGGTTGCGCACCCTGATCAGCGAATCGACCTCGGTGCCGATGACCCTCGAGATGCCCGGCACGGTGGTTGCCGACCCGGCGGCGAGCGGGCAGGTGCAGGCACCGATCGCCGGCCGGCTGGAACCGCCCCCCGGAGGATTGCCGCATGCCGGGCAGCGTGTGGCGCGCGGCGCGCTCCTCGCCTGGATCGTGCCGACGGTAGGCGTGATCGAACGCGCGACCCAGCAGGCGCAACTCGCCGATCTGGACGCCCAGCTCGAGGTGGCACGCGCGCGCAGCGCGCGCTACGACCAACTCGTGGGCAGCATTCCACAGCGCGATATCGATGCGGCGCGCACCGATGCGCT
>JBBRCD010000128.1:0-11676 GCA_038205245.1 Burkholderiales bacterium
GCCAGCTGCTCGAGTGACTCCAGCCCGACCACGAACACGCAGTCGACCCCGACCTCGGCATAAGCCTTGAGACGAGCAACCGCGCCGTCGATGCCTTCACCACGAATCGCCGAGGTGCGACCCGCGATCACCAGCGCCGGATCGCGCCGCGCCGCCAGCGCCGCCTTCATCTTGCCGACACCCTCGGCGATCGGGATGAAGGTCTCGCCACTGGAACCGAACGGCGTGGGCAGTGCGGTGTCCTCGATCGACAGGCAGGACACGCCGGCGTGTTCGCATTCCTCGACCGTACGCATGACGTTGAGCGCATTGCCGTAGCCATGATCCGCATCGACCAGCAGCGACAGATCACTCGCTCGCTGGATGCGTCGGATCTGGTCGGCAAATTCGGTGAGCGTGAGCACGATCAGGTCCGGGGCGGCCAGCGTGGTGTTCGAGGCCACCGACCCGGCAAGGATGCCCAGTTCAAAGCCCACCGAGCGGGCGAGCCGGCCGGACAGCGCATCGAACACGCTCGCCGGTGACTTGCATTCGGTGCCGTTGAGAATCGCGCGCATGCGTTGGCGCTGTTCGGTTGCCGTCATCATGTTGCCGCCTCCCTCCGGATCATATCGATGCCTTGTCCAGCCACTTGTTGACCACCGGCATGCGGAAGGTCTCGAGCTGGTCGAGCAGCCGCGCCGGCTCGGTATCGGTCAGCACCATGCTGCGATGCTCCTTGCGGAGGAAGCCCTGCGTGACGCTGTGATCGAGGAAGCCGAGCAACTGGTCGTAATAACCGGCGACATTGAGTAGACCGCAGGGCTTGGCATGGAAACCAAGCTGCGACCAGGTGAGCACCTCGAAGAACTCCTCGAAGGTGCCGATGCCCCCGGGCAGCGCGATGAACGCGTCCGACAGCTCGGCCATCATCGCCTTGCGCTCATGCATCGAGTCGACCACCCGCAGCTCGGTCAGACCGGTATGGGCGACCTCCTTCTCGACCAGCCGGCGTGGCGTGACGCCGATCACCCGGCCACCGGCCGCCATCGCCGCATCGCCGATCACGCCCATCAGACCGACCTTGCCGCCGCCGTAAACCAGCGTACAGCCGTCTGCGACGATCTCGCGCGCCAGCATCTCGGCCGCTGCCCGGTACTCGGGCAAGGCGCCCGAATTGGACCCACAGAATACGCATACTGCTTTCACGCCGTCATCCCCCGCCTGCTGTGTCGTTCGCCCGGCGCAGCGCCGCACGAACCGAGTTCGCACTTTACCGCAGGCGCGCCGGTTTTCGCTGGATCGACCCCGTTTTGCCACAGCCCGCGTTTCAGTCGGTGTTGCCCGCCGTCCGGCGGGCCCGATATCCGTATCGACGAAAGGAAATTCAGTGCCCTCTGCCGCCACGCCGCGCACGCGCGCGCTGAACCTGCGCCTTGACCCACGCCGGCGGCATGGCCCGCGCGCAGGCACGGTCACCTGCATCTTCGCCGCTTTGTGCGCCTGCGGCTTTGCGCGCGCCCAGCCGGCCGTGTCCAGCGAGCCGGCCACCGCGCTGACGCTGTACAGCACCCAGGCGCCGGGCACGATCAGCGTGGAAAGCCTGGTCAACACGCGCGGCGCAGCGCTGCCCGGATACGCGGTAGTGCGCCAGTTGCGCGACCTCGCGCTCGCCCGGGGACGCAACACACAGCGTTTCACCGATGTCGCCGCACTGATCGATCCGACCACGGTGAACTTCGAATCGCTGACCGATCCGCTGGGCACCCGGGTGCTCGACCAGAGCTTCCAGTTCGATCTGGTCAACTCGCAGAAACTGCTGGAGCGCTACATCGACCGCGAGATCAAGGTCGATCAGATTCGTGGCAACTCGGTCGAGACCTTCGATGGCACGCTGCTCGCCAGTCAGGGCGGCTTAACCCTGCGCCGGCCGGACGGCACGATCCAGATCGTGCCGCAGAACGCCGGTATACGGCTGCCTGAGCTGCCCGGCGGGCTGATCACCCGGCCGACACTGGTGTGGACCCTGGACGCGCAACGCGCCGCGACCCACCGCACCCGGGTGTCGTATCAGACCCGTGGCATCGCCTGGTGGGCCGACTACAACCTGACCTACAGCGAACCGAAGCCGGGCCAGTGCGCGCTCGATGTCGGCGCCTGGGTGAGCATCGTGAACCAGTCTGGCGCGAGCTATCCGGACTCGCGTTTGAAGCTGGTCGCCGGCGACGTGCAGCGGTTGCAGCCGGCGCGCGGACGCGCGCTGATGACCACGCTGCGGGCTGCCCAGGCCTCGGAAGTCAGCGCGGGTTTCGAGCAGAAGGCGTTCTTCGAGTATCACCTGTACACCCTCGGCCGCACGGTCGACCTGCCGGACAACTCGACCCAGCAGATCGAACTGTTTCCGGCTGCACGCGGTGTGGGATGTGCCAAGACGCTGGTCTACTACGGTCAGGGGCCGGGCTTCAACAGCGTGCAGGCGCGACCGGCGATCGACCGTGAGCTCGGCTCGACATCGAACAGCAAGGTCGACGTCTACCTTTCGTTTCGCAACGCCGAAGCCAACCGCATGGGCGTGCCGCTGCCGGCCGGGCGAATCCGCGTGTCGCAGCTCGACCCGGCGGATCGCTCGCTCGAGTTCATCGGCGAGGACGCAATCGACCACACCCCGCGCGATGAAACCGTGCGCATCCGCCTGGGTTCGGCGTTCGATGTGGTCGGCGAGCGGCGCCAGGTGGATTTTCGCATCGACAACGCACGGCGCGAGATTTTCGAGGAGTTCGAAGTGAAGGTGCGCAATCAGAAGAATACCGAAGCCGTGACCGTGCTGGTGCGCGAAAACCTCCATCGCTGGAGCAACTGGCAGATCACCCAGCGCAGCCATGCCTTCGACAAAGTCGACTCGCGCACCGTGCATTTTCCGGTGACCATCGCTGCCGGGGGCGAGGCTGTGGTGCGCTATACGGTGCGCTACACCTGGTGAACCGGTCGCTGCGCGCGCCGCCGGTGGTTCGGCCGCGTGTTCGACCAGGTGTCGACCAGGAGGTTGCGGCGCCGCGCGCCATCGGCTACCTTATGCCGGTTGTCCATCTGCTGACCGGGAGAAATACGTCCATGGCTGTCGTGCTGGTGATCGTACTGGCAATCGCGCTGGTGATCGGCGTGTACCTGGTGATGATCTACAACAACCTGGTGCAGGTGAAGCACAACGTCGGCAAGGCCTGGGCGAACATCGAAGTTCTGCTCAAGCAGCGCCATGACGAGCTGCCCAAGCTGATCGAAACCTGCAAGCAGTACATGAAGTTCGAGCAGGAGACGCTCGACCGGGTGATCGAGGCGCGCAGCCGGGTGTTCAGCGCCACGCAGTCGCAGGACATCGAAGCGCTGGGCCGTGCCGAAGGGGCCTTGCGCATGGGCCTGGGAAACCTGTTCGCACTGGCCGAGGCCTACCCGGACCTGAAGGCGAACGCGAGCTTCCAGCAACTGCAGAGCCGCATCAGCTCGCTCGAGGACTCGATCGCCGACCGGCGCGAGTTCTACAACGAGAGCGTGAACATCAACAACGTGCGTATCGAGCAGGTGCCGGACGTCGTCGTCGCGCGCATGTTCGGCTTCGGTCCGTTCAAGCTGCTCGAGTTCAGCGCTGAAGAAACCCGCGATGTCGACGTAAAACAGTTGTTCCAGTCCACTGAAGCAGGAAGCTGATCTGCGTGCGGACCTGCGTGCGAACCCGCGTGCGAATCTGAGTGCGGACCTGCGGGGTCCAGCGTCGCGATCCGCCCCGCCCGGTTACGCCTCGCCGGGCAACCTCGCAGGATTGAGTTCGTCAAGACGCCGTGGTCGCCTCGAGTGGGCCAACTGGACCACCTCGGCCGTGCACCTGGTGCTGCTCGGCATCGCCTCTGAATCCGAGAGCAGTGCAGTCTGGGGGGGCTGCCTGCTGCTGGTCGCAGTGATCAGCCTGTTCGCCTGGATCGGCAACGTGCGGCGCTGGCGCGCGATCGTGGACACGCCCACCTCCAGCATCGACTCGGCCGCCCAGGGCTATGTGGAGCTTACCGGCAAGGCACTCTGGCCAGAGGGCGCACCGCTGCTGAGCGAACTGCGCCAGACACCCTGCTGCTGGTACTGGTTCCGGATCGAAAAACGCAATTCGAAGGACAACTGGGTAGTCGAGCACGAAGGCGAGAGCGACGCGCCGTTCCTGCTGGTCGACAGCTCGGGCACCTGCATCGTGCATCCTGCCGAAGCCGAGCTCCATTCATCACGCCGTGAAACCTGGCGCGCAGGCGACAAGCGCCATACCGAGATGACCATCCGGCCGGGCGACCCGCTCTACGCGATCGGCGACTTCTCGACCCTGCGACCCCTTGAAGGGCCGGCGGCGGTCAACGCAGAGATCGGCAGGCTGCTGGCCAGCTGGAAGCTCGATCCGATGCTGCTTCGCGATCGCTTCGACCTGAACCGGGACGGCAACATCGACCTGAAGGAATGGGCGCTTGCGCGCAGCCAGGCGCGGCGCGAAGCGAAAGCCCAGGTGGTGCAGGCCGCTGCCGCGCCGGCGGTACACATGATGCGGCGGCCGGCGGATCATCGCCTTTTCCTGTTGTCCAACATGTCGCCGGAAAGGCTCGCGCGAAAGTACCTGCTGTGGAAATGGCTGCACCTGACCCTGTTTTTCGTCGGCCTGGGCGTCGGCACTTCGCTTCTGGTGTCATGACGAACCCACCCTGACGATCCCACCCTGAAGCCCGAGGCCTGCCCCGGATGACCCCACTGCTTTCACAACCGAATCTCGGCACGCTTTCAGGCCTGTCTGCCGCCGGCTTCCATCGAGTTTCCTACACCGATTGGGGCGATCCGGAGAACCCGCATCTGGTCATCTGCGTGCACGGGCTGACCCGGAACGGCCGCGATTTCGACTGGCTGGCGCGCCGGCTATCCCAGGACGCCCGGGTGATCTGCCCGGATATCGTCGGCCGTGGCAACAGCGAGTGGCTGGGAGACGCTTCGCTTTACAGCTACCCCCAGTATCTCGCCGACATGAACGCGCTGATCGCCCGGGTCACCGCCGGACATGCACGCGCCAGCCGCGTCCCGATCATCGACTGGGTGGGCACTTCGATGGGCGGATTGATCGGCATGATGCTTGCCGCCACGCCGGGTACGCCGCTACGACGGTTGGTGATGAACGATGTCGGACCGGTGCTGGCAAAGGAGGGCCTGACCCTGATCGGCACCTACGCCGGTACCGACCCGCGCTTCGATACCGTCGAGGCGTTCTCGGCCTGGTTCGCGACGCTGCACCGGCCCTGGGGTGCCGGTACCGATTCACTGCCCGAGGACAGGTTGCAGCATCTGGTCGAACACGGCATCCGCCGCTTCACCGATCCCGCGGGCCGCATCACGTACGGCCTGCGCTACGATCCGGCAATCGCTGCCGGGTTTCGCGGCAAGGTGTTCGATCGGGACATCGAGATGTGGCCGGTGTGGAGCCAGGTCGCGGCGCCGGTGCTGATTCTGCGCGGCGCTGCGTCGAACCTGTTTCGCGCGGACACCGCGCGCCAGATGATCCAGCGTAACCCGGCCACCTCGTTGATAGAGTTTGAGGGTATCGGGCACGCCCCGGCACTGGCGAGCGACGATCAGATCGAGCCGATCGCGCGCTTCCTGTTCACACCCTGACAACGACTGCGCCAGGAATCCGACCTGCCTGTTCGCCGCCATGCACAGACGCCCGCCCGCCCTATCCTGGATGGATTCGCTGATCGAGGACCGGGTCGCGCGGGCGAAGGCGAACGGCGAGTTCGACCATCTGCCCGGGGCCGGAAAGCCGCTCGACCTCGACGATGATCGGCTGGTACCGGAACCGTTGCGCATGGCCTACCGGATCCTGAAGAACGCCGGATTCGTCCCGCCGCAAGTGCAGACCCTGAAGGACATCGGCGAGTTGGAGCGGTTGGTTCGCTCCGACATCGACGAGGAGACACGGCGCAGGGCCCTCGCCCGGCTGAACCTGCTGTTCGCCCGCGCCGCCGAGGCGCGTGCAGCTGGGGGCGGTCACCTTCATATCGACGAGGCCTACTACCAGCAGGTGGTGGATCGCCTGCTCGACAAGCGCTGAGGCTGCAGCAGCTCGAACTGCGGTAGCCAGAACTCCGTCAGTCGTCCAGGGGAAGATCGTCCGAGCGCACGTCGGCCTCGCTGTTGATCCACTGCAGCACGAGCGCATAGGCCAGCGCAAGCAGGGTCGGCCCGATGAAGATGCCGATGAAGCCGAAGGCGAGCAAACCGCCGAGCACACCGATGAACACCAGAAGAAACGGCAGATCGGCGCCCCGGCTGATCAGGATCGGGCGTACCACGTTGTCGATGCCGCTGATGCCGAAGGCACCCCAGATGGCCATGAACACCGCCCAGCCAAAGTTGCCCTCCGACACCAGCCAGACGGTTGCCCCGAGCCAGATCAGCGGCGGCCCGGCCGGAATCATCGACAGGAAGAAGGTCGCGATCGCCAGCACCAGCGCGCCCGGCACGCCGGCGATGATGAAGCCGAGCAGGGCCACCAGCCCCTGCGCCAGTGCGGTACCGAGGATGCCGAACACCACGCTGATCACCGTGTTATGGATGATCTGAACGATGCGCTCGCCCATGCCACCGGCGAGGCGCAGGGCGGTCTTGCGCAACGCCCACATCAGGCTGTCGCCGTCACGGTACAGAAAGAAGCAGATCATCACTGCCAGCGTGAGCTGAATCAGCCCCTGCCCGAGTACTGAGCCCACTGCGACCAGCACGGTGCGGCCGGGTTCGATCATCCGTTCGCCGAAGTTGCGCAGTTCGTCCCGGCTTTCGGCCACCCGATGCCAATAATCGTTCAGCCATTCGCCGATCAGCGGTAGCCGTAGCACCCAGGCCGGCAACGCCGGGACACCGCTTTGCACCAGGCCGCGTGCGAAATCGACCAGCTGGGTGACGTTCTCGGTGAGGGCCAGCGCGAGCAGCGCGACCGGCACGATGACCACCAGGGCCAGCAGCAAAGTCATCAGCAGCGAAGCGACTACCGGTCGATCGCCAACCCCGCGCCGGATACGCACGAACACGGGCCAGGTTGTTGCGCAGACCACTGCCGCGAACAGAACCGCCGCCAGGAACGGGGAAATGACGTAGAAACAGCCCACCACCAATATCGCCACCCCGGCGATCTGGGCATATCGTTCCAGTTGAAGGCGTTCCAGCATCGCGGGGTATCGGAGTTTCGGAGGATCAGGGACGACGGCGCACAGGGCCGCACGACACCGCGCGCCAGGACGCGCACACTCGGCTTGTTGATGCGCCGCAAAGCGGCGCAGACTTCAGGTGTGATGCATGCTGCGCACACTCCGACGGTGCGGCTTGTTCCTGCATCCCGCCGCATTTACCGTATTCGTAAATAGCACAATAGCCCAGACATTGCGTGCCGCCCATGACGACAAAAGGTTCTTCCGGATCCGCTGGCAAGCCGCCGCAACGCGTTGCGGTCGACCCGGCTCGCGCTGCGCCTGGACAGTTTGAAGTCTATGAGGCCGAACGCGAGCCGGGGGGCGAATGGCGGCTGGACGAGGCGGCGCTGCGTGGTCCGACCTGGCTGGATCGACTGAAGCAGGCCTTGCTGGTCGGGGTGGCGCTGGCTACGGTCGCTGTCCTGTGGGTGTTCGCCCTGGCGCTGGCGATCCTGCTCGCGCCTGTGGTGGCAATTGCCGTATGGTGGATGTGGCGCAGGCTGTCGGCCGGGCTGCGTGCGCGCCAGTCGCGGCCAGGCACGCCAGTCTGAGTGACGTCCATGATGCCGGCAGCGAAGCCCGACGACGATACGCTGGCCACCCGGCGGTCACTGCTGATGGCATTGAGCGCCATCGGCGCGACGGTTGCAGTGGGCACACTGGCCTCGGGTTGCGCCGCGCTCGAGCCCGGCATACCGGGAGAAAGCGTCGATGAGCGCCCGGTCGTCAAACCAGGCACTGAACGGGTCTACCGTACGCTGAACGGCTACAACCGGGAACAGCGTTCTCTGGCGACCCACCGCTTCAGCGCCGAGGGCTCGCGCCTGGAGGGCATAGACTATGACGAGGCAGGCTCGGGCGGCTTCGGACGACCGATCGCCAGACTGATCGCGCGTCAGTTCAACGCCGAGGGTCACCTGACCGTCTTGGAACGTGCCGACGGCTCGCACACCACCTTCGATCCGCCACTGCAGGTGCTGCCGTTCCCGCTGGTCCCCAGGCGCCACGTTCGCCAGGACGTGTTCGCCCGGGACACCGGCAACCCGAAGCCCCGTCGGGTGATCATGATCACCCGGGTCGGCCGCTGGGAGACGGTGACCGTGCCCGCCGGAACGTTCCGCGCCCTGCGGGTGTCGCGTGATCTGTTCATGGGCGATTTCGAGTTCCACCGCACCGAGACTCAGCGTCGAGAGATAGACTGGTATGCGCCGAGTGCAGGTGCAGTCGTGCGCGCTAGCGAGGACAGCGAACACCAGGACCTGATGATAGGGCGCAGCCCGGGGGGACGCGCAAGCAGCAGGCGAGGCGACTGGCTGATCCGGGAACTCACCTAGGACCGCCCGGCCATCGGGCGTCAGACCGCACAGGTACGACTTCTCGAGGCCACAAAAGATGGAACATGTGCTCGGCGTCACCATCGCTGCTGCGGCTGGGCTATTCGCCAGCGTGATTGGCTTCGACAAGGAACGCAGCTTCTATCCAGTCGTGTTGTTTGTCGTTGCCCGCAGGGGGGTGTGCCCGCTTCCGCTGACGACTCGACCCGTCACTTCACCCAGGTATCCTTGAGCGTCACCGCCCGGTTGAACACCAGGTGCTCCGGCCGGGAGTCACGCATGTCGGCGACGAAGTAACCCTGCCGCTCGAACTGGAATCGCTGCTCTGGCAGCGCGTTGGCCAGGCCGGGCTCTGCCCAGGCGGCCAGCACCCGCTTGGACGCCGGGTTCAGGTCCAGGCGGTAGTCGCGATCGCCGCTGCCGGGGTGTGCCGCCGAGAACAGGCGGTCGTATAGCCGGACCTCGACCGCAACCGCATCGGCGATCGATACCCAGTGGATGTTGCCCTTGACCTTCTTCGCGTCCGCCCCCGGCGTACCGCTCCGGGTGTCGGGCAGATACTCGCAATGTACTGTGGTCACCTCGCCCCGCGCGTCCTTGTCGCAACCGGTACAGCGCACCACATAGCCGTAGCGCAGCCTGACCTCGACCCCGGGTGACAGGCGGAAATAGCCCTTGGGCGGGGTCTCGGCGAAGTCGTCACGCTCGATCCACAGTTCCCGGGTCAGCGGGAACTCGCGCCGGCCGAGTTCCGGGCGATGCGGATGCACCGGCGCGCTGCACGACTCGGTGTGGCCGGGCGGAAAATTGTCGATCACCAGCCTGAGCGGGGAGAGAACGACTGCGGTTCGTGGCGCGCGCGCATCCAGGTCATCGCGGATCGCCTGCTCGAGCACGCTCATGTCGATCCACGAATCAGCCTTGGATACACCGATGCGCTCGCAGAACAGCCGCATGCCTTCCGGCGTATAGCCGCGCCGGCGCACGCCGACCAGGGTCGGCAGACGGGGATCGTCCCAGCCATCGACATGCCCGCCCTCGACCAGCTCGATCAACTTGCGTTTGGACAGTACCGCGTAGGTGAGGTTGAGACGCGCGAACTCATACTGATACGGACGGTACGGGACCGGAAGCTTTTCCACGCACCAGTCGTACAGCGGCCGGTGATCCTCGAACTCGAGTGTGCAGATCGAGTGGGTGATGTGCTCGATCGCATCCGAGATCGCGTGGGTGTAGTCGTACAGCGGGTAGATGCACCAGGTGTTCCCGGTGCGATGGTGCTCATGATGGCGGATACGGTAGATGACCGGATCGCGCAGGTTGATGTTCGGCGAGCGCATGTCCATCTTCAGACGCAGCACATGCGCGCCATCCGGGAATTCGCCGGCCTTCATCCCCCGCAGCAGGTCGAGGTTCTCCTCCGGCGTGCGCGCCCGGTACGGGCTGTCGCGTCCGGGCTCGGTCAGCGTGCCGCGATGGGCACGAATTTCTTCGGCACTCAAGCTGTCGACATACGCATCGCCCCGGGTGACCAGCAACTCGGCATAGCCGTAGAGCTGGTCGAAGTAGTCGGAGGCGAAGTACAGATGCTCACCCCAGTCGAAGCCCATCCAGCGCACCGAGTCCTGGATCGACTCGACATACTCGGTCTCTTCCTTTGCCGGGTTGGTGTCGTCGAAGCGCATGTGGCATTCGCCGCCGAAGTCGCGGGCGATGCCGAAATTCAGGCAGATCGACTTTGCATGGCCGATATGGAGGTAACCGTTCGGCTCGGGCGGGAAGCGGGTAGCCACCCGGCCGCCGTGGCGCCCGGTGCGCTGATCCTCGTCGATGATCTGACGGATGAAGTTGGAGGCGGGCGGGGGCGCAGTCGAGGCTGCGGGCGCGGGTGGCTTCCCCCGCTGCGCCTTGACCCCGGAAGGTCCGGGCTGCGGCGGCACGCCGACAGCGCCAGCGTCGGACGAACTGGGACCGGACGAACTGGGACCGGAGGCCCCGGAGCTGGAAAACGTCGGCATCGGCGAATGGGCAAACAGAGAACTCGCATTCTAACGGAACGCGTCCGCCCCGGCCGCGCGACCGCCGCAACGCAGCATGAAACTGTTTGGCGAACGCCCGAACTTGTGGCCCTCTCCGCGGTCGAATCAGTACAGGTGCCCGACGAACAGAGGCCCCGGCAGCGGAAGCCACACAGCCCGTACCGCTCGGAGGAATGATGGAATCAGGAAAAATGAGGGCCTACGACGCCGATAGTCCGGAGACGATGGCGCGTCTGCTCACCGCGCTGATGGCGATCGACGACCGGATCGAGGACGCCGAAATCGAGGCGCTGACCACCCTCGATGTCTGCCGGCGAATCGGCATCTCGTCCTCAGGCTTCGCGGAAGTCCTGCGCGCCTATTTTGCCGACCTGCAGGCGACCGGCCTGCCTGACGGCGCCGGCGGCAGCAACCGCCGCCGGCTGCACGAATCGCCGGTGTACGTGCAGGTGATCGACGCAGTCACCGACGAGACGGCGCGGATGCTGCTGTGGGAAATCATGGTTGGGCTGGCGCGCGCCGATGGCGACATCTGCGCGAACGAGGCCGCCTTCCTGAGCCTGGTCGCCCAGCGCTGGTGGCTGGGACAGGTGCCTTCGCGACTGCAGCGGCCGGCATCCCTCCGCGCCGAAACGCCGCAGAGGCGGCCTGCAGCCGGGCGGGCCGAGCAAGCGGCCGCCCGAGCGGTTCACTGGCAGCGGTCCGGGCTATCGCGCGTCAGTCAGGCTGAAAAGTCTGCCTGAACGGTCTGGCTGAACGGTCAGATTGAAAAAAGTGAAAAAAAAGCCGGGCACAAGCCCGGCTTTTTCGTGCGACCTGAACGATCAGACCGACTGGATGTTCGCAGCCTGCTGACCCTTCTTGCCCGGCACAACGTCGAAGGAGACGCGCTGTCCGTCCTTCAGGGTCTTGAAGCCCGGCATGTTGATCGCGCTGAAATGCGCGAAGAGGTCCTCACCACCACCGTCCGGAGTGATGAAGCCAAAGCCCTTCGACTCGTTGAACCACTTGACCTCGTGCCAGTATGAAAGCCACCTTGCGCCACTCTTCAGGCTTGAGGGTTTTTTC
>JBBRCD010000129.1:0-11631 GCA_038205245.1 Burkholderiales bacterium
CACCATACAGGGGTGACCATTGCCCTACTCCGTCCTGATCCCCGCCGCCTCCGCCACCTGCGGCCACTTCTCCAGAAATACGCCAGGCAGGCCGAGCACTGCGTGCAGTCCGACGCTCAGGGCGGCCGCGCGCATCACGCCACCCGCAGTCGCTCGATCAATGCAGGGTCGGGATCGTGGCCGAGGCCTGGACCCTGAGGCACGGCAATGCGGCCATCGGCGCCGGGATCGATCGCGTCATGCAGCGGATTGCACTCGAAGTCGGCGTCATAGCGCTCGACCAGCTGCTCGCGCGGCATTGCGGCGATGCAGTGGATCGAGGCGAGCAGCCCCGGCCCGAAGTAGGCCGAGTGCGGCACCACCTCGACGCCGAACGCATCGGCCAGGGCCATCACCTTGCGCATCTGGGTGATGCCGCCGACCTTGGTCACGCTGGGCTGCGCATAGGTGATCGCGCCCGCTTCGAACAGGCCCTTGAACTCGGGCAGCATGGCGTTCTCGCCGGCTGCGGTGGCGATGCCGCCGCGCGCCTGCACCTGGGCGAGGCCGCGATGATCTTCCGGTGGCCACACCGGTTCTTCCAGCCACTTGAGCTGCAGCGGTGCAAGTAGCTGCGCCATCCGCTGTGCCTCGTCGACAGTCCACGGGCAGTTGCAGTCGACCATCAGCGGCACCGCCGGCCCGGCGACCTCGCGCGCGGCCCGGATCGGCGCCTCGGTGATCTCGTGCAGCTTGATATGCCGGTAACCGCGGCGCAGCGCGCGCTCGGTGTAGTGGGCGACCGCGTGCGGCTCGCCATAACGCAGCAGACTGGCGTAGGCGGGCAGGCTTGCGCGCTCGCCACCGCCCAGCAGCCTGTACAGCGGCAGGCCGGCCAGCTTGCCGGCGATGTCCCATAGCGCGATGTCGATCGCTGACAGCGCATACATCGCCGGGCCGTTGCGCCCGACGCCGGCGAGGTTGCGCTGCAGATGGTCGACCAGGCTGCTGATGTCGGTGGGGTCGCGCCCGATGCACATCGGGCCGATGAAGCTGTCCAGCGCGGCGCGGGTGGCGACATGGATGCGGTGGCCGAAGCCCTCGCCCCAGCCGGAAACGCCTGCATCGGTGTCGATGCGTACCAGCAGCGTTTCCATCTGCGTGCGAGTGGCGCCGCTCGTCCTGGGCAGCACATCGCCTTCGATCAGCATCGGCATGGCGACGACCATCGTCTCGATGGCGGTGATCTTCATGCAGGCTGCTCCCGGGAAGGGTCAATCGTTGTCTTGTGTTTCGCTCGCGGCAGATTAGCCCGGCTGCGGCGCTGACGCAAACAGACCGGCCCCACGCGAAGGTCAGCCTCGCTGGCGGTTGAGCGCAAAGCGCAATGTGGTCACGCTTGTGCTTATTCCCATGGAGGCGGTATGACAACGACAATCGGGGCGTCGGAGTTCAGGGCAAAATGCCTCGCTCTGTTGGATGAGGTCGCGCGAACCGGGCAGACCATCGTGGTGACCAGGAACGGACGCCCCGTCGCCGAACTTCGACCGCATCGTCCCCCGCGCGCGAAGTCGCTGATCGGCCTGCACGAGGGACAGATCAGCATTGCCGGCGACATCGTGTCGCCCCTGGGTTCGCCTAAGTGGGAGGCCGCGGCGCGCTGATCCGTGGCCGCACGCCTCGGCACGGCACGATGGGCGGGTCTGGCCTCATCTCCAAAAGCAGCGGCGCAGGAAACGTAAACGCCCGGTGTGTGATACACCGCCGCCATGCGCCTTTCCGATTTCGACTATCCGCTTCCGCCTGAACTGATCGCCCAGACGCCGCCGCTGACCCGCACTGCCAGCCGGTTGCTGTGTCTGGATGGTGCAACCGGCGCTATCGACGACCGGAGGTTCGTCGACCTGCCGGCGCTGCTCGCGCCGGGTGACCTGTTGGTGCTGAACGACACGCGCGTCATCAAGGCGCGGCTGTTCGGCACCAAGGCCACCGGTGGCCGCTTCGAGGTGCTGGTCGAACGCGTGCTCGCCGAGGCGACCGCGCTCGTTCATTTGCGCGCCAGCCATTCGCCGAAGCCGGGTTCGACGCTGCTGTTCGGCCAGTCGCCGTCTCAGGTCGAAGCGACCATGGTCGAGCGGCGCGGTGCGCTGTTTCTGCTGCGCTTCGAGCACGGCGTGCGCGTGTTCGATGTGCTGGATGCACATGGCGAGGTTCCGCTGCCGCCGTACATCGAGCGCAAACCCGAGCTCGAGGACGAGACTCGCTACCAGACGGTGTTCGCCAGGGCGCCGGGCGCGGTGGCGGCCTCGACTGCGGGGCTGCATTTCGATCAGCCGCTGCTCGACGCACTGCAGGCGCGCGGCGTTCAGCGTACGTTTCTCACCCTGCACATCGGCGCCGGCACGTTCCAGCCGGTGCGCGACGACGATCTGTCCAAGCATGTGATGCACCACGAGTGGTGGTCGCTGCCGCAGGGCACGGTCAATGCCATCACCCGGACCCGAGCCGCCGGCGGCAGAGTGGTGGCGGTAGGTACCACGGTGGTGCGTACACTGGAGGCGGTCGCCCGTCAGGGTGAACTGCAGGCCGGCAGCGGCGAGACCGACCTGTTCATCACGCCCGGCTTCGGCTTCCGGGTGGTCGACCGGATGATCACCAACTTTCACCTGCCCAAGTCGACGCTGCTGATGCTGGTGTCGGCCTTTGCTGGCACCGATAACATCCGCCGCGCCTACCGGCATGCGGTCGAGCGGCGCTATCGCTTCTTCAGCTATGGCGACGCGATGCTGCTCACCGGTGCCGGGCCGGGACGAACCTCACCTGATCATGCGACCTGACGCCCGCCGATGAGCCTTGCCTTTGAAGTCATCGCCCGCGATGGTGCTGCCCGCCGCGGACGGGTGACGCTGCCCCACGGCGTGATCGACACGCCGGCCTTCATGCCGGTGGGCACTTACGGCACGGTGAAGGCGATGGCGCCGCGTGAACTGGTGGAGATCGGCGCGCAGATCGTGCTCGGCAATACGTTCCATCTCTGGCTGCGGCCCGGGCTGGAGGTGATCGGTGACCATGGCGGGCTGCACCGTTTCATGCACTGGGATCGTCCGATCCTCACCGACTCGGGCGGCTTTCAGGTCTTCAGCCTGGGACAGATGCGCAAGATCACCGAAGAAGGGGTGAAGTTCCGCTCGCCGGTCAACGGGGATGCCTGTTTTCTCACCCCCGAGCTGTCGATGCGCATCCAGCAGGTGCTCAACTCGGACATCGTCATGTGCTTTGACGACTGCACTGCGTTTCCGGCGACCGAGGCGCAGGCCGACGCGTCGATGCAGATGTCCCTGCGTTGGGCCGAGCGCTGCAAGCGCGAACATCGCGAGGGGTTGGCCAACAGCAACGCGCTGTTCGGAATCGTCCAGGGCGGCATGCACGAGGCGCTGCGTGACCGCTCGCTCGCCGGCCTGGTCGATATCGGCTTCGATGGCTATGCGATCGGCGGCCTGTCGGTCGGCGAGCCCAAGCCGGACATGATGCGCATCCTGCGTCACACCGCGCCGCGGCTGCCGGCCGATCGGCCGCGCTACCTGATGGGGGTGGGCACACCCTCGGACATCATCGAGGCGGTCCGCCAGGGCGTGGACATGTTCGACTGTGTGCTGCCGACCCGCAATGCGCGCAACGGCTGGCTGTACACGCGGCAGGGCACGATCAAGCTGCGAAACGCCCAGTACACCCGCGATCTGCGGCCGGTGGACGAGACCTGTCCATGCTATACCTGCCGCAACTTCACCCGGGCGTACCTGCACCATCTGCAACGTGCCAACGAGATACTCGGCGCCCACCTCAATACGCTGCATAACCTTCAGGCTTACCAGACGCTGATGGCGGAGTTGCGCGCGGCGATCGCGGCCGGTCGGCTCGATGCCTTCCACTGGGCTGAGTCGAGCCCGGTCGAAGGCGACGAACAGTGATAAAATCACGGGCTTTGGAAAAGTCGGCGATCTTGCAGGGCGACCTTCCATCGTAAACAACCCAGGCACCCGGACGCGTCGTCCGGGTGGAAGACAAGGAGTGCAGGGTGTTGATCAGCAATGCATGGGCGCAGGCCACAGACGGCGGCAGCCAGTTCGACATGATCGGGCAGCTCGCCCCGATCATCCTGATGTTCGTGGTGTTGTTCTTCCTGTTGATCCGGCCCCAGCTCAAGCGCGCCAAGGAGCACCGGGCGCTGGTCGCCGGACTGCAGAAGGGCGATGAAGTGATCTCCGGGGGCGGTGAACTCGGCAAGATCACCAAGGTCGGCGAGAACTACCTCACCATGGAGATCGCCCCCGGGGTGGAGATTCTGGTGCAGAAGCCTTCAGTGCAGATCGTGCTGCCCAAGGGCACGATCAAGAGCGCACTGGACGCCTGACCGCCGAATGAACCGTTACCCGCTCTGGAAGTACGCGATCATCGCGGTCGCGATGGTCGTGTCCCTGCTGTACACGTTGCCGAACTTTTTCGGTGAGGTGCCGGCCCTGCAGGTGTCACCGGTGCGCGCGACACTGAAGGCCGACCTCGCATTGCAGACGCGGGCCAGCGAGGCCCTGGCGAAGGCGAACATCGCGCCGACCAACGTGCTGCTCGAAGGCGGTAGTCTTCGCCTTCGTTTCGTCGACACCGACATCCAGTTGCGTGCGAAGGATGTGATCGAGAAGGCGGTGGGCGAGGGCTACATCGTTGCACTCAACCTGGTGTCCAACTCGCCACTCTGGATGGCCTCGATTCGCGCCCTGCCGATGTATCTCGGCCTGGACCTGCGCGGCGGCGTGCACTTCCTGCTGCAGATCGACATGAAGGCGGCGCTGAGCAAGAAGATCGAAGGCTATGTGAACGATCTGCGCACCACGTTGCGTGAGCAGAAGATCGCGTCGGCCGGCGTCACCCGCGACGGGCAGACGGTGATCGTGCGCTTCCGGGACGAGGCGACCCGGGACAAGGCTTCCACGGTGATCGGCAAGACTGCGGCCGACCTGTCGCTTCGCAATGTCGACGAAGGCGGCGAGTTTCGCATCGTGGCGACCGTGCGTCCCGAGGCGATCAAGCGGTCGCAGGAGTTCGCACTTCAGCAGAACGTCACCACCCTGCGTAACCGGGTGAACGAACTGGGTGTGGCGGAGCCGGTAATCCAGCAACAGGGCGCGGATCGGATCGTCGTGCAGTTGCCTGGCGTGCAGGACACCGCCAAGGCGAAGGAAATCCTCGGCCGCACGGCAGCGCTGGAGATTCGCATGGTCGCCGAGGACCTGAACGACCCGGCCAGCCTGCAGGCGGGCGCGGCGGGCAACCCGCCGTTCGGCACCGAGTACTTCACCGAGCGAAACGGTGGCGGCCTTCTGGTTCGCCGTACCGCGGTCCTGTCGGGTGACCGGATCACCGATGCCCAGCCGGGCTTCGACGGCCAGACCAGCGAGCCGGCAGTGCACATCACGCTGGACGGGCAGGGGGCGCGCATCTTTCAGCAGGTGACCCGCGAGAACGTCAACAAGCGGATGGCGATCCTGCTGATCGAAAAGGGCTCGGCCGAGGTGGTGACCGCGCCGGTGATCCGCTCCGAGATCGGCGGCGGACGGGTGCAGATCAGTGGGCGCATGACCACCGCCGAGGCGCGCGATGTATCTTTGCTGCTGCGCGCCGGGGCCCTGGCAGCACCGATGGAGATCATCGAGGAGCGCACCGTCGGCCCCAGCCTGGGTGCGGACAACATCGCGAAGGGCATCAATTCCACCCTGATCGGCATGCTGCTGGTCGCCGTATTCATGTGCGTCTACTACCGCTTCTTCGGTGTCGTCTCGGTGGTGGCGCTGCTGGCCAACATGCTGCTGCTGATCGCCGCGCTGTCGATGATGCAGGCGACGCTGACCCTGCCCGGTATCGCCGGCATCGCACTGACTCTGGGCATGGCGATCGACGCCAACGTGCTGATCAACGAGCGAATCCGCGAGGAACTGCGCAATGGATCGACGCCGCAGGCCGCGATCAGTGCCGGATATGACCGCGCGTTCGGCACTATCCTGGACGCCAACATCACCACGCTGATTGCCGGCTTCGCGCTGTTCTGGCTCGGCTCCGGGCCGATCCGCGGGTTCGCGGTGACGCTTTGCATCGGCATCTTCACCACCATGTTCAGTGCCATGCTGGTCTCTCGCGCGCTGGTCAATCTCACCTACGGCCGGCAGCGCAAGGTCGAGCGGCTGTCGGTTTAGGCGGCACGGTCCAGGCCGCGTTCGCCTACAGCACTGCAAACAAGCAAGGCGAATCATGTTCGAGGTATTCAGGGTAAAGCGATCGCTGCCGTTCATGGCGAACGCGAAACTGTGGTTCGGCCTGTCGGTGCTGGCGGTGGTCGTTTCGGTCGCGGCGATCGCGCTGCGCGGGCTGAATCTGGGCATCGACTTCACCGGCGGCACGGTGATCGAGGTCGCCTACCCGGACCCGATCGAGGTGAACACGGTACGCGAGAAACTCGCCGCGGTGAACATCGGGGACGCCATCGTGCAGAACTTCGGCACCGCGCGCGACGTGATGATCCGGGTGCCGGTGAAGCCCGAACTGAGCAGCGCGCAGGTGTCCGAAGTCGTGCTCAAGGCCCTGCGCGAGCGCGAACCCCGGGTCGAGATGAAGCGGGTCGAATTCGTCGGGCCCCAGGTGGGCGCCGAGCTGCTGTACGACGGCCTGCTTGCGCTGATCGTGGTCACCATTGGCATCATGAGCTACCTGGCGGTGCGCTTCGAGTGGAAGTTTTCGGTCGGGGCGATCGCTGCGACCTTTCATGACGTGATCATCATCTTCGGTCTGTTCGCGATGTTCCAGTGGAACTTCGACCTGACCGCGCTGGCCGCGATTCTGGCGATTCTGGGCTATTCGGTAAACGACACGGTGGTGGTGTTCGACCGCATCCGCGAGAACTTCCGCAAGATGCGCCGGGGCACACCGGCCGAGGTCATCGACGATGCGATCACGAATACGCTGGCGCGCACCATCCTGACCAGCGGATCGACTCTACTGATGGTGTTCGCGATGCTGTTCTTCGGTGGCGACATTCTGTTCTTCTTCGCGTTGGCGCTGGCCATCGGCATCATCGTCGGCTGCTATTCGTCGATCTTCGTCGCCAGCACGGTCACGCTCTGGCTGGGCATCTCGCGCGAGGACTTCATCAAGCCCGAGAAGAAGCAGCAGGAAGCCCAGGTCTGAGCGCACGTCCATGGATTCGCTGATCGCACTCGGGCTGCAGCTGTTCGATATCCTGATTCACCTGGACGACTATCTCGCCTGGGTGGTCGAGAACTACGGGGCATGGATCTACCTCTTGCTGTTCCTGATCATCTTCTGCGAGACCGGGCTGGTGGTGACCCCGTTCCTGCCCGGCGACTCCCTGCTCTTCGTCGCCGGCGCGATCGCGGCAGCCGGTGGCATGAACGTGCACCTGTTGGTGCTGCTGCTGGTGATCGCCGCGATCCTCGGCGACGCGGTCAACTACCATATCGGCCGCTGGGCCGGTCCGAAGATGTTTCGCGGCGAGCCGTGGTGGGGCGAGCGCTTCTTCAAAGCGGAGTACCTGGAGAAGACCCAGGCGTTCTACGACAGGTACGGTGGCAAGACAATCATCATCGCGCGCTTCATCCCGATCGTTCGCACCTATGCCCCGTTCATCGCCGGTGTCGCCCATATGCCCTACGGCCGGTTCGCGACCTACAACATCTCCGGCGCCCTGCTCTGGGTGATATCGCTCACCTATGCTGGCTACCTGTTCGGCAACATTCCCTGGATCAAGGACAACCTCACGCTGGTGATCCTTGCGATCATCTTCCTGTCTATCCTCCCGGCGATCATCGAGGTGATGCGCGCCAGGCGCCGCGTGCAGGCGCCTCAGCGGCCGTAGTGGTCGTTGCGTTCCCGGGGCTGCGCTGTTCGAGCGCGGCCGTGCCCGGCTGCCAGTTCAGACCAGCCGCGCCAGCTCGGCGGCCTTGCCAATATACGTTCCCGGGGTGAGCGCGAGCAGCCGTGCCCTGGCGTCATCCGGCAAGCTCAGGCTGCGGATGAACCCGCGCAGGTCGGCCTCGGTCATAGGGCCCTTGCCGCGGGTGAGCGCCTTCAACTGTTCGTAGGGTTCCGGCAGCCCATGGCGGCGCATCAATGTCTGGATCGGTTCGGCCAGAACCTCCCAGGCGTCGTCCAGATCGCGGGCGAGGGCAGCCGGATTGGCGCTGAGCTTGCCAAGGCCGCGCAGGCAGGCGTCGAAGGCGAGCAGCGAGTGGCCGAAGGCGACCCCCAGATTGCGCAGCGCGGTCGAGTCGGTGAGGTCACGCTGCCAGCGCGAGATCGGCAGCTTCTCGGACAGGTGGCGCAGCATCGCGTTGGCGATGCCGAGATTGCCCTCCGAGTTCTCGAAGTCGATCGGGTTCACCTTGTGCGGCATCGTCGATGAGCCGACCTCGCCTTCCTTCACCTTCTGGCTGAAGTAGCCGAGCGAGATGTAGCCCCACAGGTCACGGTTCAGGTCGATCAGGATGGTGTTGGCACGGGCGAATGCGTCCAGCAGCTCGGCCAGCGCATCGTGCGGCTCGATCTGGGTGGTGTAGGGGTTCAGCTCCAGGCCCAGCCGCTCGACGAAGTCATGGGCGAACTTCTCCCAGTCGAAGTCCGGATAGGCGACCCGGTGCGCGTTGTAGTTGCCGACTGCACCGTTGATCTTGCCGCTGATCCGGATATGGATGATCCGGTCGCGCGCCGAGCGCAGCCGCCAGGCGAAGTTCGCCATCTCCTTGCCGAGCGTGGTCGGCGACGCCGGCTGGCCGTGGGTGCGCGACAGCATCGCGAGATCCGCATGCTCATGCGCCAGGTCGCGCAACCGGCAGACCAGCGTGTTCAGGGTGGGCAGCATCACCTCTTCGCGCGCACCGCGCACCATCAGCGCATAGGACAGGTTGTTGATGTCCTCCGAGGTGCAGGCGAAGTGGATGAAGCCGGCGGCCTGGGCGATACCGGCGTGGCCGGCGAAGCGTTCGCACAGCCAGTACTCGACTGCCTTCACGTCGTGATTGGTGCGCGCCTCGATATCCTTCACCGCCTGGGCGTCGGCGACCGAGAAGTCGCGCGCCGCGGCATCGAGTTCAGCTACGGCTTCCTTCGAGAACGGCTCGATCTCGGTGAAGTGCGGTTCGGCCGCCAGCGCCTTCAGCCATTCGATCTCGACCAGCACCCGGTTCCTGATCAGCGCGTATTCGGAGAAATGCGGCTGCAGCGCCTCCAGCTTCGACGCATAGCGGCCATCGAGCGGGGAGATTGCGGTCAGGGAAAGGGGCATGGTGCGGTGCATGAATAGATCGGGCGGGGATCGTAGCATGCCGTGCCTGAGCACCTGGCCGCGCGCACTGGCCGCCCTGTCAGAAGGGAAAAAGGGGCCAGGGTCGATTTCCTCAGCCGCGGTCTGCGGAAAAGGGGCCAGGGTCGATTTGCTCCGGGAAAAGGGGCCAGGGTCGATTTCCTCAGCCGCGGTCTGCACCTATGCGCAGTGCACTCCAGGGAAATCGACCCTGGCCCCTTTTTACCCTGGCCCCTTTTTGCGTGGCGACTCAGCGGTTGGCCAGTTCGACCAGCGCTGCGGCAAGCACCCGCGCGCCGGCCGCCAGATCGCCCGGGGTCGCGTTCTCGGCCTCGTTGTGGCTCACCCCGCGTTCGCAGGGTACGAAGATCATGCCGGTCGGGCACATGCGGCTGAGATACATCGCGTCATGGCTCGCCCCGGAGGGCAGGCGTGTGGCCGGGAGCCTGAGGCAACCGGCGGCAGTTTCGATCAGGTCGATGACTTCGGGGTCGAAGGTTGCCGGGTCGTCATGCAGTGTCGGTGTCACCACTACCGAGCACGGCCCGGCATGCTGTCTGCAGAGCGGCTCGACAGCCTCACCCAGCCGCCGGATCGTCGCCGGATCCGGATGGCGGACATCGACCGAGAACAGCACATGACTCGGCACCGTGTTCGGCGAGTTCGGTGTGACCAGCATCCGGCCCACGGTGAAGCGGGTGATATCGGTCGGATCCGCGGTCAGCTCGCGCAGCGCGGCGATCATCGCCACTGCCGCGCGGAGAGCATCCCGGCGCAGCGAGACCGGTGCGGTGCCGGCATGCGCGCTGTCGCCGGACACCTCGACATTGAACCAGCGCATGCCCTGGATACCGGTCACTGCGCCGATGGTCAGCGCGTTGGCTTCCAGCAGCGGCCCCTGTTCGATATGGGCCTCTACGTAGGCTGCCACCGGTGTGGCGAATGCATGCACGGCGGCCTGAGGTGTGGCCGCCAGCGTCTGCTTCAAGGCATCGCCCAGACGGATGCCTTCATTGTCGCGCACGTCCAGAAACGCCTCCACTGGTCGCGCACCGCTGAACACCATCGAACCCATGGTGCACGGCGGAAAGCGGCCGCCTTCCTCGTTGGTCCAGGCGACGACATCGACCGGGCGGCGGGTTCGCACGCCTGCCGAATCCATCGCCTCCAGGGCTTCCAGCCCGGCGAGTACGCCATAGATGCCGTCGAAGCGACCGCCCTTGGGCTGGGTGTCCATATGACTGCCGGTCATGACTGGCGCGGCGTTCGGGTCGCTGCCGGCGCGGCGCAGGAACAGGTTGCCGATGCCATCGACACTGACCATATAGCCGCGCGCGTGCGCCCACGACAGCAGCAAGGCGCGCGCCTCGATGTCGCCAGGCGACAGTGCTGGCCGGTTCACGCCGTTACCCGGTATCGCGCCGATTTTCGCCATCTCGGCCAGTCGGTGCCAAAGGCGTTCCGGGTCGACGCCCGCGGCAGCGGCGAGCGCATCCTCGCGCATCGGCTTAAGTGGGATCATCGTCAAGGTGGGCTCATCGTTCGGGTGGGCTCATCGTTCAAGTGGCTTCATCGCTAATCTGCCTTCGCGCCAGAATCGCGGATCACCCGGGCCCACAGGGCGATCTCGGAGGCGATCACCGCGCGCATCTCCTCCGGCGTCGTGGAGCGCGGCTCGAAGCCCAGCTCGAGCAGGCGATTGCGCAACTCGGGCGCGGCCAGCGCCTTCACCGCCTCGGCGTTGAGCCGGACGATCACTTCCCTGGGCGTGCCGGCGGGTGCCATCAGGCCGAACCAGTTCTCCGCCGCGAAGCCCTTGAGCCCGGACTCGGCAACTGTCGGCACCTCGGGCAGCACGTTGGAGCGGCGCGATGTGGCCACCGCGAGCGGGCGCAGCTTGCCGCTCTTGATGTGATGAAGCACCGCCGGGACGCTGTCGAACAGCAGCGCCACCTGCCCGCCGAACAGGTCAGCCAGCGCTGGCGCGCTCCCCTTGTACGGGATGTGGGCGACCTCGATCTTCGCCATCGCCTTCAGCAGTTCCTGCTCCAGGTGGGACAGCGTGCCGTTGCCCTGCGAGGCCCAGTTGAGCTGGCCCGGACGCGCGCGCGCGAGCGTGATCAGGTCGCGCACCGTCTTGACCGGCAGCGACGGATGCGCGATCAGCACATGCGGCGAGTTGGCCACCAGGGTGATCGGGGCCAGGTCCTTCTGCAGGTCGTAGCCGAGCTTCTGGATCAGCGTCGCACTGATCGAGTGGGTGGTGACCGCGGCCATCAGCAGCGAAT
>JBBRCD010000130.1:0-11625 GCA_038205245.1 Burkholderiales bacterium
CCACGGTCGCCGAATTCCTGCCCTTCCTGCTGGACAAGGTCGAGCCGCTGAAGTAGGTCCACCCCGGGTGCCGCCGCTCAGCAGACGAGATCCGACCGTTGAAGCGAGCGTCGTCGGAATCAGGCGCGCATTTATGCATGCGTGCCCGCGCTGCGCACCCATGCATCTGCTTCGCGGGCACGGGACTTGCTGCTGGAGACCCACTACCGGCGATCAAGAAAGCCACACGCATCACTCGTCGCAACACGCATCATAGTTCAGACCGCCGACTTACGGACGCAGGAGGACTGGAAGTGGAGCATCAAGGTAAAAGTATGAAGATGGGCTACGGTGTGTTCGCGGGGATGATCGCTACGTCGACGGTGGTGATGTTCGGCCTGATGTACCTGAACACCTATGCAATCGGCCATGTCTTCTACAGTCAGACCCGGACCTGGATGGCAATATACATGGGCGCGGTGATGGCGATCATCATGCTCGGCTACATGTGGCCAATGTATTCGAACAGGCGCGTCAAGCTCGCAATCATCGCGGGCAGTGTGCTGGTGTTCGCGGTCGCGCTCTGGCTGGTGCGCAGCCAGGAAACGGTAAACGACGTTTCCTACATGAAGGCAATGATCCCGCATCACTCGATTGCGATCATGACGAGCGAGCGCGCTCACATCAAAGACCCCGAGGTCCGAAAGCTGGCCGATGCCATCATCGAGGCGCAGGTTCGAGAAATCGCCACCATGCAGAGAATGATCTCCAGACTGGAGGCGACGCCGACGCCGAGAGGTGCCGCTGATCTGCCGCCATATCGCGACGGAGGCGCCGCGCCGCCTGCGACCCCAGCCGACACAAGCGCGGGTATGAACTCGCTGCGCCCGACTCCTTGACCGGGCATTGAGCCCACGGTACTGCCAATTGCAAGCTGCCTCAGGTCGGGCTTGCAGACTCGCGCTTCCCAACCGTCGGATGGCTCGCCGACTCATACACGGCGTCGCGTCGCGCCACGAAGCGGGTAAGCGCGGAAAGGCCGCATTTGACCCGTCCGCGCACTACTTTGGCTTCAACTGCGTAGGCGCAAGCCCAGTAGAGCCACGAGGCCAGTCGCCAGTAGCGTCAGCGATCCTGGAACCGGAACCTGTGCGACTGCGATGTCACGCATAGACTGTCCCCCGCCGATGGCGCCGATCAACGTCGCGGCGCCGGACGACAGGTCGATCGTGTACAGGGGCATTGAGGTTCTCGGCGAATACCGTATGGTTCTCGTAAACGCCGTCGCCGTCGCCGTCGCGCAGCAAGGTCAAGCGATCGCCGCCCTTCACCGAACTGTTGCCCTGGGCCATGATATAGCCGGCGATCACGTCCTTCGGGGTGAGCTTCGGCGCCCCGCCCTCCCTGCCTTCCGCCACCAGGTGGGAAGGACGAGGGAGATCGGTCATCAACGAGCCCAGATACAGCGTCACGGTGCCGGAGAGGAAGAACGAATGCACTGGGTGCAACGCCCTTTGGAGTGATGCGTAGACGACGGCGGTTAAAGCGAATCTCCTGGTGGCGGGTCCGGCGTTCGCTTAAGCGATGCGCGGGCGCAGTGGAGATTGGCACGCAATGGCACTGCCCGTGCCCCGGCGCGCATGGCGTTTAACGGCCACGACCACTTCCCGGGATTCGGTGGTGAAAAGCCGGACCAGGTCCAGGTCTTCGTTGCGGCGCGAGGCAGTCAGAAAACAAGGGTTCCCAGAAACACGCCGAACACGAGAACGATTAGGAAGATCACGATCGCAATGACGAACAAGACCTTAGCAATCGACTTGGCCCCGGAAGCTACGCCAGTGAAGCCGAAGAACCCGGCGACGAGGGAAACGATGAAGAAGAGAATGGCCCACTTAAGCATGACTGCTCCTTGTCGGTGACACTACTCACCCGCGCCGCACGATTCGTTCCCGGCAGTCTCCTGAAGCGCACCAGTGGTCCTTGTCTGTATGTGCACTCCGACCTCCACAACCGATGCCAGCGGCGGCTCAGCCGTTCATCGCATACCAGCGTGCACGTTTCGCGTTGAATGCGATCAACATCCCCGTTGGAAGGAGCAGCCCGAGCAATGCACCCGTCAAGCGCGGGTTGAGGTCAGAACTCGACTGCTCGCTGAAGCTGAAGCAAGGAAACTGATCGTAGTCTTGCACTGTCAGCGAAGTGTTCGTCAGAACCTTGGGTGTGAAGAACGTCTGCCATTCACGGTGGAAGCGGTTGACCTGGCGCATGAAGTGTTGATGACGGCCGTTGCCCGTCTCGGCTAAGTCGTTCAGAGCCTCCTGCATCAAGACAGCAGGCGAAAGAAAGCGCAGTCCGTCCACCGTTTGCTGCTGTTGGGTCAACTGGTCGTCGTAGCGAGCCATGACCTTCTCGGTGCGCTCTGCCGCACCGCGCTGCACGAGAACCCGCTTAAGTGCACGCTCGAGGGCGATCCCCGTGAGAACGCCGCCGTCGCCCGCGGCAACCTCCGGGTGTTCCTGCTCGTAGCGCGCGACCATTGCATCGCCGTCCCGCGTGGCGTCGCTCTGCATGGCGCGGATGGCATTGCTCATCTCCGCTCACGAAGGCACCGGTCAGGCCACATTGACAGCGATGCTGATCACCGTCGGCAGCAGGAGAGAAGGGAACAAACGTCGCGGATTCTTTCAGTAAGACCGCGCCAGGGCTTTGACGATATTGCTTCCTTCGCTTGGGAAACTCATCTATCGGATGGCTTTCGGTCTTCAGAAGCCAGCTCCGACTTTTCGTCCGAAGGCGTGTCATCTCGGGTACTGGCGGGTACGCGGGAAGCGGTCGCGTCCTCGGCCTTGCGTTGTTCTGTGCGGTGAGTGAAATCTTCTCCCTTCTTGTGGGTTTCAGCGCCGTAACCGACTTCGACGTTGCCCTCTGCGGCGTGGGAAGGCGCTACGCCTGACTCGCGCGCTTTTTTAGTCATTTTCACTCCAGAAATGCGCCGCCAGGGCGGCTAGAATTCGGAAGACGCAATTCGTGTACCCGAGCGATACGAAATCCCGAGTTTTGACGTAGAAACCACGAGACTCGATGCAACCTGGACGCTATTCCTCGAAGGTCGGTTCCGAGGCGCCCCCGGCTCCATCAACGCGGGATGTTCCATCCGCGCCGTCTGTTGCTCGAGAGTTGCCGGATGAGTGTCCGGGGCGCGAAACGGGGTGTGACGACGATCGACTCGCCTCGCCCGGCCGGGCAGTGCCGCCGGTTTCGACATCGGTTAGGCCGGCGTCACTCGGGGTTCCATCTCGATCGAGGTCGAGCTTTGCCTTCTCGGCGCTTCGATCGACGCCGGGAACTGCAGTCGGGGTTCTGGCCATCAGTGCCTCGCGTGGGATGGTGTGGGGTCCAGGCTGTCGGTCTCGATCCTGCTGAGCGGGCTACTGCCCAGTTCGGGTCAACGCGCGCTTCGCGCAATCGATGCGTAGACCAAGCCGAGCACGGCACCGTACATGACATGCGCGAATATTCCGATCCATCCTCGCCCCATGGCAAACCATGGAAACACCGCCGTCATCCCATAAAAGTTGACCAGGTACACGATGAGACCGAATGCGGCGCCTAACATCGCCGCAATTCCGACACTACGTCCGCGAGCGATGAACGCAAAAAAGAATGCGAGGATCACCGACAACCCGAAGTGGATCAGCATCGCCACCATCATGATCCCGGCATCAAACGTCGCTGGCGGAGGCAACACGCCGTTTCCCATGCCAATGGCTGCGATCATGCGCGGTGGGCCCCAGGGACTGCCGCCCATGAATACAGGCACCATGATCATTTCCAGCATCATGAAGACAGCGCCGCCGATGATTGCCGCCCAGAGTGCAGCCTTCGTATCGATGCGGGGGGCAGTAACAGTGGACTCGCGCAGTATATGGTCTGAATGTCTGTCGGTCAGCACTTCGCACTCCGCGGTCGGGCAGTCAATTGAGCAAAATCGCACCATCGGCCAATGCCATCCCGCTGTCGGTTCGCTGGCTAACACAGGTATATCGATGTCGGACCATTCCGCGAGCAGCGCCAGCACCTACCACGTTCCTATTTGATTAGCCTGGATGGTGGCCGTGCCGAGCGTCATCCCAACGCCGTATCGAGCATCATCATCACCACGAACCCAAAGATCAGGGCGAGGCTGGCCGCACCCTGATTGCCCTTGCCGGTCACTCCGGGGATCACGTCATGGCTGATCGTGAACAGCATGGCGCCAGCGGCGAACGCCAGGCCGCAAGGCAGCAGGGTTGCCGAGACAGATACAGCCATCACGCCAGCCACGGCAGCGACCGGCTCCACCAGTCCCACGCCATGCCCAGCAGGACCGAGGACAGGCGCCCATGCCCCGCGCTCCGCAGCGCGAGCGCGACGACCATGCCTTCAGGGATATCCTGAATCGCGATCCCGGTCGCAAGTGCACGCGCCCGCGCCAGGTCATCGGCGGCGAACGCTACGCCGATCGCCAGTCCCTCGGGCACGTGTGCAATGCGATCGCCAGCACGAACAGCCACGCGCGCCGCACCGCTGGGGTAGCCAGCAGCGAACGGGCATCGGCTGCAGGCATGCACTGCCCAGCCACCACCAGGAAACCCGCACCCAGCAGGATGCCGAGTCCGACGATCGTCGATGCCGGCAATGGACCCAGGCCTTGTTCGCCGGCGGCCGCGAGCGCGGGAATGACCAGCGAGAACGCGCTGGCCGCGAGCATCACGCCCGCACAGAAGCCCAGCATCAGGTTACCGGTGCTGCGGTGGGACAGAAGGACCGGAAGCGTTCCCAGCGCGGTGGCGCCCGCGGCGAGTGCACCGCCGAGCAACGCACCATTCATGCGTGGATCGCCGACCGCGATCCGGTCCAGGACCGCCGCAATGACTACTCCAGCACCCATCAGGGTGATCAGCATCCCGATTGCCCGCCACAACACAAACCTCGAGCGCCCTGGTCCGCCAGGCGCAGCGCCGGGCACGACCGTCGACGGCGGGGTCGTCGTCACGACATATCGCTTTGGGTCAGCTCACAGCCGAAGTGCGCGCAGCAGCACGGCGGCTGCTTGCAGCGCTGCGATGCCGCTTGATTCGGCGCTCTTCAGCCACGTCTGAAGGTCCGCCACCAGCTGCTCGGACGATGCGCCTGGACGCATTCATACCCGGCGCAGCTCCTCACGCATGACCACGAGCCTGACAAGCGTCGGGCTGCGCGCCAACGCGTTGCTCACATCCGCCAGAACGCTGGCAGGGATATTGTCGGCGTCACGGTGGAGCCAGCGGCGCGCCACCCGGAACTCGGCCGCGCAGCTCGCAGCCTGCGGCCCCTCGGCGTGGAGGCGCTTGGCCTCCGAGCGACACGCGCAGCGCATGCCTTGCGCATAGCTCGACATGACGTGGTGGCGGAACGTGATGAGGGCTTCGAGCGTGCTGCTGTCGACTTGCTCGCGCACCGGACCGAGCTTGAGTTTCGGCGCGGTCCTGCGCACGCTCGCCAGGCCAACCATTTCAAGACCCCGGATGTAGCACCAGCCGAGGTCGAACTCGTAGCGCCTGACCGAGAGCTTGGCCGAGGTCGGATGGGTGTGGTGGTTGTTGTGCAACTCCTCGCCGCCGATGAGAACGCCCCAGGGAATTATATTTCGACTCGCGTCCGGCGCCTCGAAATTGCGATAGCCCCACCAGTGACCGATGCCGTTGACTATGCCGGCGGCGGTGATCGGGATCCAGGCCATCTGCACCGCCCATACGGTGGCGCCGATCGCGCCGAACAGCAGCAGGTCGAGGATCAGCATCAGGCCAACCCCACTCAAGCTGAACCGCGTGTACAGATTGCGTTCAATCCAGTCCTCGGGTGTGCCGGTGCCGTACCTGTTCAGCGTGTCCCGGTTCTTCGATTCCCGCATGTAGAGCTCGCGTCCGGTAAGCAGTACCGCCTTGATGCCCCGGGTCTGCGGACTGTGCGGATCGTCGTCGGTATCACATTTGGCATGGTGCTTCCGGTGGATCGCCACCCACTCGCGGGTCACGATGCCCGTGGCGAGCCATAACCAGAAGCGAAACAAGTGTGCCGGCACCGGGTGCAGCTCGACGGCCCGATGCGCTTGGGAACGGTGCAGGAAGATCGTGACGCAGGCGATCGTGATATGCGTGGTGACGAGCGTGTAGGCGACGATCTGCCAGGCGCCGAAGCCGCTTAAACCATTCGCGAGCCATTGGAACTGCGAATCCATGGCAGGCATCAACAGACCGAGCGGGCCAGCAAGATGAGAGCAAGGGCGACGGAGTTATTCATGGCGGCGTCGATCGAACTGGGTCGGCGAAGCGGGAGAGTTGCAACAGCGCGACATTGCGCAAGCGGCACCGACACCCATTGGGCAACCCGCCAGCCCTGATGTCGGTTCGGCAACGCACACAGCCCTGGTGCCGATCGACACATCCGGGGGCGCGTGAGGTCGAGACGCATGCCTCGTGTACGACGCGAGGAGAGCATGCCGCGTTGCACGCTGTGTTCGCATTCGAACAGACGATCGACGCCCGTAGCACTATTCTGGATTCCGTGTCGACGTTCCGTGAAGCGTCGACATCGACCACTCGACCTGACCGCGCGCAAGCGCTGGTTTTGCTCCGGCGCCCCCTCCTGACGCTATATCACTTGCTCAGGTGTTTCATGTCCACCACCTCTTTCGAGTCCGCTGTGCCCATCGTTGAGCCGACGCCTTCCCGCTCTACCGGCGCGTCGTTTTCGTTTCGACGCCTGTCATGGGGGCTGTCGTCGCCGGAATGGTGATCGCCGTCGCCGCTCAGCTCGTGCTCAGCCTGATCGGCGCCGGCATCGGCCTTTCGACGATCGATCCGCTGCGATACAACGGCACCCCCGACGCATCGACGTTCGGAATCGGTGCCGCCATCTGGTGGGCGATCACCAGCATCTTGGCTCTCTTCGCAGGCGGTTGGGTGGCCGGCCACCTTGCCGGTTCGCCGGAGAAGACCGACGGCATGCTCCACGGGATGCTGGCGTAGGGTTTGGCAACGATTCTGACTGCGTACCTTCTCGCGTCTGCCATCGGCTCGGTCGTCGGGGGTGCGGCGAGCGCCGTCGGCAACGCGGCCAGTGTGGCCGGAAGCGCCGTCGCCGCGGCTGCCTGGCCCGTCGCCGACATGGCGCAGCAGAGCCTCGAGGCGAGTGGCATTTCGCTCGAGGACGTAAGGTCCGAGGCGCGCAAGCTGCTTGCGCAGACCGGCGTGCCCGCGCTGCAGCCGGGCGCGGTCGCCGACAAGGCGGCGACAGCAGCCGTGAATCTGACCAACGCCGCAACCACTGCCGGTTCTTCCGGTGAGCCGGCGCTGCAGGATCTGCAATTTACGCTTCCGAGAATCATCGCCTCTGGCAAGAACGTGGTCGACAAGGCCGACCGAGACGCGCTCATCAACGTCGTGATGGCCAGGGCCAGCGTGAGTCGACCGGAAGCCGAGCAGCGCGTGGAGGCCTGGGTACAAAGCTATGACAAGGCACGCGCGGCATTCGAACAGCGGAGGTCCGAGGCCGCTACCAAGGCAAAGGAAGTGGCTGATGCGGCGGCCAGAGCCTCCTCGCTGGCCGCGCTCGGCGCAGCAGTCGCCTTGATACTGGGCGCCCTTGCCGCGGCAATCGGCGGCATGTCGGCCGCCAGGTCCAAGGACGACCTGGTCGGCGCGGCTCGGCGACTCGCCTAGTTGCTGGCGATTCATTGTTGGGCGGCTGGCACGACCTGCTGCGCGTCGTCGTCGTCGGCACAATCGTCTACGTCGCACTGATCGTGTGTCTTCGCATTACCGGCAAGCGCACCCTGTCGAAATGGAATGCGTTCGATTTCATAGTCACCATCTCGCTCGGCCCGATCCTGGCCAGCGCGCTCCTTTCGAGCACCGTGGCCATGACCAAGGGCGTCTTGGCCGTCGTGGTACTCATCGGCTTGCAATTCATGATCACCTGGTTATCAGTCCGCTTCGCGCGGGTCCGCAACCTGATCAAGACCCAACCGACGCTTCTGCTCAGCCGCGGCACGATGCTGCCAGGTGCTCTGCGTTCTCAACGCGTCACCGAATCGGAGGTTCTCGCGGCGGTTCGCGCTGCTGGAATCGCAGCGCTCGAAGAGGTGGATGCAGTGGTCCTGGAAACTGACGGGAGCTTCAGTGTGATAAAGCACTCTGAGGCCGTGTCACGATCCGCTCTGCAGGACATCGCAAATTCCGGTTCTTGATCGAGTCGGGGAAAGGCCCGGATACAGGGCGGCGATCGCGAGGCCGGGGCCAATGGCACCGAATGTCAGAAACCGTCGCTTGCGCAAGGAGCTGCAGATGAACAGAATGGAAGCCGCCAACGCCCGTCCAGCGGAGTCGGGTGTCTCGATGGCCTGCGCGTTGAACATCAACGGGCAGACCCGACAGCTCGAGATCGATCCGCGCACCACGCTGCTCGATGCGCTGCGCGAGCATCTGAAGCTTACCGGCTCCAAGAAAGGGTGTGACCACGGCCAATGCGGCGCCTGCACCGTGCTGGTGGGGGGCCGCCGCGTCAACGCCTGCTTGCTGCTGGCGGTCATGGTGAAGGGCGACGACGTGGTCACCATCGAGGGTCTGCCGGCACTGGCTTCGGGCGTCGATGCGGCGCAGGCGGCGGCCGCTGCAGCCATCACCCTGCATCCAATGCAGCAGGCCTTCATGACTCACGATGGGTTCCAGTGCGGCTATTGCACGCCCGGACAGATCTGCTCCGCGGTGGGCATGCTGGCCGAGGCCCGAGAAGGCATGCCCAGCCATGTCAGCGCCGATCTCGAAGCCGTGGATACGCCACTCACCGGCGAGGAGATCCGCGAACGCATGAGCGGCAACCTGTGCCGCTGCAGCGCATACCCGAACATCGTCGATGCGATCAGCGAAGTGGCGGAGGCCGGGCGATGAAAGCTTTTACCTACGAGCGGGTGGACAGCCCGTAAGCCGCAGCCAGAGCTGTGGCGTCAACACCGGGCGCGAGCTTCATCGCGGGTGGCACCAACCTGCTCGATCTGATGAAGCTGCCGATCGAAACACCGCAACACCTGATCGACGTGAATCGGGTCGGTCTGGACCAGATCGAGGACACAACTGAGGGCGGCTTGCGCATCGGCGCGCTGGTGCGCAACAGCGACCTGGCCGCCGATCAGCGGGTGCGGCGGCGCTACCCGGTGCTCAGCCGGGCCCTGCTGGCCGGCGCCTCCGCTCAATTGCGCAACCGTGCACCCACCGGCGGCAACCTGTTGCAGCGCACGCGCTGCTACTACTTCTACGACCCCGCGCAGCCGTGCAACAAGCGCCTGCCCGGCAGCGGATGTTCTGCGCTGGGTGGGTACAACCGCATCCATGCGGTGCTCGGAACGAGCGAACAATGCATCGCGACCCATCCGTCGGACATGGCGGTGGCGATGCGCGTGTTCGATGCCCAGGTGGAAACCGTGACGGCGCACGGCGGGGGGCGGGTTATCCCGATCGCCGACTTCCATCGGCTGCCGTGTACTTCACCCGAGCGCGACACCCACCTCGAGGCCGACGTGTTCATCGCCGGCGTCACGCTGCCGCCGCCGCCGCCAGGACGCCAACTGTGCCGAAAGGTTCGCGACCGCGCGTCGTATGCCTTCGCGCTGGTGTCGATCGCCGCGATCGTCGAAGCCAGGGACGGGGAGATTCGCCACGCCCGCTTCGCATTCGGCGGCCTGGCGCACAAGCCGTGGCGGGTGGAAGCGGTCGAATCCGGGTTGTCCGGTGCGTCAGCCACAAAGGCGTCCTTCGATTGTGCAGGTGACGCGATACTCGACGGCGCGAGGGGATGCGGTCACAACGATTTCAAGATTCCCCTGACGCGGCGTGTGCTCACCGGCGTTCTGACCGAAGCCAGTACAAAGTGAGGAGCACGGCATGCAGATGAACCACCCCGCGCCGCCGAATGCGCTCGACCACAACCGAAATGGCCAGATCGGCCGTGCTGCCGATCGCGTCGATGGCCGATTGAAGGTCACCGGCAGCGCGCCCTATGCCTATGAGGTGGCAGAAAGCGATGCGCCGGCATACGGCGTTGTGCTGGGAGCGGACATCTCGTGCGGGCGCATCAGCGGTATCGACAGCAACGAGGCCGAACGGGCGCCAGGGGTGCTGCTGGTGTTGACGCACCGAAACGCGCCCGAGCAAGCTGCGTTCACGAAAGAGGGTGACGACCGGTTCGCGCGACCGTTGCCATGTCTGGTTGACAATCAGGTGCACCACCACGGAGAGCCGGTGGCCTTCGTGGTCGCAACCAGCTTCGAACAGGCGCGTGCTGCTGCGCGTCTGCTGCGGGTCAGCTATGAAACCGGAGCGGGTGCCTACCTGCTCGAAGACCAACTCGACACCGCATTCAAGCCTGAATCGGCCGACGGCTTTCCACCCGACAGCTCAGTCGGCCGATTCGAATCGAACTTCGGCAAAGCCCCGGTGCAGTTGGACCAGACCTATCACACGCCGATCCATATCCATGCGCAGATGGAACCGCAAGCCAGCCTGGCTTGGTGGGAAGACGATCGACTGGTGGTGCATTGTTCGACTCAGTTCATCGAGAGCGCCCAGAAGCGTGTCGCCGCCCCGCTGAGGCTCGACGAAAGTCAGGTACGTATCGTCAGTCGTTACATTGGCGGCGGCTTCGGCGGCAAGCTGCCCGTGTTCGCCGACGTGATCCTCAGCGCGCTTGCGGCGCGTGAGCTCGGCCGACCGGTGAAGACCGCGCTGTCGCGCCAGCAAATGTTCAACCTGAGCACGCATCGCGGCAACACCCGTCAGCGTTTGCGGCTGGGCGCCGACGAGCGCGGCGTGCTGAGTGCCATCGGCCATGAGTCTTGGTCGCATGGCACACCGCGCCATGAGTTCTGCGAGCCGGCCGCAGTGGCGACCCGTTCGCTCTACGCTGGCGCACACCGCATGACGCGCCAGCGCAGTGTGCCTCTCGACCTGCCGGCCGCCGACTCGTGTCGCGCGCCCGGCGAGGCGGTGGGCCTGCTGGCCGGATCGACGCGCGCGGTCTCTCCTTGCATACCGACGTGACCTACACAAGAGAGCTGAAGGACGTGCCCGAAAGCTACCTCGCGGAGCGGCTATTGCGCTTGCTTGCCAGTCCATTGGTGGTGCCCGGCGCCTACCCATGGCGTGACGAGTTCGGTGCGGGAGAGATCAAGCCAGCGAACCTTCCGGCCGTTCGTGAGGACACGCGCAACAGCTCGTTGTACTTCGGCACAAAGATGGCGCGTCTGCTGACGCGTCGAGGAGCGACAAGCAGAAGATTCTCGACGAGTTCGTAACGCTGACGGGCTGCCACCGCAAGCACGCCATCAGGGCCCTGAATTGCGAGCGCGCAGCCGATGTCGAGAAGCAGGATCGCAACCGTGTCTACGACGAGGCCACGCGACAGGCGCTGATCATGCTGTGGGAGACGGCGGACCGTGTGTGCGGCAAGAGGCTGAAGGCTCTGGTCCCGATGCTGATCGACGCCATGGAACGACATGGCCATCTCGACCTCGACCCGATCATCAAGGACAAGGTCTTGACGGTCAGCGCCGCCACCATTGATCGGATGCTG
>JBBRCD010000131.1:0-11487 GCA_038205245.1 Burkholderiales bacterium
CATGCGGTCACCACGGTCGAGGGGCTGGCCAACGCTGACGGCTCGATGAGCGTGCTGCAGGACAGCTTCTGTGAAACCCACGGGCTGCAGTGCGGCTACTGCACCCCTGGAATGCTGATCGCGAGCCATGCGCTGCTGGCAGCCAACCCGCAGCCCAGTGCTGCGCAGATCCGCGATGCGCTCAGCGGCAACCTGTGCCGTTGCACCGGATACCAGCAGATCGTCGACGCGGTGCAGCTTGCCGCCTCTCGAGGCGCGGCGACAGTCTCGACCCGCCCGCCTGCAGCCACGCGCGAAGGAGCCTGAACAGATGGCCGACAAGACCTCGCCCTACGGCTTTCGCTATATCGGCGCCAAGCGGCGCACCAAGGAAGACCCGCGCTTCGTCACCGGGCGTGGTCGCTTTGCGGCCGATGTGCAACTGCCCGGGCTGCTGCATGTGGCGATCGTGGCCAGCCCGTATCCGTCTGCGCGCATCCGTTCGATCGAAACGTCCGAAGCGCTGGCGCAGCCGGGGGTGCGCTATGTGCTCACTGGCGCTGAGCTGTGTGCGGCGGTAGACCCGCTCTATGTCGGCGTCGATGCGCCGAAGGTGAAACGCTATCCGCTGGCCGATGGCATCGTCCGCTACGCCGGTGAGTGGGTGGTCGCAGTGGTCGCCGAGACACGTGCCATCGCCGAGGACGCAGTCGAACTGATCGAGGTCGACTACGAGCCGTTGCCGCATGTGATCGACCCGGAAGAGGCGGTCAAGCCCGGTGCGGTGCAGGTTCACCCTGATCACGGCAGCAATGTGCTGTTTCACCGCAAGTTCGTCTGGGGCGAGGTCGACCAGGCCTTCGAGAAGGCCGACCACAGGCTCGCGTTTCGTGCCCGTTGGGGGCGCAGCGCGACAGTGCCGATCGAGACCTTCGTCGCGGTCGCGCAGTGGGATGCCGGTAACGAGATTCTCGACATCTGGGCGTCGATCCAGATGCCGAAGTTCCCGGACCAGGTGTCGCGCGCGCTGCGCTTGCCCGGAAACGCGGTACGGGTCCATTTCGATGTCGATGTCGGTGGCAGCTACGGCGTCAAGCGCGGCATCAAGCACACGCTGCTGGTGGCCTACCTGGCGCGAAAGCTGGGCGCACCGGTGCGCTTCCTGGAAGACCGCCTGGAGAACATGCGCGGCGGCGATATGCACGGTCCGGACCGCATCTTCGACATGCAGGTCGCCTTCGACACCGACGGCACGATCCGCGCCTGGAAGATCAAGGCGCTGGATGATGTCGGCGCCTATGCCGGGCGCTCGCCGCTGCAGCTGGGCAAGCCGGTCAGTGCGATCTGCGGGCCGTACCGGATTGCCGCAGTCGAGTACGAACCGACCTCGGTGATGACCCACAAGACGCCGCAGGAGGCGGTGCGCGGCTTTGGCCAGGCGCCAACGAACTTCGCGATGGAGTGCACCATCGACCGGGTGGCGCGTCACCTGGGCATGGACCGGCTGGAGCTGAGGCGCAGGAACCTGATCCGCAAGGAGGAGTTCCCGTACCGCATTCCGAGCGGCACCACCTACGACTCGGGTGACTATCACACGGTGCTCGACAAGGCGCTGAAGGCGGCCGACTACGATGCGCTGGTGCTCAGGCGGGATGAGGCGCGCCGGGCCGGGAAGCTGGCCGGTATCGGCGTGTCGACCTGTCTCGAGCCCTCGGGCGGCAATTCTTCCTTCGAGCCGCTGTTCAACCCGAAGAACGAAACCACCACCTGGATGGATTCCTGCCTGGTGCGGGTCGACCTCAACGGGGCGATCACCGGCGTGTTCGGCACCTCGAGCGCCGGGCAGGGCCATCAGACCCTGGTGTCGACGGTGGTCGGGGAGGTGCTGGAGCGCGATCCTTCAGGTATTCGCGTGATCCACGCCGACTCGCTCAATGCGCTGCCGTCCAACAGCCCGGTCGGCAGCCGGATGGCGATCATGCTCGGCGGGGCGGCGGCCGGTGCGGCCAGGAAGATCCGCAACACGCTGATGCTTATTGGCGCCCACAACCTCGGTGTGCCGGTTGCAGCGGTGACCTATCGGGACGGGGATGTGTTCGAGACGATCCACCCGGAAAAACGGCTTACCTGGGACCAGCTGGTCGAGATCGCGCACCGCAAGTTCCACAAGATGCCGCCTGATGTGGAACCCGGTTTGCAGGCGAAGCTCGTCTGGGAAGTGCCCACCGGGGGTGCACTGCCCACTGCCGACGGTCAGGTGCAGATGTATCCCTGCTATTCGTTCGAAACGCATGTCGTCTATGTCGAGATCGATCCGGACACCGGCAAGCCGGTGCTCGCGCGTTATGTCGTCGGGCACGACTGCGGTGTGATGATCAATCCGGATATCGTGCATGGCATGACCTATGGTGGCGTTGCCCATGGCGTAGGCGCCGCGCTGTACGAGAAGTTCGCCTTTTCGGATGAGGGCCAGCTGCTGTCCGGCACGTTCATGGACTACCTGATTCCGAGCGCGCTCGAAGTACCCGAGATCACGATCGTGGATCACTGCACGCCGTCGCCGCTGACCACGTTCGGGCAGAAGGGCTCCGGCGAGGCGGGCTACCTTGGCGGGCCGGCAGCCATCGCCTGCGCGATCAACGACGCACTCGATCCGATCGGCACCTCGATCGCCGAGACCCCGATGTCGCACCTCGCGCTGTGGAGCCTGATCCAGGCCGCGCGCGCCCGGCCGAAGCTGAAGGACGCCGCCTGAGCGGGGACAGACCCGAACCCCGGGGACCGACCCTGAGGGTCCGTCCCCAACGCGCCGAACTCTGGGGACCGACCGTCAGGGTCTGTCCCCGACATGTCGAACTCCGGGGACCGACCCTTGGGGTCTGTCCCCCCTGAACAGTCTCAACCCATGTCGAACTCCGGGGACGGACCCTTGGGGTCTGTCCCCCCTGAACAGTCTCAACCCATGGAACCCATCCGATGATCATCGACATTCACGCCCACTACCTGCCGCAGCTCGCGTTCGACCGCTTCGCGCGCGAGACAGCCAAGTTTCCCGGCGTGGCGATGGAGCGCGACGACAAGGGCGTGCGCATCGGCTTTACCGGCAAGCCGCTGTCGCGCCCGATCATGCCCAAGCTGTCCAACCTCGTCGAGCGGCGCGGCTGGATGGACGCCAACGGCATCGATCATCAACTCGTCGGCACCTGGATGGATGCCACCGGCTACGAGCTGCCGGCGGAACAGGGCCTGGCCTGGAGCCGCTTCGTCAACGCCTGCATGCTGGAAAACCTGGGCGACGAGAAGCGGTTCACGCCGCTGGCCACGGTACCGATGCAGTCGGGCGCACTGGCGGCCCAGGTGCTCGAAGAAGCGATGGCGCAGGGCTTCGGCGGCGTGATGATCGGCACCTTGCCCTCGGGCGAGGGCGGCAATCTGGATGCACCGGATCTCGATCCGTTCTGGGCGGCCGCCTCGCGCCTGAACGCCGCGGTGATGCTGCATCCGATGTTCGTCTGTGGCGAGCCGCGCCTGGCCGACTACGATCTGATCAATGCCATCGGGCGGGTGGTCGACACCTCGATCGCGGTCTCGCGCCTGTTGTTCTCCGGTCATCTGCTGAAGTATCCCGGCGCGAAGCTGGTGCTCTCGCATGGCGGTGCGGCGCTGCCGTTCGTACTCGGCCGTCTGGGCCGACACTACGACCATCATGGGGACAAGTATGCCGATCCGCGCAAGGGGTTCGAAGCGCTGTACTTCGATGCGCTGGTGTTCGATGCGGATGCCACCCGGTACCTGATCGACAAGGCGGGTTCGGACAAGGTGATGCTCGGCTCCGACATGCCGTTTCCGGCCGGTGATCCGCATCCCATGCGGCCGATCGATGCGGTGGTCAAGGATGAGACGACGCGACGGGCGATTCTCGAGACCAACGCACGGCGTGTGTTCCGCGTGCGCCCGGATTGCGCGATGCCCGGCTGATGTTCTGGAAGTGAGACTGGCGCGGGTGACAGCCAGTCGCAGCCTGTGCGTAGGCGCGACCGCGGTTGATCGTCGAGCGTCGCAGCGAGATAAAGAAGAAACAGGAGGCGTTCATGGAAGTATCCCGCAGGCGATTCATTGGCGGCGCCGCTCTGGCCGGTGCCACCCTGCCCGGATTTCGTTCGGCGTTTGCTCAGTCCTCGAAGTTCCCCGAGCGTCCGCTGCGCCTCATCGTGCCGTTTGCTCCTGGCGGCGAAACCGATTTCGTCGGCCGCACCTGGGCCAACCGGGTCGCGCCGCATCTGGGCGTGACCGTGGTGGTCGACAATCGCCCGGGTGCCGGTGGCGCCATCGGAGCCAGTGAGGCAGTGCGCGCGAAACCGGACGGCTACACTTTGCTCTCGGGCACCACCACCACCCATGTGATCAACCCGGCGGCGATGGACAAGCCGCCCTACGATCCGCAGCGCGATCTCGCGCCGGTGACGCTGGTCAGTTCCTCGCCCACCTGCATCATGATCAACCCGTCGTTGCCGGTGAAGTCGCTGAAGGAGCTGGTCGCCTTCGTCAAGGCGAACCAGGGCAAGCTCTCGTATGGCTCGCCCGGTGCAGGCAGCATCAACCATCTCGCAGGCGAGTTGTTCAAGCAGCAGGTCGGTGCGCCGCAGCTGCAGCATGTGCCGTACAAGGGCGCCGGCCCCGGCGTGCAGGATCTGATCGCCGGGCATATCCCGCTGTTCATGGGCATCTTCGGCGCCCAGCCGCTTGCCCAGCACCGTGCCGGGCGTTTGCGTATCCTCGCCGTGTTCAGCGAGCAGCGCCTCAAGGCCGCGCCGGAACTGCAGACCGCGGTCGAGCAAGGGTTGCCGAAGCTGGTGACCAGCATCTTTCACGGGGTGTTCGTGCCGGCGGGGACGCCGGCGCCACTGATTGCGCAACTGCACGGGGTTACACAGAAGGCGTGGGCCGAAGGGCTGCTGCAGAAGGATCTGGAAGTCGTCGGCGGTACACCTGCCGTCGACTCCACCCCGGAGTCGACGGCGCGCCTGATTCGCGACGAGACCGCCCGCTGGACGCCGCTGGTGAAGTCGATCGGCCTGAAGATCGAATGAACGATGAGGAAGTGAGCATGGACCTGCCTGAGACCGCCCGCGGCTACCGCGACCTGCATGAACACCTCGCCGAGCTCGAGCGCCGCGGCCTGCTGCTGAGGATCGATCGCCAGATCGACAAGGATTCCGAGCTGCATGCGCTGGTGCGCTGGCAGTTCGTCGGTGGCATGTCAGAGGCCGACCGCAAGGCCTTCCTGTTCACCAACATCGTCGATGGACAGGGCCGCAAGTACGACATCCCGGTGGTGGTGGGCGCGCTCGCTGCCAATCGCGCGGTGTACTCGGTGGGCATGGATGCGCCAGTCGAGGGTATCCAGGCCAAATGGGACCGCGCGATCGCCAACCCGATCCGGCCGCTGGTGGTCGAGAAGCCGTCCTGCCAGGAGGTCATCCTGGAGGGTGAGGCGCTGCTGGGCGCCGGCAACGGCCTGGGGCGGTTGCCAATTCCGATCTCCACGCCCGGCTTCGACAGTTCGCCGACGCTCACTGCGACCAACGTGGTGACCCGCGATCCGGAGACCAACACCCAGAACATGGGCACCTACCGCTGCGCGCTGAAGGCCCCGGATCGCCTGGTGGTGCGCATGGCCACCCGCGTGGGCGGCGCCGAGGGCTACCTGCACTACACCAAGCACCAGAAGCGCGGGGACCGTTACATGCCATGCGCCATCGTGCTCGGCTGCCCGCCCTATGTCGCGTTCATGGGACCGCAGAAGCTGCCAATCGGTGTCGATGAGCTGGATGTCGCGGGCGGGCTCGCCGGGGCGCCGATCCGCATCACCCGTGCGCATTCGGTCGACCTGATGGTGCCGGCCGAGGCCGAGGTGGTGATCGAAGGCATGATCGATACCCAGACCGTCGAGCCCGAAGCGCCGTTCGGTGAATCGCATGGCCACGTCGCGCTGGAAGAGTTCAACATGGTGATGAAGGTGACCGCGATCACCATGCGCCGCGATGCGGTGATCCCGTCCTATATCAGCCAGGTCGCGCCGAGCGAGTCGAGTGTCATCAAGCGTGTGGCCTACGAGCCGCTGTTTCTCAGCCATCTTCGCGACGGCCTGGGCATCCGTGGCGTGAAGCGGGTGACACTGCACGAGCCGCTGACCGGCCTGTTGCGGGTGACCATGATCACCTGCGAGCGCGGCATGCCGAGAACAGAGGTGTGGCGCGCACTCTATGGCGCGGCGTTCTTCAAGGGCGACTGCAGCAAGATATGCATCGCGATCAATGACGATATCGATCCGGACAACGCAGACGCGCTGCTCTGGGCGATGGCCTACCGGTCCAATCCGGTGGCCGATGTGCTCACCCTGCCGCATCGCGGACAAGGCCATGGCCCGAAGCGCGAGAGCGATGGCGACGAAGACTCCACTCTGTTGGTGGACGCGACGATGAAGTCCGGCATGCCGCCGCTGGCGCTGCCGAAGCAGGAGTACATGGAGCGGGCGAAGGCGATCTGGGATGAGCTCGGGCTGCCGCCGCTGCGGCCTCAGCCGCCCTGGTTCGGCTACTCGCTCGGCGACTGGCATCCGGCCTGGGACGCCGCGGCCGGGCGTGCGGTGCGTGGCGAGTGGATCGAGAACGGCAGGATCAGCGAGTCCCAGCAGCAGCAGGGCCTGAAGCCCGAGACCAAGTTCCGGCCGGACTGATTTCGGCGATCAGCCTCACTTGACGAAGGAGCTTCATATGGATCGAAGACGTTTCCTCGCGGCGTCGGCCGCCGCTGGTACCGCGTCGCAGTTGCCTGGCGCTGCTTTCGCCCAGGCCGGCGACTGGCCGCGCAAGCCGGTGCGGGTGGTGATTCCCTACTCCGCCGGAGGGCCAACCGAAGTGGCCGGTCGCATCATCGGCCAGGAGTTGACCAACAACCTCGGACAGAACTTCCTGATCGATCTTCGCCCGGGGGGCAACTCGGTCATAGGCACCGACGTGGTCGCCCGTTCGCAGCCGGATGGCTACACCTTGCTGATGCAGGCGGCGGCGTTCGCGATCAACCCGTCGCTGATTCTCAAGCTGCCCTATGACACGTTCACCGATCTCGAGCCGTTGACCATGGCGGTGCGCAGCGGCCTGGTGCTGCTGACCCAGGCCGGCTCGCCGATCAATACGGTCGCCGATGTCATCGCCTTTGCCCGCGCCAAGCCAGGCATGGCGCAGTTCGCCTCGGCCGGCAACGGCAGCATGAGCCATATGTCGATGGAGCTGTTCGCGTCGATGGCAAAGATCGAGGCAGTGCATATTCCCTACAAAGGCAGTGGCGCCGCGCTGCCTGACCTGATCGGCGGCCAGTTGCCGTTCATGATCGACAATCTCGGTTCATCGATGCCCCATGTTCGCGGTGGCAAGCTGAAGGCGATCGCCTACTCGGGCGCGCGCCGGATCGACCTGTTGCCTGGCGTGCCGACCATCGCCGAGGCGCCCGGCATGGCCGGCTACGAAACCAGTAACTGGTTCGGCTTTCTTGCGCCCGCGAAGATGCCGCCTGCTCTGAGTGAGCGCATCCATGCCGAACTGGTCAGGGCGGTGCGCAAGCCGGAGATCGCGGAGCGCTTCGCAAAGGACGGCGTTGAAGTGGTGGGCAACAGCCGTGCCGAGTTCACTGTGTTCCTGAAGGCCGAGGCGACCAAATGGAGTCGAGTTATCAAGGAGCGCGGCATCAAGGCCGACTGAGCGTAGCCGCCAGTGGGGCGGGGGTTCTGCCCCCACGACGGGACCCATCGCCTGTGGCAAGCTGGCAGGATTCGTGCATGGTTGCTGCGGATGATCACCGGCCAGCGAGCCGGTGAACGCCTGTGTTCCGATGGAGAGTGGTAATGACCTACCCGATCGATTCCCGACGCAGAACCCTGCTTGCCGCCGGAGGCTCGGCGTTAGCCGGCAGCGCCTTCGCGCCGCTGGCTGCGCTGGCGCAGACCACTGCGACGTTTCCGGCCAAACCGATCCGGCTGGTGATTCCGTTTGCGGCCGGTGGGGTGTCCGATATCCTCGGGCGTGCACTCGCCCAGCGCCTGACCGAACTGTATGGGCAGCCGGTGGTCGCCGAAAACCGCGCTGGCGCCGGTGGTGCGGTGGGCAGCGAAGTGGTGGCGAATGCGCCGCCGGATGGGTATACCTTGCTGCTGTCGAGCATTTCGACCATTGCCATCGGCCCGTATCTGGTCAAGAAGCTGCCGTTTGACACGATCAACGGTCTGACCCCGGTGGGCATCGTCGGCTTCTCGCCCAACGTACTGGCGATCAATCCCGCGTTACCGTTCAAGACGCTGGCCGATCTGCTCGCTTTCGCCAAGGCCAACCCTGGCAAGCTCACCTTTGGCTCGGCCGGCGTGGGCAGCATCGGTCATCTGTCCGGCGAACTGCTGCGGTCGGTGACTGGCGCCGACATGGTGCATGTGCCGTACAAGACTTCTGCGGCTGCCTATCCTGATGTGATGGCGGGCAATGTGTCGATGGTGTTCGATACGCTGCCGGCGGCGGTGAACTTCATCAAGGCCGGCAAGGTACGCGCGTTGGCCGTGCTGTCGCCGCGGCGCACCCCGGTGTTTCCTGACGTGCCGACGTTTGCCGAAGCTGGCGTGCCCGAGGCGACCCTGAGTTTCTGGTCGGGCATCCACGCCCCGGTCAACCTGCCGGCCCCGCTGCTCGCACGCCTGTCGGAGATGCTCAACAAGGCGCTGACCTCACCAGAGTTGCGCGACCGGCTGATCGAAATGGGCACCGATCCGACGCCAGTCACCCCGCAGCAGTTTGCCGCCCAGGTGCGAGCCGACTTCGAGCGCATTGGCAAGCTGGTGAAGGCCGCGGGGATCGTGCCTGAATGATGCCGCGACTCGTGCCCGCGATTCGGCGGCACGCATCGTCGCTTCCGGGGTTGCGCCGCGCTTGCTGGCGGCGCAGCAACTCGCGCTTATAGCCGCCCGGTCATCAGCAGAACCACAAGAATGAGGACCACCAAGCCGAGACCGCCGCTCGGTCCGTAACCCCAACTCCGACTGTGCGGCCAAGTCGGTATCGACGCTGCCAGCATCAGCAACAAGACTATCAACAGAATCAGTCCGATACTCATCGCGCTACCTCCATGATTGGACACCAAGATGTCCTGAGCACAAGATAGCGCGGGCGCGCGCACCGATCTGTTCGTCAGCGCACACAGAACACACAACCCGAACAGCCTCGGGGTGCCGAAATACTGCTGCAGAATGGGTGCATCGATCGAAGCTCTTTTGGTATCCACCGGCGTGGTCGCGCTTGCCGAGATCGGCGACAAGACGCAACTGTTGGCGTTCATTCTTGCGGCGCGATTCAGAAGGCCCTGGCCGATCGTGGCCGGCATACTGGTGGCGACCCTCGTCAATCACGGATTGGCAGGGGCGCTCGGGGCCTGGATCACCACAGCCTTCGATCCCGGTGTGCTGCGCTGGATGCTCGGTCTGTCGTTTCTCGGCATGGCGATCTGGACCTTGATCCCGGACAAGATCGAGGTCGAGGAGACAAGGACGGCGCAGCGCCTGGGCGTGTTCGGCGCGACGCTGGTCACCTTCTTTCTGGCCGAGATGGGCGACAAGACCCAGATCGCGACCGTCGCGCTGGCTGTGCACTACGCGGCACCGCTGGTGGTGGTGATCGGCACCACGCTGGGCATGCTGATTGCAGACGTGCCCGCGGTGTTCATCGGCAGCCGGTTTGCCGCGAAGATTCCAATGAAGCTGGTGCATTCGATTGCAGCAGCGATCTTCGCGCTGCTGGGCGTGCTTACACTGCTCCAGATCGACCGGGCGTTCTAGCGAGCCAGGGCGTGCGATGGCGATCATCCTGGCCGATGATGAACACCAGGCGCACGGTGGCGTTGAGGGTGGCGTTGGTGTTGGCGGTGCCGCCGCCCGCAGGCTGGTAGCATCCGGAAATGCCTATTCTGTCGCGTATCACGCTGTATCCGATCAAGGGGTTTCCCGGCGTCGACCTGCCGCAGGCGAGGCTCACCAGTGCGGGTGCGCTTTTGCACGACCGGGCCTATGCCCTCGTAGACTCGGAAGGTGGCTTCATCAACGGCAAGCGCAAGCCGCGTGTTCACACACTGCGCGCGACCCTGACCTTCGAGGGGGAGGCGCTACGGGTCACGCTTGATACGGCACAGGGTATGCAGGTGTTCCGCCTGACCGAGTCGACTGCGCATGCGCAGGAGCGCCAGAAACTGGAGGCGTGGCTGTCGGACTGGTTCGGTGAACCGGTGCGCTTCATCCACCAGCCCGCTGGCGGATTTCCGGATGACCCGTCCGCGCCTGGGCCGACGATCGTGTCGCGGGCATCGATCCAGGCGGTGGCGAGCTGGTTTCCGCAACTGGATGCGCATCGGCTGGGCGAGCGTTTCCGCAGCAACCTCGAGCTCGATGACTGTGCGGCGTTCTGGGAGGATCGGGTGTTCGGTGCGGCGGGCGACGAGGTCGGGTTCCGGATCGGCGAGTCGAGCTTCGCTGGCACCAATCCGTGCAAGCGCTGCGTCGTGCCCTCGCGTGATCCATCGAGCGGCGAGGTGACCGACGGATTCCAGCGCCGTTTCGTCGAGCGCCGCCAGCAGACGCTGCCGGCGTGGGCCGAGCGCTCGCAATTCGATACGTTCTATCGGCTGGCGGTCAACACCCGCGCTGCTGGAGACCTGAGCGGATGCGTCATCCGTGTCGGCGATCCAGTGGCGTTGACGGTGTCCCCATTCGCTGAATAAGGCGCCTATCCCCGGCGCATAGTCGAACACCACCGCGGCCAGCCGCTTTGCGCCAGACGCGCGGATGCGTGCGGGTTCAGCACTCGACCGTGGATCGGAGGCCGTCGCCTGCCGATACGCGCTGCGTCGAACGCTTGTAGGAAAACCGATCCCGACTGCCGCGGTGATCGCGGCAGTAATCCGGTAAGCGCCCACGCTAGCCTGAAGTTCCAGCCGATGGCTGTGCGGCGACGGGGGCTATTTGAGAGGGAAGCGGGTCGGTTTCGGGGCTGATTGCGGTGTCATTATGTAGCCATGTAATATGCTTGCAAATACGGCTCGGATGTGTATCATGTAGTCATGCACATTGATGCCGTTCCGAATCGAGGCTCCCGCCCCGCCTATCTGTTGCGCGAGTCCTACCGCGAGGGCAAGCGGGTACGCAAGCGCACCCTGGCAAATCTGTCATCACTCTCCGACGAGCAGATTCATAGCATTCGAGCCGTGCTGCGAGGCGAGCAGTGTGGCCCGCTCACCGACCGCTTCGAGGCGATCAGCGCGCAGATTCACGGTCCGGCCCAAGCCGTTCGTGTAGCCATGCAACGCCTGGGTTTCGCTGCCCTGCTTGGCGCACGCCCGAGTCGCCAACGCGATCTGGTGTGCGCCATGGTCGCCGCGCGCATCATCGCCCCGCATACCAAGCTGGCGACTACGCGGTGG
>JBBRCD010000132.1:0-11436 GCA_038205245.1 Burkholderiales bacterium
GAAGCCGGCACGTCGTGCACCCAGGCGCTCGCCTGGCTCGGCGCCGACGTGGTGAAGATCGAGCCGCCGACCGGCGAGAGCGGACGCTATGCGTCTACCAACGACCGCAAGCTCGATTCGTACTACTTCATCCTGATGAACGCGAACAAGCGTAGCGTCGTCTGCGACATGAAGTCCGAAACCGGCAAGGCGATGCTGATGCGGCTGGTCGGGAAGGCGGATGTCCTGATCGAGAACATGTCCCCCGGCGGGATCGAGCGGCTGGGCTTCGGCTACGACGTGGTGAGCCGGGTGAACCCGCGGCTGGTCTATGCCCAGATCAAGGGCTTCGCGCCCGATGGCCCTTATGCGAACTACCTCAGTTTCGACATGATCGCGCAGGCGGTGGGCGGTGCGTTCGCGATCACCGGTGAGGCCGGCGGTCCACCGATGCGGCCCGGTCCGCACGTGGGCGACACCGGGGCGGGTCTGCATTGCCTGGTCGGCATCCTCGCCGCGCTGAACCAGCGCCATGCGACCGGCCGCGGCCAGCGCATCGAAGTGTCGATGCAGGACGCGGTGATCAACTTCAACCGCATCGTGTTCGCCGGGCAACTGATGACCGGACAGCCAGTCGCCCGCTCCGGCAACCAGAGCTCGCTCGGGGCTGCCGCGCCGAGCGAGCTCTACCTGTGCCGGCCCGGCGGGCCGAACGATTACGTGATGGTCTACACCACCCGCGCCGGCAACTGGCACTGGCAACGGCTGCTGAAGGTGATGGACCGGGAAGACCTGAAGGACGACCCACGTTTCTCGACGCCGGGTGCCCGTGCGAAGAACGCGAAGGAAGTCGATGCGCTGGTCGGTGCCTGGTGCAGCACCCGTACCAAGGTCGAGGCGATGGAGACGCTGCAGCAAGCGGGTGTCCCGGCCGGTGCCGTGCTCGATACGCAGGAGCTGATGGAGGATCCGCACCTGCGCGCCCGCGGCATGTTCCCCGACATCGAGCATGCCACCCGGGGCCGGATGAGCATGCCGGGCTGGCCGGTGAAGATGTCCGACTCTAATGTGCCGGTGACCGCCGCGCCGCTGCTCGGCGAGCAGACGACCGACGTGCTGGTCGACTGGCTCGGCATGGACGAGGCGCAGATCGCCGAGTACACGAAGCTCAACCACCCGGCCGCCTGAGCGATGACGATCGCCGGTCCGAAGATCCCCGACGGACGTCAGATGGCACGATGCTCTGGCTGGGACACACCCGTCGCTGCCGCGCTGATGCTTGCGGCAGCGCTCGCGGCGAACCCGGCAGGGGCGCAACCGTATCCCTCGAAACCGATCCGTATCGTGGTGCCCGGCACCGGCGGCGGCGGCGACTTCGCCGCGCGCTTGATCGGCCAAGGGCTGTCGCCAGTGCTCGGCCAGCCGATAGTCATCGAGAACCGTCCGGTCGGCACCATCCCCGGCGAACTGGTGTCGCGGGCCTCGCCCGACGGCCACACGCTTCTGCTCTCCGCCTCGACGCTCTGGCTGGCGCCACTGCTGCAGGCGAACGTGCCCTACGACCCGCAGCGCGACTTTACCCCGGTCTCGCTCGTCACCATGTCGCCAAACATACTGGTGGTGCCCAATTCGCTGCCGGTGAAGACGGTAAAGGAGCTGATCGCGCTCGCGCGCAAACGCCCGGGAGAGCTCAACTACGGCTCGGGCGCCGCGGGGTCGTCGAACCATCTGTCGGCCGAACTGTTCAATGCGATGGCGAAAGTAAGCATCCCGCGCATCAACTACAAGAACCCGTCGCAGGCGGTGACCGACCTGATCTCCGGCCAAATCCAGCTGCTGTTCTACAACGCGTCGACGGTGATCCCGCATGTGCAGTCGGGCAAGCTGCGCGGGCTGGCGGTGACCAGCGCGCAGCCGACAGCGCTCGCACCGCAGTTTCAGACGATGGCGCAGGCCGGCCTGCCCGGCTACGAGTCGGTCGCCACGTTCGGGCTGTTCGGACCCGCTGGCCTGCCGGCGCCGGTGGTGGCGACGCTCCATGCCGAGGTCGTGCGCTTCCTGAACAGGCCCGAGGTAAAGGAAAAGTTCATCGCCGCCGGCAGCGAGACTATCGGCAGCTCGCCGGAGGAACTCGCCGCGCTGCTGAAGAACGACATCGCGCGCTTCGGCCGCTTGATCAGGGACGCGAACCTGCGCGCAGACTGAGTGTGTCGGTTGCTTGAAGCGCTGGCGTGGGGTGCAGTGCAGGGCGGAGCACGAAAGGGGCAGGGCAAGGCGCACGTCCGGACCACCGGGCGGCGCCAGCAGAAGGGCCGCAGCGCGGCCGGAGGAGTGGACCATGCAGGGATTTCGAATTGCGGCGCTCGCGCTGTTTGCATCGGTTGCGGGCGACCTGGAGGCAGCACGGCAGGTTGCCTGGCCGGCGAAGCCGTTGCGCATCGTGGTGCCGTTCGCTGCTGGCGGCAGCAACGACGTGTTCGCGCGCGCAGTGGCCGACCGGCTGCCGGCGGCGCTTGGGCAGCCCGTGATCGTCGACAACCGCGCCGGTGGCGGTAGCGCCACCGGCACCGCCTATGTGGCCCGCTCGGCAGCCGACGGCCATACGCTGCTTGCGGTGTCGAGCACGCTGACCACGCTGGCCGCCGTGCAGCCGAACCTGCCGTACAGTGTGCCGGGTGATTTCGCGCCGATCGGCCTGGTCGCGCGCAGCGCGATGGGGCTGTTCGTGCATCCGTCGCTGCCTGTGAAGGACGTACCCGGGCTGATCCGGCTGGCCCGTGCACGGCCGGGCGAGATCAACTACGCCACGGCCGGCATCGGCGGCATCAATCAGTTCGCGACCGAGATGTTCCAGTCGATCGCGAAGGTGAGGCTGGTTCATGTCCCGTACAAGGGCAATGCCCCAGCGCTGGCCGACGTGATCGGTGGCCATGTACAGATGATGATCAGCAGCCTGCCGCCGGCCCTGCAGCATGTGCGCAGCGGCCGTCTGCGGCTGCTCGCGGTATCCAGTGCGGAGCGTTCGCCGTTCGTGCCCGACCTGCCGACGATGGCTGAAGCCGGAGTCCCGGGCTATGCCGCCGAGCTCTGGTGGGGACTGGTGGCGCCTGCGCGCACGCCCGATCCGGTGGTGCGCAGGCTGTCGCAGGAACTGCAGAGAATCCTCGGCGAGAGGGACCTGCGCCAGCGTTTCCTCGATGAAGCCGCAGTGCCGTCGCCGGGCAGTCCCGAATCGTTCGCCGAACTGATCGTGCGCGACCTCGCCACCTGGCGCAAGGTCGCTGCGGCGGGCGGCATTCGCGCGGAGTGACGGGCGCGGGCCAGCGCGAGCAGTTCCCGGGCCGATCTCACCTGCCTTGACGGGTGCGCCACCACCAACAGGAGAGAAGCGCTTCAGTGTTGGAAGGGAGGCGGCTGATACACGCCGAAGCGGCGCTGCTGCTGGGTCAGTACGAGCCAAGCTTTCGCCGGCATATCGAGCGCTATGAGGCTGACGGTATGGAGCGGTTACGCGATCGGAGGTTGAACCAGGTGTCCGCGCGCAGTGCGGCGCGGAAGCGGTCAAGGTCGAGCAGGCCGCCGGCTGGCACCGGCAGTACCGCAGTGTTGTCGAGTTAGATCGGTAGCTTCATTTTTTCTTTCCAGAGCGAACATGCCGCAGAGGCGCGGAGGACGCGGAGAAAGCAATCGCATGGGCCGCCAAGATGCCCAGGCGCCAACAAGAGCAAACCAAAACTGCCGGCAAAGAAGCGTCAGTGTTTGCCTCTGCGCTCTCTGCGTCTCTGCGGCTCATTCAGATGTTCTTGGCGTCTTGACGGCAGTGATTGTTGTCAATCAACACTCGCCGTGCCGCAATGTCCCGCGGATGAGGCGGTACCAGGTGCGGTGGACATTCGCAAACAATGACTGCATTGTTCTGATGCCGGAGCGTTCTCGCGCGTCTAGCCACGCGGGGCTTTCGAACACATCGCTCGCGGACAATTCATAAGCCGCGAGTGAACGCGGGGTCCCCGTGACCGCTTCGTAGCGCCGCGTCCGCAGCACACCCGGCACCGCCGCCAGCGCCGGCAGGTGTTCGCGTTCGTACCAGTCCCAGAACGCCGCGGCGCGGCCGGGGTCCGCGCAGTCTGTCTGCACGGTATAGAGCAGCGGTGCGTCGGGTGCCGGCTCGACGCCCTGCGACCACGCAAGCCGGTAGTTGTGGCGGAGGCGGTTATCGCCGTAGAAGGTCCGGATGCGGCGCGACCAGCCAGTGGGATGCTGCACGAGGTGCTGGAACGCGGGCCCGGGCTCGACACGCTCGTCTTCCGTCTCATACCACGCCAGGTATTTCGGTTGGGAATCGATCGCCGCGTAGCGCCTCGCGCTGGTAAATCCGGGGAGGCTGGTGACGTGGGCGAGATGCTCCAGCCCGTACCAGTCGTTGAACTCGTCTTCGTGCTCCGGCGGCACGTGTAGCCAGACCGCGATGAGCCCCTGCGCATCCCGCATCGGCGTCATTCGACCTGGATGCGGGCGGTACGGATCACTTTGGTCCAGCGCGCGAACTCGTCCCGGATCAGCTGCGCGAACTGCTCGGGCGTGCTGGTTTCAGGATCGACACCCTGCTGCCGGAACCTTTCCCGGAGGTCCGGCGTGGCCATGGCGTTCACGATGTCGCGGTTCAGTCGGGCAATCACGTCCTTCGGCGTCGCCGCCGGCGCAACCACCCCATACCAGATCAGGACTTCCGCGCCTTTAACGCCCGCCTCGGCGATGGTCGGCGCGTCTGGCAGGCTGGCGTTGCGCGTCTTGCCGGTGGTGGCGAGCGCGCGCACTTTGCCGGCGTTCACCAGCGGGACCACCGGCGGCACGCCGGAGAACACAGCGCTGATCTGCCCACCGATGAGATCGGTCAGCGCCTCGGCATTGCCCTTGTATGGGACGTGCACCAGGTTGGTTCCGGTTTCCAGCCTGAACAGTTCGCCAGTGAGGTGGGGGCTGCTGCCGACGCCGGGCGATCCGTAGCTCAGCTGTCCGGGCCGTGCTTTCGCCAGGGCGACCAATTCGCGGATCGTCTTCGCAGGCACCGACGGATGCACGACGATCGCCACCGGGCCAGTGGCGAGCAGGCTGACGGCCGCGAAGTCCTTTACCGGGTCGAAGGGAGTCTTGGGGTAGAGCACCGGATTCATCGCCAGCGGACCGAGCGCGCCGATCGCGAGGGTGTGCCCGTCGGGCGCGGCCCTGGCGGTCGCGTCCATGCCGATCGCGCCGCCCGCGCCGGGCCGGTTCTCAACGATTACCAGCGTGCCCAGCGATTCGATCAGTTTGGGACTGAGCAAGCGGCCCATGATGTCGATGGTGCTGCCCGGCCCGAAGGGCACGATGATGCGGACTGGCTTGCCAGCAGGAAACGACTGCGCGATGGCCGGTAGTGCCGTCGCGGATGCGGCGAACGCGACGCTGACGGCACACAAGGCGGTCGCACGAGGCGTGCACAACATGGTTACTCCTCCGGGGAACTCGCGTCAGTGATTCGGGGTCAGCGCCGCTGGCACGTGCTGGCTCTTGTCTTCGATGTTTTTCGCGAAGCCCGCGTGCCGCTGCTTTACGAAGCTGATAGCCACCCCGATTTTTCGTCAGTGATACCACAAAAGGTGGCGCTCAGTGTAGTGCTTTGTTTTGCTTGGAACTCAAGCGCCTGTTAGCGCAAATGACCTTGACGTGGATGTCGTGAGCCTTGGCGGTGCAGATAAATGGCTTGGTATCGTGGGTGTGCAAAGCGAAGTATTCCTTGTTGGCGGTGGTCAGTTCGGGGACGCTGCGGGACACGCAGTTGCGCAGGCGCTCGGTCGTGATGTCGCGGAAGAACCGCTCGACCATATCGAGCCAAGACGTCGAGGCCGGGGTGAATGAACATGGATACGCGGGTGCTTGGCCAGCATCATATCGCAGCCCGGCGCGGCCGGCGGCAGACGTTTCATCGGCGCATTCTCCTGGTCGACCTTCACCTTCGCCTCCTTGACTGCCAACGACCACTTGGCAACGGCGCCTCGATGCAAAATGGTCGCAGACGGCTTATGATAAATTGATCGCATCGCTTGCATCGATGCCCTTGCATCCATGCGTTTCCTTCACCGAAGCCTGCACGGATGAAAGATGCATTCGTCGTCGGAAGGGCAGGGCGCCGCAATTGACTGTCGAACATCACTGGACCGCAAGCGACGGCACGCGCCTCTTCTATAGCGTCGACGACTTCACGGATCCGTGGTTCCTCGAAAAGGCTGAAACATGAGCATGGACACGTTCACCACCAGCGACGGGGTGCGCATCGCCTACTACGTCGACGACTTCACCGACCCCTGGCGCAAAGCGCCGACGCTGCTGATGCTGCATTCGGCGATGAGCAGTTCGAGGCGGTTCTTCTCTATGGTGCCCGGGCTGGCGCGCCACCTGCGTGTAGTGCGCCTGGATTCGCGCGGCCATGGCCAGTCGCAGGTGCCCCCGGCCAGCGTGCCGCACGACAAGGAACGGCTGAGCCAGGACGTGCTGGAACTGCTCGACGTGCTCAAGCTCGACAACGTGCACATCCTCGGCGGCTCGGCCGGTGGCTATACCGGGCAGTTGCTGGCGATCCACCATCCAGCCCGGGTGAAAAGCCTGTCGCTGTTCAGCTCGACGCCCGGGTTCAAGGGCGACCAGGGCAAGCGCTGGCTGGCCGAGGCTTCGGTGCGCGGCATGCGCGCGGTGTTCGGAGAGACGATAGACGAACGCATCCCGGTGGGCGAGGCCGACCCACGGCTGGTCGAGTGGGTGCTGGGCGAGATCTGCAGCAACGACCTGGAGTTCCTGAAGCGGTTCATCGGCCACTGGACCGACACCGACTTCATGGACCAGGTGCACCGCATCGGCTGCCCGACGCTGATCGTCGAGCCCGGCGCACACCCGATCGGTACCGGCTCGGCCTTCGCCGAGATGGCGCGGCGCATCCCGAGAAGCGAGCGGGTGGTCTACGAGAACGGACGGCACAATCTGTACGACTACCAGCCGGACCGCTGTGTCGCCGAAGTGTTGCGCTTCCTGCGCGTGCACTTCGCGGAGCTTCGTCCGTGACCGGCATGCGCCGATGAACCGCCTTGCGGGCAAGGTGGCGTTCATCACCGGTGGCGGCTCGGGCATCGCGCGCGCGGCGTCGCTGCTGTTCGCGGGCGAAGGTGCGAAGGTGGTCGTTGCCGAGATCGATGCGGCACTGGGCGAGGCCACCGCGCGCCAGGTGGCCGGCGCGGGCGGCGACGCCCTCGCGGTGCGCACCGATGTCACCGACGAGGAGAGCGTACGCGACGCGATCGCCACGGCGGTCGCCCGTTACAGCCGACTGGACATCCTGTTCAACTGCGCCGGAGGTTCCCTCAACGCCGACAGCCTGGTCACCGAAGTCGACCTCGCGGTCTGGGACCATACGATGGCCCTCGACGTGCGCGGCGCGATGCTGGTCTGCCGCCACGGTATCCCCGAGCTCGTCAAGGCCGGTGGCGGTTCGGTGGTCAACATGTCCTCGGGTGCCGCGCTGCGCGGCAGCAGCCCGAAGCATGTGTATACCGCCGCCAAGGGCGCGATCCTGTCATTCACGCGCGCGCTCGCCGGCAGCTATGTGAAGGACAACATCCGTGCGAACGCGATCTGCGCAGGACGTATCCTCACCGACCGCATCCTGAACAACTACGGCACCGGTGATGCACCCGGGCCGGTCGCCGACCTGCAGGACGCCGCAGGACGGGTGCGCGAGTATCCATTCTGGGTCGGCCGCCCCGAGGACATCGCCAGCATCGCGCTGTTCCTGGCAAGCGACGAGTCGCGGATGATCACCGGTGCGACCATACCGGCCGATGGCGGCCGCTCAGCCTACTGAAGGAACACGCATGCAAACCCTCGTTGCCAGCGATGGACTGGAACTGCGCTATGTCGTCGATGACTATACCGATCCGTGGCGCAAGGCCGACACGCTGCTGCTGATCCATGCGGCCATGGGCAGCTCGCGCCGCTTCTATGCCTGGGTGCCGCACCTCGCCCGCCACTTCCGGGTGGTCCGCCTGGATCAGCGTGGGCATGGGGAATCGGGCGTGCCCGGCCCGGACCAGCTGTCGTTCCGGCGGTTGATGCAGGACGTTGTGGAACTGCTCGATCATCTCGGGGTCGACCAGGCGCACCTCGCGGGTTCGTCGGCTGGCGGCATCGTGTCGCAGGGCATGGCGATCCACCATCCGTCGAGGGTACGCACGCTGGCGAGCTTCGCCTCGGTTCCGGGCATGAAGAAGGTCGCCACCGACTATGCCGGCTGGGTATCACGCATCGGCGCGAAAGGCGTGGCGACGTTCCTGCGCGAGACGATCGCCGACCGGGTCGACCTGTCGACTGCGAAGCCCGGCTTCGTCGACTGGTTCATAGCCGAGGCGGCACGCACGCCGGTCGAGGTGCTCGCGCGCTTCGTGCCGATGATGGCCACCGTCGACCTGCAGGACGACCTGCCGAAGATCGCCTGCCCGATGCTGGTGGTGGTGCCGGGCGCCGACCCGCTGCATCCCGCCGACGAATACCGGCCGATCGCCGAGCGTGTAGCCGGCTGCGAGTTCATCGTTTATGAAGGCCTGCCGCACAACATCACCGATGCGGTGCCGGATCGTTGCGCGGAGGAACTGAAGCGCTTCCTGCTGAAGCACGCCGGCTGACCACGGTGGGGCCGGTTCCCGGCCGCGCGACGAGGTCAGGGGCGCGGTCGGGGGCGCGAATCAGGCGCGAATCAGGCGCGAATCAGGCGCGAATCAGGCGCGCGGGAACCTGCGCTGCAGGAAGGCCAGGGTATCGGCCGCACACCGGTCCGGCAGGTAGTCGCAGATGTTGTGGCGGGCGCCCTCGTAGTACACGAGTTCGTTGTCCGGGATGCGCACCTTCATGTCCTCGTAGGTCGACGCATGGCCGACCGGCTCGGCCCCTGGCGCGATCATCAGCGTCGGGCAGCCGATCGCGCGGATCTCCTCCATCATGTCCACCGTGGACATGTGCCCGACGAAACGCTGGATGAAGGCGAGGTCGTTCTTCGCCGCCTCGTCCAGGAACCACTCGACGAAGCGCGGGTCGACCTCGTCCACCGGGAAGCGGTCTGAGATCGTCTCGGCGAGGAACGGCCGGATGCCCTTGGCGGCCATCTGCGGCGCCCAGGTGCTGACCTGGCTGCGGGTGAGGCCCGGGGTCGAGCCGTACAGCACGAGGCTCTTCACCCGTTCGGGGTAGTCGATCGCCAGGCGCTGGCCAACGTAGCCGCCCGCCGAGTTGCCCAGGATGTGCACCTTGCCCAGGCCAAGTTGATCCATCAGCGTGAGCGTGTCCTGTGCAAGCCGCTCCAGCGAGAACGGCGACGACGGATCGGGCACGTCGGATGCGCCATGGCCGCGCAGGTCCATGCGGATGATCCGGTGGTGGCGTGCCAGTGCGGGCATCATCGAGTACCAGCGCTTCGAACTGCCGATCGCTGCATGCAGCAGCAGCAGCGGGTCGTCCGGCAACCAGGGGTCACTGAAGTCATCGACCTGGTGGGCGAGCTTGATGCCGTCGTCGGCGGTCACATGGGGCATGGAGTCTCCCGGGTACGATGAAGGTGCGGGATGGCCTGCGGCGCGCGGTGGGCTGCGGTGAGGTGCGCCGCGGCAGGCTGAGTGGTGTTTCAAGATACAGTTACTTATGACGTTCCGCAAAGCGTCATGCCGACACCCGCATCTATTCCCTGCATCTATTCCCTGAATCTATTCCCTTGACGCAGAACATCCCGCGGGGCTACTGTCCACCCTGCTTTCGTTGACGAGATGATGTGCGCGAGGCTCGCAGTCATCGCCACGCACACGGCGCACATGAGGAAACAATGATGCACTGGAAGCTCGCCCTGGCCTGCGTGGCGGCGCTCGCCAACATGGCCTTCGTCCAGCTCTCGCCGCAAGACCGACCGCTGTCGAACTGAGATGGACTTCAATCTTTCGGAAGAGCAGCAGATGTTCGCCGATTCGGTGGCGACATTCGCCCGCCGGGAACTGCATGAGGGCGCGCGTGTGCGCGCACACACCAGCGAGTTCCCGCGCAGCACGGCGGTGAAGATGGCGCAGGCCGGATTGCTCGGCATCACGCTGCCCGAGGCCGACGGCGGAGGCGGCGGGACCCTGATGGATGCCGTGCTGGCGATCGAACAGGTCGCACGCTTCTGCCCGCGCAGTGCCGACGTCGTGCAGGAGGGCAACTTCGGCGCGATCCGTGTACTGGGGCATTTCGCCAGCGACGACCAGAAACGCCGCTTCCTCGCCCCGCTGCTGCGCGGTGAAGAGATCATCGCGGTGGCGATGACCGAGCCCGAGGCCGGCTCGGCCACCACCGACCTCGCGACGAGCGCCACCCCCGATGGTGCCGGCTTTCGCATCAACGGCTCGAAAGTGTTCCCAAACCCCCATGCCGATCAGTACCTCACCTATGTGCGGTTCGGGCCGGGCGTGGGCGGCATCGGGTCGGTCATGATCCGGCGCGACACGCCCGGCTTCACGATCGCCCAGGAATCGCGCTACATGTCGGGGGGCGCCTGGGCGCCGCTGTTCTTCGACAATGTGTATGTGCCGCCGGAGGACGTACTGCTGCCGGCCGGGGGCTTCAAGAAACAGATGAGCGGGTTCAACGCCGAGCGGGTCGGCAATGCCGCGCGCTCGCTCGCCTATGGCCGCTACTGCTTCGAACTCGCACGCGAATACGTGACGCAGCGGCGACAGTTCGGCCGGGCGCTGTGCGAGTTCCAGGGTCTGCAGTGGAAGTTCGCCGAGATGAAGATGCAGCTCGATGCAGCGCAACTGCTGCTCTATCGGGCGGCGACCAATGCCGACCGGGGCTTCCCCGATGCCGAACAGACCACCATCGCCAAGCATGTATGCAACAAGGCCGGCTATGAAGTGATCAACGAGGCCATGCAATGCATGGGCGGGCTGGGCTATACGCAGGAGACGCTGGTCGAGTACTGCCTGCGCCGCTCGCGTGGCTGGATGATCGCCGGCGGTTCGCTCGAAATGATGAAGAACCGGCTGGCCGAACTGATCTTCGAGCGGCGCTTCCCGCAGCGCCCGCCGCGGTCGGCGCCGGTCGACCCGGGCACTTCGGCCGGGAAAGAGTAGATGCACTAGACGCGCACACGAGCTCGCAGCACTGTCGGGCAAGGGCGACACGATCGGCAAGATCGCCTGCGGCGGATCCAGAGGAGGAGACAGGATGACCCACACACTGACCGAATCGGCGTGCGCGTATGCGCGAACCCGGGGGCGGCTCACGCCTGCCTGGGTGGCGATGGCCATCGGCGCAGCGAGCGCAGGGCCGTTCGCGACAGGGCCGTTCGCTACAGCGCCGGCTATGGCCCAGCCGGCCTATCCTTCGAAGCCGGTACGCATAGTGCTGCCC
>JBBRCD010000133.1:0-11387 GCA_038205245.1 Burkholderiales bacterium
ACCCGCTACGGGCACGAGTGCTGCGTGTCGGGTGATCTCAGCCAGCTCGCCCAGGCAGTCGACCGGACATCCCGAGCGCCGGCTCCTTGAAGGAGTATCGCCATGCAAAAGCGTTCGCACTCGATCACGCCCGCCGTTTCGCGCAAGCTTCTGCTCAGCTTTATGCTCGGCTTTGGGCTCAGCTTCGTGCTCCCCTTTGTGCTCCCCTATGTGCTCGGCGGGACACTGCATGCGCAGATCTACCTGCAAGAGGGCTCGGCCGGCAAGGTGAACTGGGTCGGCGGCGGCACCAGCAGCGGCGAGATCGATGCATTGAAGGGGCAGGAAAACAAGTTCCAGCTGAAGCTGGTCTTCACGCTGACAGAGGGTAACTACCTCGCAGGCGTGAACGTGGTCGTACGCGATGCCAGGGGGACGACCGTGATGCAACAGACCGATACCGGGCCGGTGCTGTTAGTGAACCTGCCCTCCGGTGCGTTCACCGTGGAGGCCACCTCCGAAGGGCGGAAGCAGACCCGCAAGGTGCAGGTTGGTGACCGCTTGCGTACCGAGTACATGCGTTGGCCCGCAGTGCAGGGCAAGGACTTCACGCAGGCCCCGGAGGGCAGGGTGCCGGCTACGCCTCGCAAGTAGTCGGCGCATTGAAGTTGCAGCCGGGGCTGCGCTCAGCCCGGCTGCGTCGCGGCCTGCAGTGCCAGGGTGCTGTGCAAACGCTCGCTGAGCGCAGCGACGGCCCGGTCCAGACTCGCGGCCGCCGCGGACCCGCCCGCGTCGATCACGATCGCCAGCGCGTACTCGTCTTCGTCGAGCAAATGACTCTGCGCAAGCTGATGCTGCAATACCTCCAGGCCGGAGTCCGACGGGTCGTCTCCTGAACGTTCGCGCGCGACCACGCGTACCCGCAATTCGCGCTCGGGCGCGCTGAACGCCAGGATCACGAACGGCACGTTCAGCGACTCAGCGAGCGCGCGGAAACGGTCCCGGGCAGCGCGCTGGAGAAACGTCGCATCGACGATGACCGGGAGTCCGCCGGCAATTGCAGCGCGAACGGCTGTTTCGAGTTTCGCGTAGGTACGGGCTGTGGCCTGCGCATCGTAGATCGCCTCACCCAGCCCGGACCGGCTGCGTTCGCCCGGCGCCAGACCGAACAGCCGCTTGCGCTCGACATCTGAGCGCACCCGCACCGCACCGATGCGCATCAGCAACTGCATCGACCCGTATGACTTGCCCGATCCGGACACGCCGTGGGTGATGGCGATCATCGGCCGCGCGGCCGCGCACGTGCTGGCAAGGGTAAGGTAGGTATGCCGCTGCTGGTCGAGGCTGCGGCGCTTCTCGATATCGACATCCGGCTGCGCTGCCCTCAGCGCGCTCACCTTCGCCCGCACCAGCGCACGGTAGACGAGGTAGCAGGACAGACCGGGCAGCGCGTCATGGTCGCCGGTGTGCATCAGCCAGGTATCGAGCAGGCGCCAGCCCAGGTCGGCACGCCCGCGGTCGGCAAGATCCATCACGGTGAACGCGATCTCGTTCGCCACGTCGATCCAGCGCAGCGACGGGTTGAACTCGAGGCAGTCGAACAGACAGATCGCGCTGCTGATGCGTGCGATGTTGCCCAGGTGCAGATCGCCGTGGCATTCGCGCACGAAGCCTTCGGCCTGCCGGCGCAGGAACCACGGCGCGAGCTGCCGGTGCCGGCTGCGCGACCATCGGGCAAGAACAGCGAGCGTGTGCCGTTCCTCGGCGCCATCGACCAGCCGCCGCAGCGTCTGGAAATTTTCACGCATCGGCTTCCACACGGACGCAGGCGAACCGAACTCGCTGCCCGCACCGGCGCGATCGATCCGCTGGTGAAAGTCCGCGACCACCTGCGCAATCTCGTCGATCTCGTCCGCGCCCGCCTTGCCTTCGGACAGCCTGCGGTCGAGCAGGTCGTCCTGTTCGAATGCGCCCATCTGCACCGCATACTCGATCACGGGCGCTTCACCGCCGATGCGCGGCGCATCGAGGGTGCCGGTGATCGCCACCACACCCAGGTAGATCTGCGGCGCCGAGCGGCGGTTCAGCCGTAGCTCGTCTTCGCAGCATTGCCGGCGGCGTTCGAGTGTCGTGAAATCGAGGAAGCCAAGATCGAGCGGCTTTTTCAGCTTGTAGGCGAAGGCACCGGCCAGCAGCACGACCGAGATATGGGTCTCGATCACCTGCACCCGGTCGACCGGATGCGGATAGCACCGCGGATCATGCAGCGCACGCACCAGCTGCGCGAGCGGCGCCTCGCCGGCGGGCATCGGGCCGATGCTGCTACCCCTCGACCCGGATGCCGGCATCCTTGATCACCCGCGCCCAGCGCTTGATCTCGTCGTCTATGAACGCACGGAACTGCTCGGGCATGGTCGATCGCGGTTCGCCGCCGGCGGCTGTGATCCGGTCGCGCACCTCGGACTGCTCCAGCGCGTCGATCAGTTCACGGCTGAGCCGGTCCCAGCCGGCCGACTCCATCGCCGGGCGGATGAAATTGTCGCAGATGTCGCTTTCGGACAGGACTTTCTTGTTCATCGGTTCAGCGCCATCGCAACGAGGGCAAGCGTGCACACCGGTTCAACTGATGCGCATCGATGTCTTACAACTGAGAGCCCGCGAGGGTCAAGCCCGACAGCGCAGCGCCTGGGGCCAACAGGATCGACGCCAGCGCCGGAAGTGCTGCTGGCGCAGACGTCTGGCGCATGCTCAACCTGCAGCGGGCGCGAACTGGCTGTCGGGTTGCTCGCCAGCTGCAGTGAACACCTGCCGGGCTCCGTCCTGCGAGACGATCCAGACCTCGATTGCGCCCCCAGCGAGATAGGCCTGTTTCTTCTCCTCGATCTCGCGCCTGGAGTTCCAGCGCGAAAGCACCTCGATACAGATCTCGGGGGCGCGACTGAATACTTCCTCGGCGTCATGCCCGGCGAGAAACGAATCCGAGGCCCAGCAAACATCGGGTACGCGCAGGCCGATCCGAGTCAGTACTTGGCACGCCACGATCGCGGCGCCCGACAGCAAGCGCGCTTTCAGCAGGCAAGCGAAGTCAGCCAGCAACATTCCGTGCTGAGGGTTGATCCGACTCATCTCGATCAAGCCATCCGAATTGAGCTCGATCCTGAATGGCAGGTCGCGCAGGCAAGGGTCACCCTGCACCTCGTCCCAACGTGCAAGCAGCATCTCCCGGTTCGCCAGATCGCCCATGGTGTCCCTTCGCTTGTCCCTCGGCTGGCAGCGCGCCTCGCAGGCCACGCCGTGATCCCATCGTGCTCAACCTCTAGAACGGAATATCGTCCTCGAAATCATCGAAGCCCGAGCCACCGCCCTTGGCCGGTGCCGGCTTGCCGCCCTTGGCCGGCGCGTTGCCCGCGGGGCGCGCATCGCTCTCGCCCCCGCCTGCCGGGTCGCTCATGCCACCGCCTGGCGCACCCGCGCCGCCGCGGCTGCCCAGCAACTGCATGCTGTCGGCGACGATCTCGGTGGTGTAGCGCTCGATGTTCTCCTTGTCGGTCCACTTGCGGGTGCGTAGCCGTCCCTCGATGTAAACCGGCGAGCCTTTCTTCAGATACTCGCCGGCGATCTCGGCAAGCCGGTTGCGCAGGGTCACCCGATGCCACTCGGTCTCTTCCTTCTTGTCACCGCTGGCCTTGTCCTTCCACGAGTAGGTCGTGGCCAGGTTGAGATTGCACAGCGCATTGCCGTCGGGCATGTAGCGCGTCTCCGGGTCACGACCCAGGTTGCCGACCAGAATCACCTTGTTCACTGAAGCCATGGATTTCCTCCGCTACGCTTTTGATGGATTGATCTGCGGGTCGACCGCTCCCGACACCTGGCCGGACGCGCCCGGTATGCGCAGGCCGAACGAGACCGCCAGCCAGAGCGCCGTCAGGGCCGCCCCGACCCAGAGCACCGCAGCCAGACCGAGAGTCTGGGCCAACACGCCGCCGACTGCACCGCCGAGAAAGATACCGACAAACTGGATACTGCTGTACACCCCGACTGCCGTCCCGCGCAAGTGCTGCGGCGCCACCCGGGACACCAGCGATGGCAGCAGCGCTTCGAGCAGGTTGAAGCCGATAAAAAACCCGGCCAGCGCCAGACCGATCCCGGTCACCGAGTTCAGGGCGAACTCGAAACCGACGACCGAAACCAGGGTGATCAGGATCGCGCCGAGAAAAGCGAACTTCACCCGCTGGCGACGTTCGGCAACGATGATCACCGGCACCATGGCAGCGAAACTGACTGCCATCGCCGGCAGGTAGACATGCCAGTGATCGGCCACCGGCAGCCCGGCGTCACGCAGTACGACCGGCACCACCAGGAACAACGCGGTGAGCAGGGCATGCAGCACCAGCACCCCGAAATTGATCCGCCGCAGATCGCGATCTGCAAGCACTGCTCGCAATCCGGCGAAGAACGCCCCGCGCTCGACTGCGGCGTGGTCAGCCTGCGCTCCGTTCTGATCGACGTCCGGTACCAGGAAGCGCACGACCAGCATCGCCGCCAGCGCCAGCACGCCGGTCAGCATGAAGATGCCGGTCACCCCGATCGCCGCATTGAGCGGCGGCCCGGCGATCAGCGACACGGCAAAGGCCACGCCGATGGTCGAACCGATGACCGCCATCGCCCTGGACCGGTGCGACTCGCGGGTCAGGTCGGCAGTCAGCGCGATCACCACGGCCGAGATGGCACCGGCACCCTGGATCGTCCGGCCCAGGATCACCATATAGATGTCGGTGGCGCTCGCTGCGACAAAACTGCCGAGCGCGAACACTGCGAGCCCGAAATAGATCACCGGCTTGCGGCCGAACCGGTCCGAGCCCCAGCCGAACGGAATCTGCAGGATCGCCTGGGTCAGGCCATAAATGCCGATCGCCAGACCGACCAGTACCTGACTGTCGCCGCCCGGCATGCGTTCGGCATACACCGCGAACACCGGCAGGATGATGAACAGCCCGAGCATCCGCAACCCGTAGAGCGCGGACAGCGAGAGGCTTGCCCGCCATTCGAACGCATTCATGCTTGAGGGTCAGCGGACTTAGGAGGAGGTGACTCGGTTATAGTAACAGGTTGCCTTTTCGCCAAAGCCCCTCTGGAATGGATTCGATCCGCATACGCGGCGCACGCACCCACAACCTGAAGAACGTGAACGTCGACCTGCCGCGCAACCGGCTGGTGGTGATTACCGGTCTGTCCGGTTCGGGCAAGTCCTCGCTTGCCTTCGACACGCTGTATGCCGAAGGGCAGCGGCGCTATGTCGAGTCGCTGTCGGCCTATGCGCGCCAGTTCCTGCAGGTGATGGAGAAGCCGGATGTCGACCTGATCGAGGGCCTTTCACCCGCAATTTCGATCGAGCAGAAGTCCGGCAGCCACAACCCGCGCTCGACCGTGGGCACCATCACCGAGATCCACGATTACCTGCGCCTGCTCTACGCGCGGGTGGGCCAGCCGTTCTGTCCCGATCACGGCGAGCCGCTGGCGGCGCAAAGCGTGTCGCAGATGGTCGACCATGTGCTGGCGCTGCCGGCCGAGACCGGGCTGATGATCCTCGCGCCGCTGCTGGTCGATCGAAAGGGCGAGCAGCGGGAACTGTTCGCAGAGCTGCGCGCCCAGGGCTTCGTGCGGGTGCGCGTCGATGGCGAGGTGTTCGACATCGACACCGCACCGAAGCTCGCGAAGAACCGCAAGCACTCGGTGGAGATCGTCGTCGATCGCCTTCGGGTGCGCGAAGACCAGAAGCAGCGACTGGCCGAATCGTTCGAGATGGCGCTGCGCCATGCCGACGGCCGGGCGATCGCGCTGGAGATCGACAGCGCTCGCTCGCACCTGTTCTCGTCGCGTTTCGCCTGCCCGGTCTGCGGCTGGTCGATCCCGGAGCTCGAGCCAAGGCTGTTCTCGTTCAACAACCCGGCCGGGGCCTGCACACGCTGCACCGGTCTGGGCAGCGAACAGTTCTTCGACCCGAAACGGGTGGTCGCCTTCCCCGATCTTTCGCTTGCTTCGGGCGCGATCAAGGGCTGGGACCGGCGCAACCAGTTCTATTTCCAGTTGCTGCAGAGCCTGGCCAGGCACTACGGATTCGATGTCGAGGCGCCGTTCTCGTCTCTGCCCGAGGCGGTGCGCGAGAAGATCCTGTTCGGTTCGGGCACCGAGTCGATACGCTTCTTCTATCCTGCAGAGAAGGGCGCGAACAAGCAGCGTGACCATGTGTTCGAGGGCATCCTGCCCAATCTCGAGCGGCGCTACCGCGAGACCGAGTCGCCGGTGGTGCGCGAGGAGCTCGGCCAGTACCACGCCATGCGCACCTGCCCGGACTGCAACGGCACCCGCCTGCGCAAGGAGGCGCGCTGCGTGCGCATCGCGGAGAAGGCGATCTACGACATCGGCCGCATGCCGCTGCGCGACGCGGTGGGGTTCTTCGAAACACTGGCGCTGGACGGCGCCCGCCAGACGATCGCCGAGCGGATCACCCGCGAGATCGGCAACCGCCTGGGCTTCCTGGTCAACGTCGGTCTGGACTATCTGTCGCTGGATCGCTCGGCCGACACCCTGTCTGGTGGCGAGGCACAGCGCATACGTCTGGCAAGTCAGGTCGGCTCGGGCCTGACCGGCGTCATGTATGTGCTCGACGAGCCCTCGATCGGTCTGCACCAGCGTGACAACGCACGCCTGCTGGGCACGCTCGCCCATCTGCGCGACATCGGCAATTCAGTGATCGTGGTCGAACATGACCAGGAGGCGATCATGTTTGCCGACCATGTGGTCGACATGGGTCCGGGTGCAGGGGTGCATGGTGGCGCGGTGGTCGCCGAAGGTACCCCCGCCCAGGTCGCTGCCAACCCGCAATCGCTCACCGGGCTCTACCTCTGCGGCCGGCGCTCGATCGCGCTGCCCTCGCGCAGACGTGCGCCCACGCGCAACCATTGGCTTACTCTCACCGGGGCCAGCGGCAACAACCTGGCCGGGGTCACCCTGCGCCTGCCGGCAGGACTGTTTGTCTGCGTGACCGGGGTCTCCGGTTCCGGCAAGTCGACACTGATCAATGACACCCTTTATCCCGCGGTCAATGCGCATGTGAACGGTCGCGGCGCCGCACGTGCCGACCCGGCGACCGGCCACGACAGCGACAGCGGCGGCGCGCCGTTCGAGACGATCGATGGCCTGCACCTGTTCGACAAGGTGGTCAATGTCGACCAGAGCCCGATCGGACGCACACCACGGTCGAATCCAGCCACCTACACTGGCATGTTCGCCCCGATCCGCGACCTGTTCGCTGGCGTGCCGGACGCCCGTGCTCGCGGCTATGGGCCAGGCCGGTTCTCGTTCAACGTCAAGGGTGGGCGGTGCGAAGCCTGCCAGGGCGATGGCGTGCTGAAGGTCGAGATGCACTTTCTCGCCGATATCTATGTGCCCTGCGATGTCTGCCACGGGAGACGCTACAACCGCGAGACGCTCGAGATCCGCTACAAGGGCGCGACGATCTGCGAAGTACTGGCGATGACCGTCGAACAGGCGGCCCAGTTCTTCAGTGCGGTGCCAGCGATCGCGCGCAAGCTGCGCATGCTGGCCGAAGTGGGGCTCGGCTACATCGGGCTGGGCCAGAGCGCGACCACGCTGTCGGGCGGCGAGGCGCAGCGGGTGAAGCTCGCGCTCGAACTGTCCAAGCGCGACACCGGGCACACCCTCTACATCCTGGATGAGCCCACCACCGGACTGCACTTCCACGATGTCGATCTGTTGCTCAAGGTGCTGCACCGGCTGCGCGACCAGGGCAACACGGTGGTGGTGATCGAGCACAACCTGGACGTGATCAAGACCGCCGACTGGGTGATCGACCTGGGGCCCGAGGGTGGGGCTGGAGGCGGGCAGATCGTTGCCGAGGGGACGCCGGAGGATGTGGCTGCAGACCCATCGAGCATGACCGGGAGGTATCTGCGGCCGCTGCTGCGGACGGTCGAACAGGCTGCCGGCGTTGCCTGAGCACCCCTGACCTGCCTGCTTCAGCCGCCACCGCTACGAGATCGAATGTCGAACTCTGCAGGTCCGGCCTGCCCGCCCCACAGACCAGAGACCACAGACCATCGACCATTGGCACCATTGGCACCATTGGACGGCTGTCACGCCAGGCATCAGGCACGGTCCTCCGGTACCAGCGCAGCCACCAGCTCGACGAACGCACGTACCCTCGACGACAGTTGCCGGCTGGGCAGGTAAATCGCCGACACCGGTGGCCCTTCGGTGGCGAAGTCATCGAGCACGACGCGCAGTTTCCCCGCATCGACCGCCTGCGCAGCAAGGAAGGTCGAAACGAAGACGATTCCGGCACCTGCAACGGCCAGATCGATCAGTGCCTCTGAATTGTTGATGTTCAGGCGCCCGCTCACCGCGATCGGCAAGGCAACGCCATCGCGGGCGAACAACCAGGGTCGATAACGACCCGCACGCGGCAACCAGTAAGGCAGACAGTCATGCGAGAGCAGATCTTCTGGCGTCGCTGGGGTGCCCCTGCGTGCAAGATAGTCCGGCGCGGCGCAGGCGACGAACCGGATCGACCAGATGCGCCGGGCGATCACCCGCGAGTCGGGAACCTCACCGATGCGCAGCGACACATCGATCCCCTCCTCCGCCAGATCGACGACCCGATCGGACATGTCAATGTCGATCGACAGCTGCGGGTGCGCCGCAAGAAACCGCGGTAGCGCCGGGAGCACCACCACCCGTCCGAACCCGACCGGCATCTGCACCCGCAGCCGCCCGGCCAGTGACACCCGTCGACTCGACAGAACGTCCTCCGCTTCCTGCACCTCGAGCAGGATCTGCCTGCAGCGCTGCAGGAACGCCTCGCCATCGTCGGTCAGGCTCACCTTCCGGGTCGTGCGATTGAGCAGACGCACGCCAAGACGGGCTTCGAGGCGCGCGAAACTCTTCGACGCACCCGGTACGGACATGCCCAGCTGTCGCGCTGCAACAGAAAAGCTGCGCGTGTCCGCCAGGCGAACGAAAAGGGCGATCGAGCCAAGGTTTTCCAGCATTTGTTAACCATAAGGCAATAGTGTTGTGCAGTCCACCCCATGGCGTTTCGCCGCGCGCCGCACTACTGTATCCACTGCTGCGGACTGTCATGGCAGCCAGGGACTGTGCGTTGTCGCGTTGTCGCATCGCACGATGCAGGCAAACGCCGCCGGTACCCATAACAAACCCTATCGGACGGAGCAGTGATGACACCCGCACGCCAGGCAGACGAAGCCTGTTCGCCATTGCCACACCCGGGCTCGCCCTAATGACGGCGGCCTGCTGGAGGACCACACGATGAGTTCGAGCCTGCCCCCCCTGCTGCCCGACGCCACGCGCGATCTGGCTGCTTTTTCCGCATCGCTGCGCTTCGAGGATCTGCCCGCCGACGTCGTCGCTCGCATCAAGACCAGCGTGCTCGATTCGCTGGGTTGCTGCCTGTTCGGTGCCACGCTACCGTGGACGCAGAAAGTCGCCGCACTGGCACAGCAGGAAGGAGCGCGCGAGACCTCATCGCTGATCGGTTACGGCCGACGCAGCTCGGCCTCACTCGCCGCCCTGGTCAATGGTGTTGCCGGCCACGCGTTCGAGCTCGACGACATCCACAAGGAGTCGATCGTCCATGCCGGGTCGATCGCCACCCCTGTGGCGATCGCACTGGCCGAACGCAAGGGCAGGACCTCGGGTGCCGAGCTGATCACCGCAATGGTTGCCGGCTACGAAGTCGGGCATCGCGTGGGCAGTGCGGCCACGATGAGTCTCTTCTTTCGCGGCTTTCACCCGCAGGGCACGTCAGGCGTGTTCGTTGCGGCCGCCACCGCAGCACGCATGCTCGGGCTCGACGCCCATCACTTCCAGCACGCTCTTGGCATCGCCGGGTCGCAGGCCGGTGGCCTGATGGCAGCGCAGGAAGGCGCGATGGTCAAGCGCTTTCACTGCGGCCGGGCGGCGCAAAGCGGCATCTACTGTGCCGATCTGGCGAAGGACGGATTCACCGGCATCACGGACGTGCTCGAGGCCGCCTACGGTGGCTTTCTGAGCAGCTATTCGGACGAACCCAACGCGTCTCGGCTCACCAACGATCTGGGTACACGGTGGGAAACGCTCGACGTCGGCTACAAGCCTCATGCAAGCGTGACCAGCATTCACAGCGCGCTCGACTCGCTGAAGGCGATCATGGAGGAACAGCACCTCACGGCCGATGACGTGGCACGCGTTGAGGCGGGTCTGTCCCCGATGACCCATGTGCATTGCGCCTGGGAATACAAGGCGCAGGGCGTCACCGCCGCACAGATGAACCTTTACTATGGGCTGGCGGTCATTGCCGAGGACGGCATGGCATTCACCGAACAGTTCCAGGAACACCGGCTCGCCGAGCCCAGGCTGCTCGACTTCATCAGCCGCATCGAGGCCCGGGTCGATCCGGAGATCGAGGCGATGGGCGCGGCTTTCCGGCATGCCTCGCGCCTTCGCCTCACCGCGCGCGACGGGCGCGTGTTCGAACGCCTCGCACTGCACCGCCGCGGCAGTCCGGAGAACCCGATCAGCCATGAGGCGATCGAAGACAAGTTCCGCGCCGTCGTCGCGCCCTGCATGAGTCGAGCGGATGCACAGCGAATAGTGGATACCGTCAACCGTCTGGAGGCGCTGGACTCGATCGAACCGCTGATCGATCTCATCTCGGTCGACCTCGTGCACGCCGGGTCGCGCGATTGACACTGCCAGTGCATGAAGTGCTGGCGATCAAGTACGCCACGCGTCCGGCACGGCGGGCGGCGAACTTCGTTGGCGGCGATCCGCACGATGTCGACATGCCGATGGATTACTTCGTCTGGACCATCCGCAATACCGAACGCACCGTGGTGGTTGACACCGGATTCACGCACGATATGGCGGTCAAGCGTCACCGCACGCTGCTGCGCACACCTCGGGAGGCGTTCGCGCTGGTCGGCGTCGACACCGATACGGTTGACGACGTGATCATTACCCACTTTCACAATGATCACGTGGGTACATTCGACACTTTCGCCCGCGCCACCTTTCATGTGCAGGACGAGGAGATGGCGTTCACCACCGGACGGATGATGCGCCACCAGCTGTTCAGCCGGCCCTATGAGCCTGATCACGTGGCAGGAATGATCCGCCTCAATTACGGCGGGCGGGTCGAGTTTCATGACGGTGATGCGGATATCGCGTCTGGCATCAGCGTACACCGTATCGGTGGCCACACCGCCGGGCTGCAGGTCGTTCGCGTGCATACCGCGCGCGGCTGGGTGGTACTTGCTTCGGATGCGAGTCACTACTACGAGCACTTCGAGCGCGACCGGGTGTTCCCCCTGGTTCATCACATGGGCGAG
>JBBRCD010000134.1:0-11361 GCA_038205245.1 Burkholderiales bacterium
CGTACCCAGTTCGCGGACGTGTTCGCGGTATCGCTCAACGGTGGAGGCGGCAGTCAGGTCGGTATCGGCAGCAAGATCGCCGCGGTCGCCCAGGACTTCAGCCAGGGACCGATCGAGATCACCAACAACCCCCTGGATATCGCCATCTCCGGCAACGGATTCTTCCGGATGGAGCAGAACGGAGCGGTCACCTACAGCCGCAACGGCCAGTTCAGTCTCGACAACTCCGGTTTCATCGTCAATTCGCTGGGCTACAACCTGACCGGCTATGGCGTCGACGCGAACGGCAACGTAGTGGCCAGCCAGCCGGGGCCGCTGAGCATCCCGACAGCCGATGTATCGCCCAACCCGACCAGCGCGTACTCCACCGTGTTCAACCTGGATTCGCGTTCGCCGGTGATCACGCTGCCTTTCGATGCGACCAATCCGGCGACCTATACCAGCACGACCTCCGGCACCGTGTACGACTCGCTTGGAAATCCCCATGTGGTCGAACTTTTCTTCGCCCGCAGCGCGATCGCAGGGCAGTGGAGCCTCTACGGCACTGTGGACAACTCGGCGACGCCGAACATCGCGGGCCTTCCGGCGGCCATCAACTTCAACAGCTCGGGCCTCCTCACCACCCCGATGCCGCTTACTGGCGCGAGTTTGCCGGTGACCGGCGGTGCAGCGTCGCCGCTCACGGTGGCATTCGATTTCTCGGGCACCACCCAGTTCGGTTCCAGTTTCGGTGTCACCGCGTTGAGCCAGAACGGCTACACCTCGGGCAAGCTCGCCGGCTTCGGCATCGGCAACGACGGCATCGTCCAGGGCCGCTACAGCAACGGCCAGACCCGTGACCTGGGCCGGGTTGTGCTGTCCAGCTTCGTCAACGCCCAGGGCCTTCGGCCTCTGGGTGACAGCCAGTTCGCCGAGACGCCGGACTCCGGGCAGCCGGTCACCGGTGGCCCGCAGACCGGCTCGCTCGGTGCGCTGCAGTCGGCCGCGCTCGAGATGGGCAACGTCGACCTGACGCAGGCGCTGGTCGAGATGATCACGGCGCAGCGCAACTACCAGGCCAACGCGCAGACGATCAAGACCCAGGATCAGGTGCTGCAGACCCTGGTCAATCTGCGCTGATCGGGCGCTGACCAGTCAACAGGTGTCAGCCTGAAATGAATCGAGGCACGAACATCGAGCATCGTCTGGCGTGGCCCGTGGGGGGCTCGACGTCTGCGGTGAATGGATTGCGTCCCGGTGTTCGTGCCCCGACCCCGCATGTGCGTGCGCCTCGCGTGCACAGACTTTCTGTTTCTGCCAAGCCGGCCTCAGGAACCCCATGGACCGCCTGATCTATATCGCGATGAACGGCGCCAAGTACGCGATGTCGAAGCAGGCGGCGACCTCGCATAACCTCGCGAACGTTTCCACCGACGGCTTTCGCGCGCAGTACAACACCGCACGTGCAGTCGCGGTGCTGGGCCCGGGGCAGGCGACCCGAACGTTCGCGGTGGATTCCACCGTCGGTACCAACTTTCTTCCCGGACCAATCGACCGGACCGAGCGGGTGCTGGATATCGCGGTCGAGGGCCGTGGCTGGATCGCGGTCCAGACCGCCGACGGGAGTGAAGCCTATACCCGAAGCGGCGCGCTCGAGATCAGCGCCACCGGGCAGTTGCAGACCAAGACCGGACTGAACGTGATTGGCGATGGCGGTCCGATCGCCATTCCACCAGATTCGAGAATCGCGTTCGGCCGCGATGGTACGGTGTCGACCATTCCCACCGTCGGTGCGCCAAACATCACCAATGCGGTGGGCCGGATCAAGCTGGTCGATCCGGACGAGCGCGATCTGGTGCGTGGCGCCGACGGGCTGTTCCGACTGCGCAGTGGGGCGCCCGCTCCGGCCGATCTCAACGTCGCGATCGCCTCGGGTGCGCTGGAGCGAAGCAACGTCAATGCGGTGTCCGCGATCACCGACATCATCACCCAGTCACGCCAGTTCGACATGCAGGTGCGGCTGATGCAGAGCGCAGATCAGAACGCGCGCGCTGCTGCCCAGATGCTCAACCTGAACGCCTGATCGGCGTTTGCCTCAACGAAAGCCCGCCATGATCCGCTCGCTATGGATTGCCAAGACCGGTCTGGAAGCCCAGCAGACCAACGTCGACGTCATCACCAACAACCTCGCCAACGTGAGCACCAACGGCTTCAAGCGGCAGCGCCCGGTGTTCGAGGATTTGCTCTATCAAACCCTGCGCCAGCCGGGTGCCCAGTCCTCGCAGCAGACCCAGGTGCCATCCGGACTCCAGTTGGGCACCGGGGTACGGCCGGTATCCAACGCGCGCATTTTCACTACCGGAAGCCTGCAGAACACCGGCAATCCGCTGGATCTGGCGATCAACGGAAACGGCTTTTTCCAGGTGACGCTGCCAGACGGCACCGTGTCCTACACCCGAGACGGCGCGTTTCAACTGGACAATCAGGGGCAGTTGGTGACTCAGAACGGTTACCCGATCCAGCCGACCATTACCATTCCGCCGAACGCGATCAGCACCACCATCGGCGCCGACGGCACGGTAAGCGTGCTCACCGCCGGCTCGTCGGCCCCCACCCAGGTTGGCCAGATCCAACTGGCCAGCTTCATCAATCCGGCCGGCCTGCAGAGCCGGGGCGAGAACCTGTTGCTGGAGACCGCAGCCTCGGGCACGGCGCAGACCAACGTGCCTTCCACCAACGGTCTGGGCGCCTTGAGCCAGGGCTTCCTCGAGACCTCGAACGTCAATGTGACCGAGGAGCTGGTGAACCTGATCACCGCCCAGCGTGCATTCGAGATCAACTCGCGCTCGATCACCGCGTCCGACCAGATGCTGGCGAAGCTGACCCAGTTGTGATGATTCATCCTGAATCGCCGAGGCTGCCATGACCACCCCCTCCACCTTCCCTTTGCGCTCGCTTGCCGCAATGGCCGCCGGCATTACCCTGGCCGGCTGCGCCAGCGTGCCGCCGACCAATGTGCACCAGCCGATGACGGCGCGCGCCGAACAGCAGGCCCGGCCCGAGCCGCGCGATGGCGCGATCTTCCAGGATGGCACCGCGCGGCTGCTGCTGTTCAACGACCGCCGTGCGCGCTTCGTGGGCGACACCATCATGGTGACTATCGAGGAGAGGCTGCAGGCGACCAACACGACCTCGAGCAACGTCGCGAGGAAAGGCGCGGTCAACGCTGCAGTGCCAGCGTTCTCTGGCGTGCCGGGACAGACCTTCCGCGGCCTGGAGATCGAGGCGAGCAGCAGCAACTCGCATACCGGCAGCGGCGGCGCCAGTTCGAACAACTCCCTGACCGGCACTATCGCGGTCACCGTGATCGAAGTCTTCCCGAACGGAAACCTGTTGGTCTCCGGCGAAAAGCAGGTGGCGATCGGCCCGAACACCGAGTACATCCGGCTCTCCGGCGTGGTGAACCCGATCAACGTGAGCGCGGGCAACACCGTGTCCTCGACCCGGGTTGCCGATGCGCGCATCGAATTCCGAGGCACCGGCCAGGCGAGCGAGGCGCTGAGAATGGCGTGGCTCGGCCGCCTGTTCCTGACCTTCCTGCCGTTCTGATGGAGTGCACCGAGATGTTCATCCGCCATGTGTCTTCATCCCGCACCCCTAACAGGGAAACCAGGCATACCAGGTATTCCAGGCATACCGGGCCGATCAACGATCGCTTCGCGCGCGCCTTGCGCGGTCAGCCGATCGGTGCGACGCGCCGTACTGCCCGGACGCTTGTTGTCATCCTCGCATTCGTCCTGCTCGCCACAGTGGCCGGCACCGCCTGGGGCCAGAGCCGGATCAAGGATCTGGCGACCCTGCAGGGGGCCCGTTCCAACCAGCTGGTCGGCTACGGCATCGTCGCCGGCCTGGATGGCAGCGGTGACCAGACCACGCAGACGCCGTTCACCGTGCAGAGCATCGTCAGCATGCTCGGACAGCTTGGCGTGCAGTTGCCGCCCAACACCACCCTGCAGTTGCGCAACGTCGCGGCGGTGATGGTGACGGCAACCCTGCCGGCGTTCGCGCGCCCAGGGCAGACGCTCGATATCACCGTCTCATCGATGGGCAACTCGCGCAACCTGCGTGGCGGAACGCTGCTGATGACACCACTTCGGGGCGCGGACGGACAGATCTACGCCGTGGCCCAGGGCAACATACTGCTGGGCGGCGTAGGCGCTTCGGCGGGCGGATCCAGCGTGCAGGTGAACCAGCTCAACTCTGGACGCATCCCGGGTGGCGCAACCGTCGAGCGTACGCCGGCGACACCGGTCGGTCAGGGCGAGTTCGTCAATCTGGAACTGCGCGATGCGGATTTCACCACGGCGAACCGGCTGGCCGCAGCGATCAACACCAGCTTCGGCGAAGGGACCGCGATGGCGCTGGATGCGCGCCATGTGCGGGTTGCCGCACCAGTCGACAGCCATCAGCGGGTGAACTTCCTGGCCAGAATGGAAAACCTGCCGGTAGTGCGCGCCGAAGCGCCGCCGCGGGTAGTCATCAACGCGCGCACCGGCTCGGTGGTGATGAACCAGCTGGTCACGGTGCTGCCTTGCGCGGTCGCCCATGGCAGTCTCTCGGTCACCATCAGCGCCGAGCCCTCGGTCAGTCAGCCGAACGCCCTCTCGGGCGGGCAGACGGTGGTGACCGAGCGGGCGAGCATCGAGGTGCGTGAAGGGCGCGGGCAGCTGGTGCAGATTGCGGGCAGCCCGACCCTGGGTGAGGTGGTGCGGGCCCTGAATGCGGTCGGTGCGAGCCCGCAGGACCTGTTGTCGATCCTGCAGGCGATGCGCGCGGCCGGCGCCCTGCTGGCTGAACTCGAGATCATCTGATGGACGCCACCGGCTTTCCCAACGCCTCATCGCTCGATCCGACTGCACTCGGCGCGCTGCGGGGAAAGGCGCGTGCAGAGGACCCCAGGGCGCTGCAGGCGGCAGCAAAGCAGTTCGAGTCGCTGTTCCTCAATCAGCTGCTCAAGGCGATGCGCGAGGCCTCCGAGGCACTCCAGCCTGAGGGTGGCGGGCTGTTCAGCAGCAACGAGTCACGGACTTTCACCAGCCTGCTGGACGAGCAGATGGCGAACCGCATCGCCAACGGGCGCGGTATCGGTCTTGCCGACATGGTGATCGCCCAGGTCGAGCGCGCCCGCGGCATGGTGAAGCCCGCTGACGCGGTCGACCACGCGCCGGCGGCGTCGACAACCCGGGCAGGAGTCTGATATGAGCGGCGGCGTTTTCAGGATTGGCGTGACGGCGCTCAACGCCGCACAAGCGGGGCTGATCACCACCGGCCACAACATCAGCAACGCGGGCACGACCGGCTACAACCGGCAGCGGGTCGACACTTCGCCGCAGCTGCCTGAACTCAACGGCGGTGGCTTCTTCGGACGCGGCGTGTCGGTGGACAACGTCCGGCGGATCTACAGCGAGGTGCTCGACCGTCAGACCCAGGTCGCAACCAGCCAGGCGTCGTTCTACGGCACCTATTCCGCACAGATCAGCCAGATCAACAATCTGGTCGCCGATCCGGCGTCCGGGTTGTCGCCGGCACTTCAGGATTTCTTCAGCGCCGTTCAGGATGTGGCTGCCAGCCCCGGCACCACCACTTCGCGGCAGGCGCTGATTTCCCAGACCGGCGCGCTGGTGTCACGCTTCGGTGCACTCGATCGCCGAATGCAGGACCTGCGCAGCAGCCTGAACCGCGAGATTGCCGGCTCGGTCGAGGGCATCAACACCATCGCCACCCAGATCGCACAGCTCAACGGCCGGATCGCGACCTTGCAGGGAAGCAGCCCGAACGCGCCGAACGACCTGCTGGACCAGCGCGACCAACTGGTGATGGACCTGAACAGGATCGTCTCGGCGCAGGTGATACGCCAGGCCGACGGCGTCTACAACGTCACCATCGGCAGCGGCCAGCCGCTGGTGGTGGGCGAGAGCACGCTGCGGCTGACCACAGTCGCCAACCGCGATGATCCATCGAGGCTCGATGTCGGCTACCAGTTCACCGGCACCCCGACGGCGATCGATGACGCCTTGCTGAACGGTGGCAGCCTCGGTGCCCTGCTCAGCTTCCGTACCCAGTCGCTGGATGCCACGCAGAACGCCCTGGGTCGTGTCGCCGTCGCGCTCGGCCAGAACTTCAACGCCCAGCACCGGCTCGGGCAGGATCTGAACGGCGCCGCCGGGGGGGATTTCTTCAGTGTCCCGGTGCCGGCAGTGACTCCCCGCAGCGGCACCACCGCTGGCGTCACCGCGGTGGTGTCCAACGTGTCGGCGCTCACCGCCAGCGACTATCGGCTCGCCTTCGATGGCACCAGCTACTCGGTGAGCCGATTGTCCGACAACACGGTCAGCGGGCCATTCGGCAGCCTGCCTCAGACCATCGACGGGATATCGTTCACCCTGGCTTCGGGCACGCCGGCCGCCGGCGACAGCTGGCTGGTTCAGCCCACCCGGTTCGGTGCGCGCGATCTCGCGTTGCTTGTGTCCGATACGGCGCTGGTGGCGGCTGCGGCACCGGTGCGTTCGCTCGCACCAACCACCAATCTGGGCTCGGCAACCATCGGCTCGCCAGTGGTGGATGCAAGCACCCAGCCGCCGCTCAATCCGGCGCTGCGCAATACGGTGACCATCACCTTCAACTCGCCGCCGAGCACGTTCAACGTCGTCGACACCACGGCGGCGACCACGCTTGCCACCAACGTCGCCTATGCGCCGGGCATGACGATCAGCTTCAACGGCTGGTCGACCACGCTTGCCGGCAACCCGGAGGCGACCGACACGCTGACCGTACAGTCCAATACCGGGGGACGCACTGACAATCGCAACGCGCTCCTGCTGGCCGGGCTGCAGTCCAGCAACCGTCTTGACAATGGATCGAGTAGCTATCAGAGCGCCTACAGCGCCATGGTGAGCGATATCGGAAGCAAGGCTCGCGAAGCGCAGGTGACCGGCAAGGCACAGACATCGATCCTTCGCGAGACGCAGGCCGCGCAGCAGTCGCTGTCCGGGGTCAACCTGGACGAGGAGGCGGCCAATCTCATCCGCTTCCAGCAGGCCTACCAGGCGGCGAGCAAGATGATCTCGGTTGCTTCGCGGCTGTTCGACTCGATCCTCGAGCTCGGCTGACCGGGTCGGCAACATCTTCGCAAGGGTGATATCCCATGTCCATACGTGTCAGCACCAGCAACTTCTTCGATCGCGGCGTGGCCTCGATCACCGAGCGCCAGAGCGCGCTGCTCGATATTCAGCAGCAGGTGGCGACCGGGCGGCGCGTATCCAGGCCGTCGGATGACCCGATTGCCGCCGGGCGCATTCTCGACCTGTCGCAGGCACAGTCGATCAACAAGCAGTACGTCACCAACAGCGATTCGGCGAAGTCCTCGCTTGGGCTCGCCGAGCAATCCCTGCAAAGCGTCGTCGCGTCCCTGCAGAACGTCCGCGCGACCATCGTTGCGGCAGGCAATCCGACGCTGGGCGACAGCGGCCGGGCGACGCTGTCGCGTGAACTCGCCGGCATGTACCAGGAGATCCTCGGTCTTGCCAATGCCACTGACGAGCAGGGGAACCATCTGTTCTCCGGTTTTCGCGGGTCGGCCATTCCGTTCTCCGAATCCTCACCCGGCAATGTGCAGTACGCCGGTGATCAGGGCCAGCGTCTGTTGCAGATCAGTGCATCGCGTTTCATCCCGGTGAGCGATGCCGGCTCGGAGATCTTCCAGCGTATCCGCACCGGCAACGGGGATTTTGCGGCGCTGGCCGGCGCTGCCAATGGCGGTACCGGCCGGATCGGCATTGGCGCGGTGATCGACCCGGCGGCCTGGAACGCGACCGGCAACCCGTCGAATTTCACCCTGCGATTCGACGTCAGCAGCTCGACGGTGCCGGCGACCACCACCTACGACATCGTCGACAACGTCAGTGGCAACTCGTTGCTGACCGGCGCCGCGGCGTCCCTGACCGGGCCCTACCTGCGTACCTTTACGCCAGGCTCGGCCCTGAACCTCACCAGCCAGGGCGCGGAGCCGCCGTTCAACTACGGGGCGAACGTGGTCATCGAGGCCAGTCCCGCGGATGGTGACACCTTCACGCTGGCGCAGAGTCCGAACCAGAGCATGTTCTCGACGATCAACAACCTGATCAACGCGCTCAGGACGACGACGTCCACGGCGGCGCAGAGCGCCCGGCTCAGCAACGACTTGACTGCAGCTGCCGCCAACATCGATCAGGCGATCAACCGGGTACTCGACGTGCAGACTGCGGTCGGCGCCCGCCAGAAGGAAGTCGAATCGACCCAGAACACCAGTCGCGATATCGCCGTTCAGTATGAGGCGACCGTGTCCGGGCTGCGCGACCTCGACTACGCGAAGGCGATCAGCGATCTGAACCTTCAGAACACCCTGCTGGAAGCGGCGCAGAAGTCGTTCGTCAGGGTGCAGGGGCTGTCGCTGTTCGACGTGCTGTAGCGCCGGCAGGCGCTGCGGGGACTACCAGGTCCGGCCGGCGCCCAGTTCGCGCAAGGTCGGCATCCCCGCAGGACGCCCGGCATCGAACCAGTCCTCGATCAGCCGGAACGAGATCGACAGACTGCGCGGCAGCAGGAAGCTGCCCGAGAGCAGCCCGTCCATCATCTGGGTGCGGGTGAACCAGCGTGCATCGTCCAGTTCGGTGGTGTCGACCGTGATCTCGTCGGTCGATGCCTCGGCATGGAAGCCGAGCATGATCGAACTCGGAAACGGCCAGGGCTGCGACGAGTGGTAGGTGACCTCGGCGCAGACGATGCCGGTCTCCTCCTTCACTTCGCGGGCAACTGCTTCTTCGAGGGTCTCGCCGGGCTCGACGAAGCCAGCCACGGTGGAGAAGCGCCCGGCAGGCCAGTCCGGCTTGCGTCCGAGCAGCAGCCGATCGTACCGGCCGACCGAGACGATCACCGCTGGGTCGGTGCGCGGATAGACCGAGCGCTTGCAGTCTTCGTTGGTGCACACCCGCGAGTGGCCGGCCTCCTTCAAGCGGGTTGGCGCCCCGCAGCTGCCGCAATGCTGGTGCGTCTGGTGCCAGAACATCATCGCTCTGGCATGGGCGAGCAGCGTCCCCTCGCGCGCCGGCAACAGGGCGGCCGTGTCGCGCAGGTCGCGGAACTCGCCCAGCATCGACAGCCGCACATGGAGGTCGTTTTCCTGTGCCGACACGCTGGCCGCGAAGTAGGCGATCCCTTCATCTTCACCCAGCAGTACCACCGTTTCGGCGAGCGCCAGCAGTTCGCCCGCCTGCTCGCTGCTCAGCATCACCGCCGACAGGTCATCGCCGACATGGATCAGGTTGCGGCTGCGCCAGACCGGCACCACCCGGCTCGCTGGATCGGCCAGGCGCGCCGCCAGCCATCCGGTGTCTTTGCGCAGGTGGGTGACGCGGTCGACCACGTAACCGCACAGGCCGTTGAGTCGTGACTGGGAGCGATGGTCCATGGGTGCGAAGGATACCTTCAGGCAGCGGGCCTCGCCATGACGTTCGTGTTGCCGGACGTTCATGTTGGCGATAGCGTACCGACAGCGTGCTGAGCGCGCCGGAGTGACCCTGGCGCCCACGCGATACCGAACAGGGTGCGACCCGACAGCCCTCAGCGCGGGATGCGTCCGCGCTTCCAGTCGCGCGTGATCTCGCGCGCCGCGTTGTAACCGGGCGCGCCGGTGACGCCGCCGCCCGGATGCGTGCCCGAGCCGCACAGGTACAGCCCGCGGATCGGTGCCCGGTAGTCGGCGTGGCCCAGAAAAGGACGTGCGCTGTAGAGCTGGTCGGGGGTCAGCGCGCCATGGAAGATATCGCCACCGATCAGGCCGTAGTCGCGTTCCAGATCGAGCGGCGTGTTCGCCTTGTAGCCGAGCACCGACCGGCTGAAGTTGGGTGCGAACCGGTCGACCAGCGAGAAGCAGCGGCGCACCGCCTCGTCCTTGCCCTCATCCCAGGATCGCCCGTCGGGAAGCTCGGGGGCGAACTGCTGGCAGAACAGGCTGGCAACATGCTGCCCGGGTGGCGCCAGACTGTCGTCGACTGTGCTTGGAATCAGCACCTCGACGATCGGCTCCCGGGCCATGCCATCGGTGCGCGCGTCGAAGAACGCACGTTCCATGTAGCCAAGCGACGGCGCGCAGATGATGCCGGACTGGTGATGCATGCCGGTGTCGCGCCCGGGCAGACAGGTGAAGTCCGGCAGCTCGGACAGTGCCACGTTGATTCGAACGGTGCCGGACCCACAGCGATAGGCGTCCACCCGCTGGCGGAACTCGGCATCGAGATCCGCCGCGTCGACCAGGTCGCGAAACAGCAGCTTCGGGTTCAGATTCGAGACGACGCAGCGCGCGAGGATCTCGCTGCCATCGGTCAGGATGACGCCGGTCGCGCGACCGCCGGAGACGACGACCCGTCTGACCTGCATGCCGGTGTCGAGTTGCACGCCGCGTACACGCGCCTCGGCCGCCATCGCCTGGGTGATCGCGCCCATGCCGCCGATCGCATGGCCCCAGGCGCCACGCTTGCCGTTCACTTCGCCGAAGCAGTGATGCAGCAGCACATAGCCGCTGCCCGGTGTGTACGGACTGGCGTAATGGCCGACCACCGCATCGAAGCCGAGCGCGGCTTTCAGCGCGTCGGATTCGAACCAGGAATCCAGCATGTCTCCGGCGCTCTTGGCGACCAGGTCGAGCAGGTCGCGCCGCTGCGGCATCGACAGCCTGCGCACCTTGTTGCCGGTGGCCAGCGCGCGCAGCATCTCGGTCATGCCGCCACCGATGTTGGGCGGCGTCTCCAGGACGATGCTGCGCAGGACATCGGCCACCCGCTCCAGCATCTCGTAGTACCCGGGCAACCGTTCGGCATCGCGCACCGAGAACTTCGCCACCTCGGCCTGGGTGGCGGCGAGGCCGCCGCCCATCTTCAGGTACTGCGTGTCCGACAGCGGCAGGAAGTTGGCGAGTGGCCGCTCGAGTACCCGCAGTCCATGCTCGGCCAGACGCAGGTCGCGTATCACGGTCGGGTTGAGCAGGCTCACCGTGTAGGACAGCGCAGAGTTGCGAAAGCCCGGGTGAAACTCTTCGGTGACTGCGGCACCGCCAAGCACGTCGCGCCGTTCCAGTACCCGGACCTTCATGCCCGCCGCAGCGAGGTAGCAGGCGCAGGTCAGGCCGTTATGGCCACCACCGATGATCAGGGCGTCGAGCATGGCGCAGGTCAGCAGTCGGTCGGCTGGTCGGGGGGGGGGGCCGCCCCCCCCGCGGGGGGGAGGGTCAGGAACGCCGCCAGCCCGGCCAGGGTAAGGCCCGGGGGGGCGGCCCGCGGTAACCCCGGC
>JBBRCD010000135.1:0-11216 GCA_038205245.1 Burkholderiales bacterium
GGGTCGCCCGCATGTTCCCGGACTATGCCAGCGAAGAGCAGCGCTACTGGCGCGACACCGGACTGTTTCCGATCATGCATGTGATGGTGGTGCGTCGGAGCATCCTGCAAGCGCATCCGTCGCTGGCTGGCGCTTTGATGCTGGCGTTCGCCCGGGCGCGTGACCTGGCACTCGCCGAACTCGAGATCGAACAGGCGCCCAGGGTGATGCTTCCCTGGGCACCCGCCCATCTTGAACAGACCCGCAGCGTGATGGGCCGCGACTTCTGGCCCTACGGTGCAGCCGCCAATCGCCTGGTGCTGGAGACCCAGATCGGCTGGGCTCATGCTCAGGGGCTGATCAGTCGACAGGTCGCGCTGGATGAATTCTTTGCGCCCGGGGCCCTGGCACTGGCGGACTGCTGACCGAGCGCGACAGGGCAAGGTTGAGCGTCATCCTGAGATGATGGTGCCTGACGTCTCTGCAGACGAAAAAAGGCCCCGCCGAGGCGGGGCCTTTTCCTGAAACTGAATCCGGAAGAACCCGCGCAGGCGAGGATCCTTCCGAGGCCGGGAGGCCGAATTACATATCCATCCCGCCCATGCCGCCCATGCCACCACCGTGGCCATGGCCGCCGTGACCCGAATCGTCCTTCGCCGCTTCGGCAACCATCGCGTCGGTGGTGAGGATCAGACCAGCCACCGAGGCGGCGTTCTGCAGCGCAACACGCGCCACCTTGGTCGGGTCCAGAACACCCATCTCCACCATGTCGCCGTACTGGCCGGTCGCGGCGTTGTAGCCGAAGTTACCCTTGCCTTCGACGACCTTGTTCACCACCACCGAGGCTTCGTCGCCCGCGTTGTAGGCGATCTGGCGCATCGGCTCTTCGAGCGCACGCAGCACGATCTTGATGCCGGCTTCCTGGTCGATGTTGTCGCCCTTGAGCTTGGCGAGGTTCGAACGGGCACGCACCAGCGCAACGCCGCCGCCAGCAACGATGCCTTCTTCGACCGCGGCGCGGGTGGCATGCAGCGCGTCTTCGACGCGGGCTTTCTTCTCTTTCATCTCGAGTTCGGTCGCGGCACCGACACGCACCACGGCAACGCCGCCAGCAAGTTTAGCAACCCGCTCCTGCAGCTTTTCCTTGTCGTAGTCGCTGGTCGCTTCCTCGATCTGGGCACGGATCTGCTTGATGCGCGACTCGATGCTCTTCTTGTCGGCATGACCGTCGATGATCGTGGTCTCTTCCTTGCCCACTTCGATCCGCTTGGCCTGGCCGAGATCGGTCAGGGTGGCGTTCTCGAGTTTCAGGCCGACTTCCTCGGCGATCACGGTGGCGCCGGTCAGGATGGCGATGTCTTCCAACATGGCCTTGCGACGGTCACCGAACCCCGGGGCCTTGACGGCGCAGGTCTTCAGGATACCGCGGATGTTGTTCACCACCAGAGTCGCCAGCGCTTCGCCGTCGACTTCTTCGGCGATGATCAACAGCGGACGGCCGGCCTTGGCGACCTGCTCCAGTATCGGCAGGAGGTCACGGATGTTCGAGATCTTCTTGTCGTGCAGGAGAATGTAGGGCGTCTCGAGCACCGACTGCTGCTTCTCGGCGGTGTTGATGAAGTAGGGCGAGAGGTAGCCACGGTCGAACTGCATGCCCTCGACGATGTCCAGCTCGTTCTCGAGCGACTTGCCGTCCTCGACAGTGATCACGCCTTCCTTGCCGACCTTGTCCATCGCCTTGGCGATGATGTCGCCAATGTCGCTGTCCGAGTTGGCCGAGATCGAACCGACCTGGGCGATTTCCTTGTTGGTCGTGCACGGCTTGCTGATTTTCTTCAGCTCGGCCACGACCGACTCGACTGCCTTGTCGATGCCGCGCTTCAGATCCATCGGGTTCATGCCGGCGGCAACATACTTCATGCCTTCCTGCACGATCGACTGCGCCAGCACGGTGGCGGTGGTGGTGCCGTCACCGGCGATGTCGGAAGTCTTCGATGCCACTTCCTTCAGCATCTGCGCGCCCATGTTCTCGAACTTGTCCTTCAGTTCGATTTCCTTGGCGACCGACACACCGTCCTTGGTCACGGTCGGGGCGCCGAAGCTGCGCTCGAGAACGACATTGCGGCCTTTCGGGCCGAGGGTGACCTTGACTGCATCGGCCAGCACGTTCACGCCAACGACGATCTTGGACCGTGCGCTGTCATGGAATTTGACGTCTTTCGCTGCCATCTCTGAATCTCCTTGAATCCTGGGTTGTTCTGGAAACGGGTCCGGGGGGACGCTGGGTGCTAGACGACCACGCCCATGATGTCTTCCTCGCGCATGACGAGATACTCTTCGCCCTTGACCTTGACGGTCTGGCCCGAGTACTTGCCGAACAGAATCTTGTCGCCGACCTTGACGTCAAGCGGACGTACTTTCCCGTCTTCGAGGATCTTGCCGTTGCCAACGGCGATCACATCGCCTTGGTCAGGCTTTTCGGCGGCGGTGTCGGGGATGACGATGCCGGAGGCGGTCTTGCGCTCTTCTTCGAGGCGGCGCACTACGACGCGATCGTGCAGCGGGCGGATGGTGAATGACATGAGGTTTCTCCTGCTTGGATACTGCGGTTGAACACAACCGAGTGCTGAACCGGACAACACGTCTGGCGGACCGCCATACCCTGCGGAAACCGTAGGACCGGACCCTGAGCACACCAGAAAAGTCTGGTGTGACCCGGGGACGCCCGGGCAGCCTTGCCTGAGGGCCGCGCCGGTCTGCCGACGTGAGTGTTAGCACTCGCCTAAAAGGAGTGCTAATGATAGAGGTGTCTGCCGTCTATTTCAACCCCCCCCGGCAAGTGGATTCACCGGCGTGGCAACCGGGCACTGGATCGGCGGTCAATTTGTGCAACGGCGGGCCGATAGATACGTCTACCCGCGCACTGACGGGCACCGCCCGGCGGCCTTTCAGTCACGACTGTCCGCGCGCGGGTGCACGGATGCCCCGCTGCAACGTTAAACTCCTCGTCGCTTCTTTTTTCGGCTCGCGTACGAATTTGCCACCCTCATTGTCCTCGGACCTGACCTCCCAGATGCCAGCATCCACCCAAATGCCGCTTGGCGGCCCCAGTCAGCCTTCCCGCCGTCTCGCCCTCGCGACCGCCTGTTCCGGCGCCGCTGCGCTGGCTATCGGAGGGCTGGCTGGCCCGGTTCGGGCGCAGACGACGAGCGGCCTGCCCGGGGTCATGCCGGCCAGCATGGCGCCATCGGCACCGTTCGATCGACGACTCACCGCTGCAGCTCAACTGATGGCTGGCATCACGCCGCAGTCGGGTGACCCGGTGGTCGACCGTCTGGCTGCGCTGGACGCGTTTCGCGAGCACCAGGAGTGGATGCGCGACCAGTGGGGGCCGGTGCGCGCACGGCTGGATGCCATGGAGCAATGGCGTAACCAGAACGTGCAGGTCGCCGATCCGCGCAGCCGCACGCTGCTGTACCCGTTCAGCGGCCCGGACTTCCTGAACGCCTACGCTTTGTTTCCGAACCATGCGCGCTATGTGTTCTTCAGCCTGGAACGCCCTAGCAACCTTCCGGACATGGCCACCAAGAACGCCGCAGAATTCGCCCAGCTGCTGGCAAGCGTGCGCGATGCGCTGCGCGACATCTTCGAACGTAACTACTTCATCACCTCCTATATGAGCCGGCAGCTGACCGCGCCGCGCCTGCGCGGCACGGTGCCGATCATCGCGGTAATGATGGCGCTGAACAACCGCCACCTGGTCTCGGTGGAGCCGGTCGATCTGTTCCCGGAGCTGACCGCGGTCTATGCCCAGCCGGGCGTGAAGCGCCCGAGGATGCCGCTGCGCGGGGTGCGCATGGTGTTTTTCGACCCGGCCACCCGCAACACCCAGCAGCTGCATTACTTTTCGCTGGATGCCACCGATCGGGCGCTGGTCTACTACCCCGGGTTCACGGCCTGGCTGGCGAAGCAGGGCCCGGCCACCGCACTGGTCAAGTCAGCGTCCTACCTGTTGCACGACCGGCAGTTCTCGCAGGTACGCGACACCCTGCTGGCGACCGCCGACATGGTGCTGCAGGATGACACCGGCGTGCCGTTTCGCGTGCTGCGCCAGGCGGGGTGGAACGTGCAGCTGTTTGGCGAGTATCGCAAGCCGATTCCGGCGCTCGCCTACGGCTTCCAGCGCGACCTGCAGGAGTCCTACCTCAGGCTGGACAGCCCGCTGCGGCTGCCGTTCCCGTTCGGCTACCACTGGCGGGAGGGGGGCGCAGGTTCCGGATTGCAGATCGCGACCCGCGCCCCAGCTTCCCTCGCGGTGCCGGCGGTGGTGCGCTGACGCTGGCGGTCATGGCTGACTGCGAGACCGGCGCGCATGGCTGAGCCTGAACGGCCCGGGCTGCAAACCACGCGCGAAACCTTCACCACCTCGGACGGGGTACGCCTGTCGTATCTGCGCCGCGGCCAGCCTGGCGGCCGGCTCTCGATCCTGCTGGTGCCCGGGTGGAGCCTGCCGGCATCGGTGTGGTCGGCCCAGATCGATGCGCTCGGCAGCAGCCGCACCGTGTTCGCACTCGATCCGCGCGGGCAAGGCGAGTCCGATATCCCGGATCACGGCTACGACATCTCGACCCGCGCCCGCGACCTGCATGAGTTCGCCGCCGCCCACGCACCGGTAATCGTCGTCGGCTGGTCGCTCGCAGCACTGGAGACACTCCAGGCGATCCACCTGTACGGCAGCGCACCGTTCGCCGGGGTGGTGCTGGTCGACAGCTCGGTTGGCGAAGATCCGGCACCGGCGCCCGGCACGCTGTTCACCGACCGCCTGCGGGTCGAGCGCGAGCCTGCACTGAAGGACTTCATGCGGGCAATCTTCAGGATCGCCCGCCCGGAGGCTGAACTGCGTGGCCTGGTGGACGGGGCGCTGTGTCTGCCACTGGAGGCGAGCCTGTCGCTGTTCCCGACAGCGATCCCCCGCGAGCACTGGCGCGAGATCGTGCGTGCGCTCGACCGCCCACTGCTCTATGCGGTGACCCCGCAGTTCTCAGAGCAGGCGTTCAACCTGCGGCAGCATCGCCGGCGTACACGGGTCGAAGTCTTCCACCGCTCCGGGCACGCGCTGTTCGCAGACGAGCCAGACCGGTTCAACCGGCTGTTGGTCCACTTCGCCCGGTCGATCAGGGCGGATTGAGGCACGCGGCTACTGCGCCTCGATCTTCGCCGACTTCACCAGCGCGAGAATCACCGCTGATCAGACCAGCAGCGTGCCTGACGCGCCCAGCCGATAGACGGTCTTTGCATCGCGCTCCAGCTTCGGACTGACCGGCGCGACCGGACACGGCAGCGGGCGCGTGCCATCCACATTGAGCGTCGCATCATCGGCGACTTCCTTCCAGATGCCGTTGCACACCGGACGAAACAGCCACATCAGATAGCCGCGCACCTGGGCGAGCGACAGCAGTTCCTCATGGTCCGGCGCTTCTGCGATCACCACGTCGCTGCCGTCGACGCCGAACGGAAACGCACTGAACGCCTGCCGGCATTCGAGAAACTCGCGCGACTCGGCGCCCGGGCGCAGACAGCCGCGACGCTCCGAGCGCGCGACATCCCAGGCACCGAAGGTCCATGCTGCATCCAGCGCGGCGCGGTCGAGTTCTTCAAGATCGTCCCAGCGCTCGTTCAACTGCACGGCGGAGCTCGGCACCGATCTGAAACTCACTGCATTGGCTTCGGGCAGGTCGGCCAGGCGCTCGCGAACGAACCCATGCCAGTGCAGGGTGAGAATCACCGGGGTGTCCCGACACGGGACAGCGGCGATGGTTACCGCCACCAACGGCAACTTCACCGCATCGCATTGGGCTTCGATCAACCGGGACACATTCAACATCGTCTGGCACCTCCTGGAGTGTGGAACACCTAAGGAACGAGGACAGTACGAAACGCAGCGCAGCGTGACAGGAACAGGTCGGAAACGAGTATGCGAGTTGATTCACGGTATTCTTGCCGCATATGCATTCAAGCAAATTCAGCGCCACGGTCAAGGTCATTAGCGACACCGGCCGCGACAACTTCACTGCAATGCGCGAGTAGCAGCATCGATCGATGAGTGCCAACAAGGATCCGAATCAGGTTCGCAATCGGGATCTCAATCGGGATCTTCTTGCCCGCAGCCTGCAGTATGTGTGGAACCCTTGCACCCAGATGAAGCAGCACGAGACGCTGCCGATGGTGCCGATCGCACGCGGTGAGGGGGTCTGGCTGTATGACCTGGACGGACGCCGTTACCTGGATGCGGTCAGCTCCTGGTGGGTCAATCTGTTCGGCCACTGCAACCCGCGCATCAATGCACAACTGGTCGATCAACTGAACACGCTGGACCATGTAATGCTCGCCGGCTTCACCCACCGCCCGGTCGTGGAACTGTCCGAGCGCCTGTCGGCGCTGGCGCCGCGCCATGCGGACGGCTCCGGTCTTGGCCATGCGAGCTACGGCAGTGATGGTGCATCGGCGACCGAGATCGCCCTGAAGATGAGCTTCCACTACTGGCGAAATTGCGGCAAGCCGTCCAAACAACAGTTCGTCGCACTCGCTGGCAGCTATCATGGCGAGACGCTGGGCGCGTTGTCGGTCACCGACCTCGCCGTTTTTCGCGACGCCTACGCGCCCCTGTTGCGCGCACCGCGGATCGTTCCGACGCCCACGCCATCACCCGGGTCGACTCGGCAGGCTGACGGCAACCCCTGCTGTCCGGAATGCGCGATAGACGCGCTGGCCGCACTCGAGACCGAACTCGAGCGTAACCATGCATCGATCGCCGCGCTGATCATCGAGCCCCTGGTGCAGGGCGCAGCCGGGATGCGCATGTACCACCCGGACTATCTGCGCGGCGCGCGCGCGTTGTGCACCCGGTACGAAGTGCATCTGATCGCCGACGAGATCATGACCGGCATGGGCCGCACCGGCACCCTGTTCGCCTGCGAGCAGGCCGGCATCGTGCCGGACTTTCTGTGTCTGTCGAAGGGACTCACCGGCGGCTATCTGCCGCTGTCGGTGGTGCTCACCACTGACCAGGTATTCGCCGCGTTCTATGACGACAGCAGCGCACGCGCCTTCCTGCACTCACATTCCTACACCGGCAACCCGCTCGCCTGCCGTGCCGCACTCGCCACGCTCGACCTGTTCGCCGAAGACGACGTGATCGCCGGCAACCGCGCGCTGTCTTCGCGCCTGACCACGCGGGCACAGGAACTGGCTCGCCTGCCGGCGGTGCGCAACTTCCGTCATCTGGGCATGATCTGGGCGTTCGAGGCCGACACCACCGACCCGGGGTTCGCGCGCCGCATGTTCACCGAAGCGCTGGCACGCGGCCTGCTGCTACGCCCGATCGGCAACACCGTCTACTTCATGCCGCCGTACGTTATCGACGAGGGCGAAATCGATCATCTGATCGAAGGCACCCGCGCCGCGCTGATCGCGAGCACTGACCTATGAGCCCTTCTGCAACACTCACCTTTCTCGGCGGCGCGGGCGAAGTCACCGGGTCATGCTACCTGGTGGACACTGGAACAGTGCGCTTCCTGGTCGATTGCGGCATGTTCCAGGGTGGGCGCGAGGCCGCGGGCAAGAACCGTCGCGCGTTCGCGTTCGATCCCGGCAGCCTCGACTTCGTGCTGCTGACCCATGCCCATATCGATCACAGCGGTCTGCTGCCCCGGTTGGTCGCGGCGGGCTACAGCGGGCCGATTCATGCGACCGCGGCCACGGCCGATCTGGTCGCGGTGATGCTGCGCGATTCGGCGCATATTCAGGAGAAGGAAGCGCAATGGGCGAATGAGTCCAGGTCGACGCGGCGTTCGCAGCGCAACAGGCTGGCTGATGAACCGGTCGAACCGCTCTACACGACGCAAGATGCCGAGCGCACGATCGGGCTGTTCGCCGCGCACGACTACGACGCAGCGTTCCGGCCGCATCCGGCGATCGAGATCACCTTGCGCGATGCCGGGCACATTCTGGGTTCCTCGATCATCGAAGTCGTCATCGACAGCGAGCGCGGCGCCCACCGCATCGTGTTCTCGGGCGATCTGGGCCAGCCCGGTCATCCGATCGTGCGCGATGCGGCACACATCGCCCATGCGGACACGCTGCTGGTGGAATCGACCTACGGCAACCGCCTGCACCGCTCGCTCGAGGCGACCATCGACGAACTGGTCGAGGCCCTGACCACGGCGCTGGCACATCGGCGCGGCAATGTGGTGATCCCGGCGTTCGCCGTCGGGCGAACCCAGGACCTGCTGATGCTGATCATCCGGCTCACCCGGGAAGGACGGCTGCCGCCGATGGACGTCTATGTCGATTCGCCTCTGGCTACCGCCGCCAGCCAGATCACCCTCGCCCACAGAGCGGATCTGGACGCGGAGGCCACACAGCTCCAGCATTGGCTCGCCACGTCGAACAGTAGTCTGCGTATCCGTTTCACCGAGTCGGTCGAGGATTCGATCGCGCTCAACGAGATCCGCGGCGGCGCAGTGATCATCTCGGCAAGTGGCATGTGCGACGCTGGACGCATCAAGCACCATCTCATGCACAACCTGCCGCGCAGCGAGTGTGCGGTACTGATCAGCGGTTTCCAGGCGCAAGGCACGCTCGGCCGCCGGCTGGTCGATGGCGCGAAGTCGGTGCGTCTGTTCGGTGAGCAGGTACCGGTACGGGCAAAGCTCTACACGATAGGCGGCCTGTCGGCGCATGCCGATCAGGCGGCACTGCTGGGCTGGCTGAAGGGCTTCGAGCAGCCACCGCGCCAGACCTGGATCGTGCATGGAGAAGCCAGCATCGCGGCGACTTTCGAACAGGTGGTGCGGGCGCAATTGCACTGGCCGGTTGCGGTGGCCGGCGCAGGCCAGACGGTAAGCCTGCAATGACGTTTCCTGCGTCCTGCGGCGTCGCCAGCATGCGCTTGCGCGGTGGCATGCTTGTGTTGCTTTGGCTGCTGGCAGCAGGCGCCTCCGACAGCCATGCCCAATCGCGCGCCCCGATGCCACCGTCGGTGGCCAATGCGCTCAACCGCGCCGGTATTCCTGAGACTTCGGTCGGCGTCTTCGTGCAGGATGTGGACGCCGCTGACCCGGTCGTCGCATTCAACGCCGATACCGCGATGAACCCGGCCTCGACGATCAAGCTGCTCACCACCTATGCCGCACTCGAGCTGCTCGGCCCGTCCTTCACCTGGCGCACCGAGCTGCTGTCGGCCGCAGAGCAGCGCGGCGATCTGCTCGACGGCGATCTGGTGCTGCGCGGCAGCGGTGACCCCAGACTCACCCAGGAAGCGTTCTGGCTGATGCTGCGCACCCTGAGGGCGCGCGGCATCCGCGAGATCCGCGGCGATCTGGTACTCGATCGCAGCGCGTTTGCGATCGACACCCGCGACGCGAGCGTATTCGACAACGAACCCGCCCGACCCTACAACACGCCGCCGGACGCACTGCTGATCAACTTTCGTGCCGTGATGCTGCGCCTGTTGCCGGACGCAGGACGCTCGACGGTCAACGTCGCGCTCGATCCACCGCTACCGCAGATGACGCTTAGCGGCGCAGTCAAGGCCGACGCCACCATTGATTGCAGCAACCCGTTTGCCAAGCTCGCAGTCAACGTCCAGGGCGGCGCGTCGGCGGCGAAGGTGAGTGTGGCCGGCAGCTATCCACCAGGCTGCGGCGAGCGTGTCTGGCCGATCAGCGTGCTGTCACATCAGGACTATGTGTTCGGATTGTTCCAGCAGTTGTGGCGCGAACTCGGTGGCAGCTTCAGCGGGCAGCTGCGTGAGGGCGCCGTACCCGAGAAAGCACGCACGCTCGCCTCGAACACCTCCCCCGCGCTGTCGGAGATCGTGCGCGACGTCAACAAGTGGAGCAACAACGTGATGGCCCAGCAGGTCTATCTGACCCTGGGGGCGCAGACCCTGGGCGCGCCGGCGACCTGGGCAAAGTCGGTACGCTCGATCAGCGACTGGGCGAAGGCAAAGCGACTCGCTCTGCCTGAGCTCGCGCTGGAGAATGGATCCGGCCTGTCGCGCAGCGAGCGCATCACGCCGCGCGGACTCGCCAGTCTGCTGCAGGCGGCGTTTCGCAGCGCTGTGATGCCGGAGCTGATGGCATCGCTGCCGCTGGTCGCCTCGGACGGCACGATGCGAAAGCGCCTCGCCAACTCGACGGTTGCCGGACAGGCACATATCAAGACCGGGTCGCTGAACGACGTGCGCGCGATCGCCGGCTATGTGCTCGATGCGCGCGGTCGGCGCAGCGTGGTGGTGATGATCGTCAATCACCCGAAGGCGCTCGCAGCCCAGCCAGCCTTCGATGCGCTGCTGGCCTGGACGCACCAGCGGCCCTGAGCCGGATGCTTCACCCAGCGTGACTGGCGACCTCGTACTCATGCGGGGTGGTCCGTGGCGTGAGCAAACAGGCACTGACGATGTCTCAGCCCTTGGTTCGCTGCATCCAGGGCTGTTTCTCGCATCGTGCCGGGGACGAGCGTATCGGATCGCCGCCGCCACTCGTGTCCCCCGTAACGGTCCCGCTGCGCGGGCCCGTTCCTCCTCTTTTGCCTCGCTGCGGCGGCGATCCGAGACGCTCGTCCACCCACCAGCGCGCCTTGCGGCCGACCCCAAGTGCGAGCGCTGGGGCGAGCCGGTACCGGCCGATACCTCCGCGGCGGGATCGCTTTGTCAGAGACTAGCCGCTATCCTTAGTCTGAAGTTCCAGCCGATGGCTGTGCGGCGACGGGGGCTATTTGAGAGGGAAGCGGGTCGGTTTCGGGGCTGATTGCGGTGTCATTTTGTAGCCATGTAATATGCTTGCAAATACGGCTCGGATGTGTATCATGTCGTCATGCACATCGATGCCGTTCCGAATCGAGGCTCCCGCCCCGCCTACCTGTTGCGCGAGTCCTACCGCGAGGGCAAGCGGGTGCGCAAGCGCACTCTGGCCAACCTGTCGTCACTCTCCGACGAGCAGATTCATAGCATTCGAGCCGTGCTGCGAGGCGAGCAGTGTGGCCCGCTCACCGACCGCTTCGAGGCGATCAGCGCGCAGATTCACGGCCCGGCTCAAGCCGTTCGTGTAGCCATGCAACGCCTGGGTTTCGCTGCCCTGCTTGGCGCACGCCCGAGTCGCCAACGCGATCTGGTGTGCGCCATGGTCGCCGCGCGCATCATCGCCCCGCATACCAAGCTGGCGACTACGCGGTGG
>JBBRCD010000136.1:0-10922 GCA_038205245.1 Burkholderiales bacterium
TCGTGTCCCGGGCTCAGCCGGACGGCCATACCTATCTGGTGAATACGACGACGTTCGTGATCAATCCCAGCCTGCATGCCAAGCTGCCCTATGATCCGGTGCGCGACTTCACGCCGGTGACCCAGATCGATTCGGTGGCCAACATCCTGCTGGTCAGTCCGACCCTGCCGGTGCAGACCGTCAAGGACTTGATCGCCGTGGCGAAGGCCAAGCCGGGGCAACTCACCTACGCCTCTCCAGGCTCCGGGACGGCCCCGCATATCGCCACCGAGATGTTCAAGAGCATGGCCGGTATCGACCTGCTGCACATTCCATATCGAGGCATCCCGGAGGCGGCGACCGACGTCATCTCCGGGCGGGTGACCATGCTGATGACGACCACCGCTTCCGCAGCCCCGTTCCTGCGCAGTGGCCGGCTGCGAGCAATTGCAGTGAGCAGCCGCAAGCGGGTCAGTGCTCTGCCGGATGTACCGTCGATGTCGGAGACTCTGCCCGGCTACGAGATGGATGCGTTTCGCGGTGTGCTCGGCCCAGCGGGCATCCCGGCGGCGATCGTGAAGCGCATTTCGGCCGATATCGCGCATACGGTAAGGAACACCGAAATACGCGACACCTTGATCGCCGATGGTTCCGAGCCGGTGGGCAGCACGCCGGAGCAGTTCGCCGCGTTTCTGAAGAGCGAGATGGCGAAGTGGGGCAAGGTGGTAAAAGCATCGGGCGCGAAGCCGGACTAGCGAGCACAGGGTGCGCTCCACCGCGCGCCCCGCCATGCCGTCATCAATTCGTCAACGCCCGATCTCCGGTGCCGAACACTGCAGTATCGCCACCTCCGGCCCCTGCTGGCCTGCGTTCACCACCGTCAATGCAATGCCGCAATCGATGAACAGCGTTGGCCACGCCGGATACTGATGGCCGCGGTGCTCCAGGCTTGCGTCCAACAACATGTAGTGCTGAACACCGCTGCCGCGTGGATCGGGGCCGAAGGTCTGTGTGCGTGGACCCATGTGCAGCGGGAAGGCGCCCAAACGTCGCTGCCTTTGTCCGGGTGGTCGATCAGTACTTCCAGCAGCCAGTCACTCGACCTTGATGCCGGTCTGCTCGATCACGGTTTTCCAGCATGCCATTTCTGCCCTGATGTGCGCGGCAAACTGCGCCGGTGTACTGCCCACCGGCTCCGATCAGTCGCTCGCCATGCGCTCGATCAGCTCCGCGTCGCCCAGCGCAACGACGACTGCGCGATGCAGCCGGTCGATGATCGGCACCGGCGTACCCGCAGGCGCCAACACACCGTACCGCTGTGCCGCATCGAAGCCCTTGACTCCGGACTCGGCGAACGTCGGCACGCTCGGCAAGCTGCGCGCGCGCTGCGCCGTGGTCACAGCGAGCGCGCGCAGCTTGCCGCTACGGATGTGCGGTGTGACCTCCATACCACGACGCGACCGGCGGCGGGGGCCGCAGGTCATCGCGCTCGATATAGACCGGCGCCGCGGCGCGTGGCGCGTACACCACTTGCGGCGCGTAGAGGATGGGCGCCGAGTACACCAGGGGTGGTGAATAGATCACCTGGGGTGCGTAGTAGAACGGGCGCGCATTGTAGACCGGGGGACGCAGGTTGTAGTACCGAGCCGGCGCGGCGTAGTACGGCGCGCGGTGCGGCGCGTAGTACGGCGAATGCGCCGGACCGCCAACGTTGATGCTCACGCGCGGCCCGCCGTACCCGTAAATGGCAGCTTGACCGCGGCCCTGATGCGCGGCGGCCGGTACGGTCATCGCGAGCATGGCGACCAGAGCGAGCCCCATGATGCAGCGCGCAGCGGATGTGCCGGGCACTTTCCTGAGCAGTCTGAACAGGGTTCCCTCCTCGGTGACACCTCTATCAACGCGGCTGACTGATGCGCCGCTGACATGAGGAGGCCGATTGTTTCGCGTGGTCGGCGGGTGGGTGCATTTGGCCGGGTGAAGCGTCTGCCTGGCTACGCGCAGGCAGCCTTGTTCGTGTGCCACGTCGCGGGGCGGGTCGCGTCAGACCGGCGGGCAGAACGCACTGTGTGGGTGCGGTGTCCGGCGCAGTGCCCGTCTTGACATCGATCGTCAGCGTTGATCACACTGTGTGATCACGGAAAAGGGGTGGTGATGCGGGTAGCAATCCTTGGGGCAGGCGCCGGCGGTGCTGCTGCAGTCGCAGAACTGACACAGGCTGGACACCGGCTGACCCTGTGGAACCGGTCGGTATCGACGCTGGCCCCGTTCATCGCGCGAGGTGGTGTCGAGTACGAAGGCGTGCTGGGCGAGGGCTTTGCGCCGGTCTCGCTGATCACGACCGACATGCGCCAGGCGATCGAGACCGCCGACGTGGCGCTGGTCTGCCTGCCCACGCTATCGCATGTGGCGGTGGCACGTGACCTGGCTCTGGCTGGCGCGCATGCGGTGCCGGTGGTGCTCAACCCCGGCCATACCGGGGGCGCGCTCGAGTTTGCGCACTCCTACGCTCGAGTGGCAAGCGGGCAGCGGCCATCGGTGGCCGAGTTCCACACCCTGTCCTGCATCGCGCGCAAGTACCAGCCAGCGCGGGTGACCATAACCGGGCGCGCGAAGTACCTGCGCCTTGGCGCGCTCCCGGGGTCGCAGGCGGCAGCGCGACTGGCGCGCGCGCTGTATCCGGTCGCGCAATCGGTGCCCGATGTGCTCAACTCGAGCCTGGCCAACCTGAATATGGTTTTGCATGTGCCGGGCGCGGTGCTCGGTGCGGCGTGGGTCGAGGCGACCGGGGGCGACTTCACCTTTTACGTGCAGGGCATCACGCCTGGCGTGGCGCGGGTGATGCACGCCCTGGATGACGAACGTATCGCGGTCGCTGCCGCGTTCGGGCACGCCATGCCTCGGGTCGCCGCCGAGATGCAGCGCTATGGCACGGTCGAACCCTGGGTCACCGACACCGATGATCTGGTGGCCGCCATCGGCAGCGGCGAGGCAAACCGCCGGATCAAGGCGCCGGATACGCTCGCCCATCGGTACTACATCGAAGACTTCGGCCACGGCCTGCTGCCGTTTCTCGCACTCGCCGCGGCGGCCGCAGTGGCGACACCCGTCGCCGCGGCGCTCTATCAGCTGGGAACAACCTTGACCGGCACGGATTTCGCTGCCGCCGGTCGCACCGCGATTACGATGGGAATCGCGGCTATGGACCGGACGCAACTGCTCGCCCATGTCCATGGGAGTGGCGGACCGGTCTCGTGAATCAGGTCCGGGCGCGTCTCGCCGGCCGCCACCCGACGGCGGTCGCGCATGCCGCCTGCGTATTCTTCGTGGCGCTCCCCCGGCCGGAGGGTCGCGACCTTGATGTATGCTTACTGCGATGATGGGTCGCGGTTCTGGCCCGATCGCCCGGAGCCGGCCGCAGATCGTGATGCGGTGGGTACGCGGCACTGTCCCGCCAGGAGGAGTCGATTCAGATGCAAGTCCCGACACTGGTGCTGGTCGCGGTGGCGGCCATCGTGCCCGCCACTGCGGCGGTCGGCGCCGACCCGGTCAAGGCGTTTCCAGTCAAGCCGATCCGGATGATGATGCCGAACGCGCCCGGCAGTGGCACCGATACGCTTGGCCGGATCGTCGCCAACGGCCTGGGTGAGGTGCTCGGCCAGCAGGTGATCATCGACAACCGGCCAGGTGCGGGCGGCACCCTGGGCATGGAGATCGGAAAGTCGGCCAACCCGGACGGTTACACCGTGATCTTTGCCTCGCCCCCGGCGCTGACTATCGCCCCATTCGTTCAGAAGCGACAGCCGTTCGACCCGATGACCGACTTCGAATACATCACCACGGTGGGTGTGACGCCAAATGTGCTGATCGTGAGTCCGTCGCTCGGGGTGAACTCGGTGGCCGAGTTGATCGAGCTCGCGCGGGCGAAGAAGGGCGCACTCAACATGGCCTCGGCCGGCCCGGGGTCGCAAAGTCACCTCGCGGGTGCGCTGCTGCTTTCGCTGGGCAAGTTCGATTCCCTTCATGTGCCATTCAAGGGCGGGGCAGCCGTGCCGTCGGTGATGACTGGCGAATCCCACTGGTCGATCAATCCGGCGCCCTCGGTGATCGGCATGCTCAAGGGCGGCAAGGTCAAGGCGCTGGGACACACGCTGCCCAAACGGACAGGGCTGCTGCCGGACATGCCGGCCATCGCCGAGACTGTTGCCGGCTACAACTACAGTGCCTGGAACGGGGTGATCGCGCCAAGGCGCACACCGGCACCGATCCTGGAGCGCCTGCGCACCGGTCTGGTGTCGGCAATGAGCAGGCCGGAGGTGAAGACGCAGATGGCGGCGCAGGCTACCGAGATCATGACCAGCACGCCGGAGGCGTTTCGCAAGCTGGTCCAGGAGACGATCGTGCATAACGTCAAGCTGGTGCGCTCGCTCAACTTGAGCACCGAATGAGGATGGATCGAAGCGTGCTGCATCCTGCATCGCCCGTCACCGATGCTGCCCGCCGCGGCGAATCGAAGCCGACAGACCCCCGGGGACAGACCCTGAGGGTCTGTCCCCAAGAACTGTGCAGCGACGAGTCGAAGGGGATGGATGCCCGGGGACAGACCCTCAGGGTCTGTCCCCATGAACGCGTGTTCTGGCCTGCAGGCCGTGCGCAGGCCAACAGCAACACTCTTCTGCTGATCGCGATGGCGGTCGGTGCACTGGCCACCGTGGCGGCGGTACCCGACAGTGCTGCCCAGGCCTGGCCGAGCAAGCCGATCCGCCTGATCGTGCCCCAGAGCGCTGGCGGGTCGATTGACCTGGTCGCGCGCCCGCTCGCCCAGATGCTTGGCGTGGCGCTGAACCAGACGGTATTGGTCGATAACCGGCCGGGTGCGGGCAGTGTGATCGGCACCGAGATCGTCGCCCGTGCCGCGCCCGATGGCCACACCCTGCTGGCGATCGCGGCCTCGTTCACCGCAACCCCCGCGCTGCAAACCAAGCTGTCGTTCGACAGTCAGCGCGACCTCGCGCCAATCGCGCTGCTCTCCGCGTTTCCGAACCTGCTGGTGGCGCACCCGTCGCTGCCGGTGAAGTCGGTGCAGGAGCTGATCGCGTTGGCCAAGGCCCGGCCCGGACAGCTGAACTTCGGTACCAGCGGCGCGGCGACCGGCACCCACATGTCGATGGAACTGTTCATGCACCTCACCGGTACGAAGATGGTGCATGTGCCGTACAAGGGTGGGGCGCCCTCGGTGCAGGCGCTGCTGGGCAACGAGGTGCATGTGAACATGGCGACCATCTCGACCTCGCTCGGGCATGTGCGCGTGGGCCGGCTGCGCGCGCTGGCGGTGACCAGCGCGCGCCGCGCCTCGGTGCTGCCTGACCTGCCGACCATTGCGGAGGCGGGTGTGCGCGGGTTCGAATACTCGTCCTGGACCGGGCTGCTCGCCCCGGCGAAGACCCCGGCGCCGATAATTGCGAGACTCAACGCGGAATCGGTCAAGGCGATGCAGTCACCGCAGATCCGCGAGATGCTGGTGGCCGAGGGCTCCGAGCCGGTGGGCAGCACGCCCGAGGTATTCGCCGCACTGATCCGCACCGAGATCGCCCGCTGGACCCAGGTGGTGAAGGCGACCGGCATCCGGGCTGATTGACCGGCGGCTGCCAGAAGGATCCACACAGAGTCGCAACGCACCTAACTCTGGGGCTTGGTATAACTGCCGGTTCCCGCAGGAGACAGCTCATGGATACGGCAGTGCAGAAAGCAGTAAAGAAGGTAGTGAAGGTCGGCGCAAAGGCTGCCGGCAAGAAGGCGTCGTTGGCGGCACCACCCGCGGCTGCGAAGAGCGCCGGCAAGGCGGCACGCGCTTCGGCGCCGACTCTCGCGCGGACCTATCCTGATCTGCATGACCACATCGCTGCGCTGGATGCTGCCGGCATGCTGATCACCGTCGACCGTCCGATCAACAAGGACACCGAGATGCACCCGCTGGTGCGCTGGCAGTTCCGCGGCGGCATCGAGGAGAAGGACCGCAAGGCCTTTCTGTTCAATAACGTTGTCGACAGCAAGGGCCGCAAGTACGACATCCCGGTGGTGGTCGGCGCGCTGGCCGCCAACCGCGAGATCTACCGGATCGGCATCGGCTGCGAACTTGACCAGATCGACTCGACCTGGAACAAGGCGGCGGCCAACCCGATTCCGCCCAGAATCGTCGACAACGCGCCGTGCCATGAGATCGTGATCATGGGCGACGATCTGGACAAGCCTGGCATGGGCCTGGACGCGATTCCGGTGCCGATCTCCACCCCGGGCTGGGACAACGCGCCGTACACCACGCTGTCGCAGTACATCACCAAGGATCCCGAGACCGGCGTGCAGAACATGGGCAACTACCGCGGCCAGGTCAAGGGCCCGCGGCGCCTGGGGATGAATCCGTCGCTCGAGCTGCGTCCCGGCATCTACATCCACTGGGAGAAGGCGAAGGCGCGCGGCGAGCGGCTGCCAGCGGCGGTGGTTCTGGGTGCGCCGCCCTGCGTCACCTTCACTTCAGTGCAGAAGCTGCCCGAGAGTGTCGACGAGTTCCATGTCGCCGGCGGATTGATCGGTGCGCCGGTCAACGTGGTACGCGCCAAGACGGTCGACCTGCTGGTGCCGGCCGAGGCCGAGATCGTGATCGAGGGCTTCATCAATACCGAATGGCTCGAGCCCGAGGCGCCGTTCGGCGAGTCCCATGGCCATGTGAACCTGCAGGAGTTCAACGCCTACATGGACGTGACCTGCATCACGCGCAGGAAGAAGGCAATTCTCACGTCGATCATCTCGCAGGTGACGCCGAGCGAATCGAGCCTGATCAAGCGGGTGGCGATGGAGCCGTTGTTTCACAACCACCTGAAGAACGTCCTTGGCATCCAGGGCGTGAAGAAGGTGGTGATGCATGAGCCGCTGACCAACCTGCGCAAAGTGGTGTCGCTGGTCATGGACAGCAAGACGCCGCCCAACGAGATCTGGCGCGCGCTCTACGGGGCTGCATCGCTGCACCGGGCGGCCGGCAAGTATGTCATCGCGGTCAACGAGGACATCGACGCGAACAATGCCGACGCGCTGCTGTGGGCGATGTCGTATCGAGCCAACCCGGCGCTGGACATCGAGATACTCCACCACCGCGACCAGGGTCACGGCCCGCGCAGCAAGCGCAACGGCGGAACCGACGCCTCGGTGCTCATCGATGCGACGCTCAAGGAGAAGTTCCCACCGATCTCGCTGCCCAAGCGCGAGTACATGGAAGCGGCGAAGAAGATCTGGGAAGAGCTAGGGCTGCCACCGCTCAGGCCGCAGGCGCCCTGGTTCGGCTATTCGCTCGGCGAGTGGTCACCGGAGTTCGACAAGGCAGCCGAGCTTGCGGTGAAGGGGGACTACTTCGAGACCGGCAAGCTGATCGCCACCCAGCGGCGCAACGACGTGAAGATGAACACCGAGGTGCGCGACGTAGGTTACGGTACCAGCGACAGCTCAACCGCGAAGAAGCCGAAGAAGGCGAAGAAGGCGAAGAAGGCCAAGGACCGCAAGGGCAAGGGTCGCAACCAGTAACCGGGCTCGCCGGCGGTGTGGCCGCCCCTGGCCTGGCCGACCGGCTGCCGCTGCTTCAGTACCTTACCCGGTCGGCCTTCGCCTGCCATTCTTCGAACGCCTGGATCGCCTCGCCACGCAGAATCTGCCGTGTCGGGATGCTGCGCGCTTCCACAGGGAGTGCGACCTCGCGGTAGATGTGATCGTCGTCGAATCCGATGTGCCCGGCGTCAGCGCGCGTGTTGCCGTACCAGACCGAGCGCAGCCGCGCCCAATAAATGGCGCCAAGGCACATCGGGCAGGGCTCGCAGCTGGTGTAGAGATCGCAGTCGTCCAACTGGAAGCTGGAAAGCTTCCGGCATGCGCGGCGGATCGCGGTGACCTCCGCGTGGGCAGTGGGATCGTTGGCGGAGGTCACACGGTTCCAGCCGCGGGCCACGATCACGCCGTCGCGAACGATTACCGCGCCGAATGGCCCGCCCTGCTCGGCGCGCATCCGCGCGATCGACAGGCGGATGGCGGCGCGCATGAACTTCTCGTGCATCACTTGCTCGCAGCGGTGCCTTGACCTGCCGATGCCGAGTCCGATTGCGCGTTGGCACGGGCGTTGATCACTTCCAGTGCGGACTTGTGTGCATCGATCGATGCCGGCAGTCCGGCATACATCGCCACCAGAAGCAGCACCTCGCGGATCTCCTCGGCGCTGACGCCCTGGTTCAGGGCGCCTTCGACATGCACCTTGAGTTCGTTCTGCCGGTTGAGGGTCGCGGTGATGCCGATCATCGCCAGGCTGCGCGAGCGCAGGTCGAGTTGCGGTCGGCTCCACACGTCGCCATACGAATAGGCGTTGACCATGTGCTGAAGCGGCGCGCCGAACTCGCCAAGCGAGTTCATCCGCTTGGCCACGGTGTCGGCGCCGAACAGTTGTCGGCGCAGCGCGAGGCCGCGCTCATACTGCTCTTCGGTGTCCATCGGTTCTCCTGGAGTGTGGCGAGTCAAAGGCTTCCGAGTCAGCGTCTGCCGAGTCAGAGGTTGTCGAGTCAGAGATTGTCGAGTCAGCGGCTTGCCGCGTGCATGACGGGCAGCGTACGATGCCGGTGCTGGGTAGAGCGGCTGCAGCCGCCAGATTCCCGCTCAACGAGGAGGATGCCATGACGCGTCACCATCTGGCTGCCGGACTGATGTTCGGCACCCTGCTGATCGCTGCCGCCAGCGTGCCGGCCCAGTCGTTTCCGACCCGGCCGATCCGTGTGATCGTGCCGACCACCCCCGGGGCCGGCCCTGACCAGCTGGCCCGGTTGCTGGCCGGGCCGATGCAGGAAACGCTCGGCCAGCCTGTGCTGGTCGAGAACCGGGCAGGTGCCCAAGGGACGATCGCCGCAACCGATGTCGCTCGCGCGACGCCGGACGGGTACACCCTGCTGATGGGCACCAACACGACGCTGGCGGCGAATGTCGGGCTGTTCAAGAAGCTGGCCTACGACCCGCTCAAGGACTTTGCCTATGTCGCCCGACTGGCGCAGACTTCGCTGATCCTCGCTGTACGCTCGGACTTCCCGGCGACCAATGTGAAAGAGTTCATCTCGGTGGCGAAGGCGAAGCGCGGGGCGCTTGCCGGCGGGTTCGGCTCGGGCGGGGCCCAGGTGTCGCTCGGCATGCTGCGTTCCCTGGGTGGCATCGAGTTCGTCGAGGTGGCGTACAAGGGCATTCCGATTGCGATCGGCGAAGTGGTCGGCGGACAGATCGCGTTCACCTTCACCGACTTTACCGCCGGCATGGGTCAGTGGAAGGCGGGCAGACTCAAGCTGCTTGGCGTCACCTCGCGCAATCGCTCTGCGCTGGCGCCCGAGATCCCGTCACTAACCGAAGATCTGCCAGGTTTCGAGCTCACCATCTGGTGGGGCATGATGGCGCCTGCGGGCACCCCGCGCGAGATCGTCCAGCGATTGTCGGATGCGGCGATCAAGGCGCTGAACCGTCCGGATGTGCAGCAGCGGATGGCCGGGCTGTCGGTCGCCCCGGAATCGATGGGGCCGGAGGAGTTCACCAAGTTCGTCGCGGTGGAAGTGCCGCGCTGGGTCAGGCTGATTCGGGAAGCGGGCATCCAGCCCGAGTGACACCATCGCCATGCATTCAACGATCCTGCAAGCCGTGAGCAGCCAGCCGATCATCGATGCCCATCACCATATCTGGCGCCGCGTACACACGCCCTGGCTGAACGGCCCGGCGCTGCCACGCATCTTCGGCGACTACGACGCATTGCGCAGGGACTATCCGGCGACCGAGTTCATCGAGGAGGTGAGCGCCCAGGGTGTGGTGAAGTCGGTGTACATCCAGGTCAATGTCGCGCCCGGCGATGAAGTGGAGGAGATCGAGTGGGTCGCCTCGGTGTCGGCCCGGTACGGGTTTCCGCAGGCCAGCGTGGGCTACGCCGATCTGGCGAGTCCCGGCGCTGTTGCCACGCTCGACCGGCTTATGGCGGCGGGCAACCTGCGTGGGATCCGCCAACAACTGCACTGGCACCAGAACCCGAGCTACCGCTTCGCTGCGCGTCCGGACATGATGAACGATCCTGCCTGGCGGGCCGGTCTGCGCGCGGTGGAGCAGCGCGGGCTGCTGTTCGAGGTGCAGGTGTTCACCTCGCAGATGGCCGATGCCGCCGCGCTCGCGCAGGCGTTTCCGCGCCTGACCTTCGTGCTGCTGCATGCCGGCATGCTCGAAGACCGCAGCGAGGCGGGATGGGCGCGCTGGCGCGAGGGCATGGCGCGGCTTGCCGCCTGTCCGAACGTCTCGGTCAAACTGTCCGGGCTGGGGACGTTCGCGCATGCCTGCTCGGTGGCGTTGTGGAAGCCGGTGATCGATGACACGCTGGCGCTGTTCGGACCCGGCCGCTGCCTGTACGGCAGCAACTTTCCGATCGAGAAACTGTGGACCACCTATGCCCATCTGCTCGGCGTGATGCGCGACTGCCTGTCGCATCTGCCGGCAGCCGATCAGCGCGCGGTGTTTCACGACAATGCCATGCGGCTCTACAGGCCCTGAAAGGTTGTCCAGGATGATCGATGCAGCAATCGTCGGCCTCGGCCGCTGGGGACGCGGCCATGTGAAGTCGATGCACCGCGCAGGCGAGATTCGGCCGCTGCGATTCGTCCGGGCGATCGATCCGGATCTTCAACCCCACCAGAGCTTCGCCGAAGAACACGGCATGCGGCTGTCGGCCAGTCTCGACGACGCCCTGGCCGATCCGGCGGTCCACGCCATCGTGCTGGCGACGCCGCATTCCCTGCATCGACCGCAGGTCGAGGCCTGTGCCCGCGCCGGCAAAGCGGTGTTCTGCGAGAAGCCGCTGGCGCTGACGCTGGTCGACGCCAGTGCGATGATCGAGGCCTGCA
>JBBRCD010000137.1:0-10793 GCA_038205245.1 Burkholderiales bacterium
TCGCCGATCGCACAGCGGCGGATCGCCCGGGTGCGTGAACTGCTGGTTGCGGGCGGTATCCCGGCAGGCTCGATCGAGCATCGTGTGCAGCCGCCATCGGCGTCCACCCTGGAAGTGATCGCCACCCGCCGGGTCGATCACGGCTGCGAGCCAGTGCGGCAGGCGGTTGTTGCCGCTGCGACTGCCACTGCCGCTGCCGCTGCCACTGGCCCAGCGCGCGCGGCACCGGAGGCGCCAGCCGCGCCCGCGGCAGAACTGCCGGTCGCGTCGCCCTCTCCACCGGCGGTGGCGCTGGCGGCGCCGGTGATGCCGGTGGCGCTCGCAGCGCCGGTCGACCGGGCGCAGGCTCAGGCGTCGATGACCGCATCCCTCAGCCAGGTGGTGTCGGCCAATCCGGAGCTTGCCCGCCCGGTAAGCGACGAAGACCGGCGCAAGGCGGTGCAGCAGATCATGGCGCTGGCTGCGCAGGGACGGATCAGCGAACCGATCGCGGCAGCGTTGGTGGTGGCGGCTGCGCGATCGCAGTCAGTGGCGCCGGGGGTTGTACCGGTTCCACTGGTTCCACCGGTTGCAGTGGCTGCACTGACTGGGCCGGCTGCGCCTTCCGCACCTGACGCGCCTTCCGCGCCTTCCGCAGCTTCCGCACCGGCCGCCGAACGCGCGGCGCCTGCACAGAACGCGATCGATCCGCTGCGCCTGCTGTTCCTGCCCAACAGCACGGTGCAGGCGACCTTGCGCAGCTTCCTGCGACTGCACGGCTTCGACGTCGAGTTCAGATCGATGCCCCTGCTGATGATCGAGGACGTCGCTGAAGTGAACGGCGCTGATCTGCGCGAGGTGCTGCGCCGCGCGCTGACGCGTCTCGGGCTGCGCGGCGAAATCCAGGGCAATCGACTGCTGGTGGTCGAACTCGCGAATTAGTCCACTGAATCTGAGGGGGTAGCAGTGAATCGAACAAGCGTACCGAACTGCGCGCAGGAAAAGGGGTCACGGTCGATTTCCGCCTGCGAAGCCGGAGCTTCGGTGTGGCATGTGCCGCGGAAATCGACCCTGACCCTGACCCCTTTTCCGGCCGGCCGTCGCGGCCGGGCCGCAAGTGTGCCCAGTGCAGCCGCGGTCGCCGCGCTCGTCTCGCTGCTCGCTCTGTCCGGCTGCGCTGTGCCGTTCAGCGAGCGGCGTGTTGCAGCCAGTGCCGAGTCGCGCCGGCTGGTTGCGCAGGCGCTCGAGCCGGTGGTCGAGCCGCGCCCGACGCTGACCGAACGCGCCGAGGATCCGATCCGCGTGCGGGCGGTGATCGCCACGCCGGAGTCCGGCGAGGTGTCGGTGTCGGCCGCCGGCGTACCCTTCGGTGCGCTGCTCGCCAACCTCGCCCGCGATCACCAGTACAACGTGCTGTTCATGGAAGGCGTGCAGGTGAACCGCCCGGTCACCGTGCATCTGCGCGACCTGAGCGCGGAAGCTGCGATGAGACGGCTGGCACTGGCCGCCGGATTCGCGCTCGTGGTCGACCGTGTCGGCCGCACGGTGACCGTCACCGACACCGCGTCCTACACCTTCAGGCTGCCGCTGCATGTGATGCAGCGTCTGGTTGCACAGTACACGGTGGGCGGGTCGCCGACGGTGCAGGGCGGAGGCAGTGCGGCGTCGATCGCCGGCGGCGCGGGTGGCGGCATGCCCGGCGGGTCCGCGGCCGGCGCCTCCGGCCAGCAAGGCAGTACCGGGCTGCAGGCGCAGTTCACCGTGACCGGGCGATTCCAGACCGATGCCGCCGGGCTCGGGCAGTTCCTGCGCGACCTTGCCGGGTCGAACGCCGAGGTGCATGTGATGCACGAGATGGGTTTCGTCACCGTGCGATCGAACGGCGCCGCACTCGCCCGGGTCTCACAGTTTCTCAACCGCTTTTCGGCGGTGGCGATGCGCCGGGTCGACATCGAGGCCTCCATCGTTGAAGTAACCCTTACCGACGAGTTCCGCTACGGTATCGACTGGACGCGGGTGCTAAGCGGGTCGACCACCGGCTCGGTTTCGCTGCTGGGTACCAACGCGATCACCACGCCCGGCTTCAACCCCGCGTTGTCGGCGAATGTCACCCGTGGCTCGATCTCGGTCGTGCTGCGCGCGCTGCAGCAGTTCACCACGGTTCGAGTGATTTCCCAGCCGCGCGTTCTGGCGATGAACAATACGCCCTCGGTTATTTTCGACGGCCAGCAGTTGCCGTATGTGCCGAACATCGCCTCGACGATCGTCGCTGGTGCTGGCGGCGGCACCACCACCACCAGCGCGGCCGCGGCGTTCGCGGTCGATGGGGTGACGCTGTCGCTGCAGCCCGACATCCTCTCGGACTCGGAAGTGCAGCTCACCATCGTGCCCGTGCTCAACCGGGTACAGGAGTTCCAGACCTTCGACATCGGCGGCGGCGCCCGGGTCACCGCGCCAGTGCAGCGCACGAACCAGTCCCTGATGCAGGTGGTCGCGCAGTCGGGCAGCACGCTCATCCTGGGGGGCATCCGCAGCTCGGTGGGCGATGAAACCCGGGGTGGTGTGCCGGGGCTGATGGATGTGCCGGTTCTGGGTGACGTCATCAACCGGCGCAACCAGCGCACGGTCGCGCGCGAGGTCGTGCTGCTGCTCAGGGCTACGGTCATTCCCGGCGGCGCCTATGACGCGCTGTTCTCCGAGTCGCTCTGAGCCTCACGTGCGACTCATGGCCCGTCCCCCCTTCTTCGCCAAGCGTTCGATGCCCGCCCAGGCGCCTGCCGAGGTGTGGCTTGCCACCTGGCTCACCAGCAAGACGCTCGCCCACTGGCGGGTGACCGCCGACGGTGCGAGCGGTATGGCGGCGGGCACGGCGCGCGTCGAGGCCGATCGGGTGATCGCGTTCCATCCGGAAGAGCGGCGGATGGCCAGCGCGCCCCGGTCGATCGAGTCGGCCAAGTCGATGGTGATCCGCGAGGGCCTGTCGATAGAGCGGGTGCGCGTGGTCAATCGTTCCCGGCAGGACGGCCTGATCTACGCCATACCGGTCGGTTGTCTGGAGTCGCTGATCGATGATTCGAGTGGCAGCGCGAGCTACGGCGTGGGTCACAGCGTGGGTCACAGCCTGACGGCGCCGGACAAGCCATCGATCGCCAGGATCGCGCCTGGACTGATGCTGGTCGACCGCCTGCTCGCCCGGGCCGGGGCGGCGGCCCCGACCCAGAGCGGACGTCCGTTCGCGGTGCTGATCGACCTGTGCACGCGCGCCGACCAGGCCTCTACAGCACGACTCAGGCGCGAACGCCTGGTGATCGGCGTCGTGCTGGGCGATCCATCGATCCAGCCGACTGTGGTCTGCAGTGTCACCGACGAGCCGGTGAAGGACGTCGCGCGTCTCGTGCTCTACGAGCAGAAGCTGCCCGACGATGCGCCGTGGGTGCTGTTCGATGCAGCCGACCTGCTGGCCGCAGCGCCCGAGGTGGACGCCTATCCCGCCGAGCCCGAATGGCAAGGCGTGGCGACGCGCCGGATCGTCAACGCGACGCTTGCGGCGAGTGTCGTGCTTGCCGTTGCCGGGGCTGGCTACGCGTTCGACACGCTGCAGCGGATCCGCGGTGCGGATGCGCGCGCGAACGAGGCACGCGAGCGTATCGACCGGCTGCAAGGCGAGATCGGCGCGCTGATGCGCAGTCGCCCCAGCGCCCTGGCCAAAGAGCTGAGTCTGGACCCGGGCGCGATGCTCGACCGCGCCGGCGAGCTGTGGCGGGCTGGCGCCCGGGTCTCGGTCGAGACCCGCGGGGCCACGGCCGACTACACGGTGAGCGTGCCGTTCAGCCAGGTGCGCATGAACTTCCAGAACCGGCCCAGTGCCTGGTCGGTAACCGAACGGGCACGGGTTGCGGCCGTGCTTGCCATCGAACCCCCGTCGGGCTGCACCCGCAGCGGCCTGCGTGCCACCGGAGCACTCAATGAAGTCTCGCTCGTCATCAGTTGCGAAAGTCCTGATTCCGCTCTTGCTCGTGTTCTGCCTCGCTAGCCTATTCGTCGCACGGGGCCAGCAGACACGGGTGACGCTCGCCGAGGCAGCAGCGCAGACCGCCCAGTCAGAGGTGCGAACGCTGGAGGCACTCGCGCAGCGGGTGCGCCAGGTGGCCGAGAAGGCGCCTCGTGATCCGCACGAGAACAAGTCTCTCGAACTCGCCCTGGCCGAGACCGTAGCGACCACGCTGGAGCGGCGCATAAGCGATGCGATCAGCATCGAGACGGTCTCGGTCACCACCGGCGGCGGCGTGACCCGGGTGTCGCCGGTCGCCGAGATGGCGAGGCCGGTGCCCTTGTCCGGGGGGCAGCTGCGCGCGGTGTCCCTGCGCATCAAGGGCACCTATGGCCACTATCAGGGTCTGCGCGACTATGTCGCGAGCTTCCTCTCCTTGCCGGTGGCGGTGACGTCATTCAACGCCTCTGACCGCAGCTTCGAGCTCACGCTCGCGGTGTTCGGGAGCTGAGCATGAACGCACGCGGACGGTGGTTCGGTGCCAGCAGCAGCACGGCTGCGGCGATCGAGGCGGCGCATGGTGTGGGTGCCAGAGAACCGGACTCTGAACGTTCGGACTCACATCGCTCTGACTCGCATCGTTCTGACTCGCATCGTTCTGACTCGGCACGCTCACTGGCGTCGCTCGCCGGGCGCGGACCGTCCGGCGAGCTCCCCCTGGCGACCCAGGCCGGCATGGATGCGCGGCTGCGCAAGCTCGGGGTGAAGGAATCCCACATCCGGGCCGCCCTGCAGTTCGCTGCGGTGACCGGTAGCTCGCTCACCCGGGTGGTGCTCGATCTCGGCCTGATCAGTGCCGAGACGATGGCTCAAGCGCTGGCCGAGGAAAACGGCCGCCGCTTCTTCGACCCACGCTGCATCGATGAGATCGATCCGGCCGACATGCAGGACATCGTGGTCGATGAATTCGTCGGCTATGTCCCGGCGGGCAGACTCGACGGGCGACTGCTGGTCGCGGTGTCCGAGCCGGAGAAGATTCTCGAGGCACAGACCCGCTGGCAGGCGTATCGGCGGGACGAGCTGCATGCGCCCGGCCAGGCGAACGAAAACACGAACGAAAACACGAACGCAAACGCGAAGGCGTACGCGCAGGGCGTGGAAGTGGTGATCGCCTCACCGCGTACCATTGAAACGGTGTACCGGCGTTACTTCGCGCGAACCGAACACGCGTTCCGGCAGTCGGTTGCGCAGTGGGAGGCCCATCAGCGGCGGCTGCGGGGCAACGCTGCCGCAGCCGACGGCAACGAGGTCGAGTGGATCTACGGCCGACTGATCCGCCACGCCTGCTATCTGGGTGCGAGCGACATCTTCCTGCACAAGACGCTCGCCGGCGTGGGCAAGATCAAGCTGCATGTGAACGGCGTCGGTCAGCTGTTCGCCGCGGTGAAGGAAGACCTGTTCGACAAGATACTGAACAAGCTGGTGTCGGAGAACTCCAACGCCGACGCGCTCGCGCGCGCGCCGCAGGAAGCCAACGTCGGCATCATCGGGGACCTGCGCGGCGAGTTCGCCGACATCACCGAGCGCTACAGCTTCCGGCTGCAGTTGAACCAGGGACGCACACAGGGGGAGCGCGAAGCGGTGGTGCGTATCCTGGACCGCCAGGCCGAGCAGGCTGACTTTCACACCCTGGGTTTCGACCAGGCGGTCGAGCAGACCCTGCTTCAGTACAGCCGCTCCAGCACCGGGCTGGTCGTGGTCTGCGGTCCGACCGGGTCGGGCAAGACCACCTCGCTGTACGCGATGCTGAAGAAGATCGACCCGATCGAGCGCTCGATCCGCACGATAGAGAAGCCGATCGAGTACCGGCACTCCATGTGGCATCAGATGGAGGTGCCTCAGGAAGTCTCGGAAGGCGAGGGCGTGCGCATCATGCTCAACGCGACCCTGCGCATGGCGCCGCATGTGATCCTGATGGGCGAGATCCGGGAAGATGTGGATGTCGCCAACCGGGTGATCTCTGCCGCGTTCACCGGGCACCTGGTCTACACCACGCTCCATGTCACCGAGGCCGCACTGGCGATCACCCGGCTGCGTCATATCGGCGTGTCCTCCGAGAATCTGGCCGCGGCCATCAAGGGCGTGCTCGCCCAGCGGCTGCTCCAGGTGCTGTGCGCCGATTGCAGTGTGCCGGACGAACGCGACGAGACCCTGGCGGAGAAGCGACGCGCCGCCTTTCTGGGCGAACTCGACTGGCGGCCGCATCGTCATGTCGGCTGCGCACGCTGCGGGTGGACCGGTTACCGCGGCCGCAGGATCATCTACGAGCTGCTCGATGTCGATCGCGAGGTGCGCGACCTGATCGAGCGCGGGGCGTCCGCCCGCGAGATCGCACGGGTCGGCGTGCCGCGCGGGCGCTCGATGTGGGCCTGCGGCCTGCGTCTGGTCGCGCGTGGGGCGACCTCGCTCGACGAGCTGCGCCGCGTGGCCGACCCGATCGAATAGCCGGAGCACGCCAGATGATCTTTGCCTATCGCTACCGCGGCTACGACACCGGCAACGCTCCAGTGCGTGGCGTGGTCTATGCCCAGAGCCGCGACTTCGCCTGGTCGCGGCTGAAGAGCAACCGGGTTCGCGCAAGCGGGCTGCGGCTCGATCCGGCATCGACCCTGAGGAACTGGGTCACCGCCGAGTTCGATGCGCGCGATCTCGAGCGATTCTATCGTTCGTTCGGCCAGCGCCTGGGCAATGCCACGCCTGCGCCCAAGGCACTCGACAGCTGCGGGCCCATCCTGCGCGACCCGAAGCTGCGGCAGGCGGTGCTTGCCATGCAGCAGCAGACCCTGGGTGGCGCCGAACTCAATGCGGCGATGAGCTTCGCCGGTTTTCCAAGGCGAGACTGCATGCTGGTGCGCGCCGCCGAGTTGTCCGGCAGCACGCCCGAAACGTTTCGGCGGCTGGCCGACGATGTGCGCACCCGGCGCAACCTGAGAGGTTCACTCGCCCGGGTGCTGTCGATCCCGATCGCGACCTTCGCCTTTCTCTATGTGTTTCTGTTCATCGTGATCACGGTGGCCGCGCCGAAGACGCTCGAGTTCTTCACCAAGACCGGCGCGCGCCTGCCGCCTTACGCGGTGAACTACTTCGAGTTCACCCGGACGGTGAATGAACATCTGGCGCTCGCTACAGTGGTGTTCGTCGCGTGTCCGGTGCTGCTGTTCCTGTTCACCCGGACCGGGATGTTCCGGGCGCTGCTCGAGCGCGTGCCTCTGCTGCGCGAGATCTCGGTCAAGGCCGAGCTGGCCAGCCTGTGGAACGGATTCGCGCAGCTGCTTCGGGCGCGCATCCCGCCAGCAACCGCGGCGGCGGTGGTACGCGATGCGGCACGCCGCACCGACACCCGCGCCTGGTTCACCCGCTTCGGCCACCTGCTGGAGACCGGTGTGTTCATGCGCGAGGCGGTGGTGCGTGCGGGCTTCCCTGCATTGGTCGCCGCCGACGTGGCCGCGGCCGATGAATCAGGGCGCGTGCCCGACGAACTCGAACGGATGGTTCGCGAGTTCGAGGAGGACGTGACCGGCCTGTCGGCACGGCTGGCCGACCTGATGTTCTTCACCTCGATGCTGGTGCTGGGCGCGGGAATCGTGTTCGCGTTCTTTCTTTCCTATGGTCCGATCATGGCGATCGGGCTGCGCAACGTGTGACCGGCATCGAGGTCGCATTTCAACCCGTCGCTTCAACGCGACATCACGAACGGAGGGCAGCGATGAAAAAAGAGCTTCGGATCAAGCGGCGGGCGGGCGGCTTCACCCTGGTCGAGCTGGGCATCGTGGTGGCGGTGCTGCTGGTGCTGGCGGTGGGGGTGGGCTATTTCTTCGGCGTCGGGGGGCAGAGCAGAAACGCCGCCCTGATCGCGTTCCAGCGCACCGTGGGGGATGCGGCGCTGCGCATGAACGCGAACACCAACTGCATCCCGCGGCAGGTCAGGGGGCTGTTCGACAATGCGGCGAACCAGGCCGCGAACACCTACTGCGGGGTGGACATTCCACCGGGCAACTGGAAGCAGCCCTACATGCAGCCGACCGACTTCAACGCGGGGGGCGATGCGGTGGTGAGCAACATCATGTCCGGGGTCAGCGTGTCGATACAGCGCGAGGCAGGCGGCGTGGGACAACGCTACTTCACCCGTGCCGCCGGGGTGCCGAACTCGCAGATCCTCGAGATGCTTCAGGAGTGCAACGGCAGCAACGACACGACGGTCGGCTTCGACCGGTTCCGCTGCCGCGGGGCGCCGGGCGGAGGGGCTGCCGCCACCGGGTCGTTCGACATGCTGTTTCACAGCGCGCAGGGTTGAGCGCCATGGCTGGCCAACCGGCAGGCCGCAGGCGGCAGCGGGGCTTCGCGGTACTGGCGGTCGCGGTGGTGATCGTGATGATCGCCGCCGCGGTTGTGGCCGGCTGGTCCACGCTGACTTCGGTGAGTCAGGCCAATGAACAGGGCAGGTCGCAGCGTGACTACCTGTCCGAGGTCAGCGTCCAGCTCGCGGGTTGGTATCAGCGCGAGTTGGGCCAGGTCGACGCGGTGGTGAGCGCGCCCGATCCGCAGCGCGTGCAGCGGGAAGCCGGCATCACGCCGCGCTGGCGACTGCGGGTTGCGATCAGCGACCGGCTGCTGCGCGACGGCATCGGCTACCGGGTGATGGTCGCCTGGCTGCCGGGCGAGGGCGACACCTCGGCGCTCGATGCCGCCACCGGCGTGTTCACGCCCTCGGCCAACGCGCAGTGGGTGCAGGTGTCGGGCTTCGAGCTGCAGTCGGCAGCGCTGGCGCAGACCCGGGCACAGATGTCGCGGCTCGCACAGCAGCTCGAGATCGGCTACCGGGTGCGCCACCTTGCCGATCCGTCGCGCGATGTGAGCATCAACCGGTTTCGTGCGGTGAGCTGTGCCGCGCCTGGCAGTACCGAGTTTCCCTGCCTCGACAGCTATCAGCCTGTCGGTGCGACTGCGATCCCCACGCTGGCCGGGCTCGACCCGCAACTCGCCTTCAATGCCTGGGGCGGGCCGGTCGAGGCGAGCAACCGGATGGACTCCTCGTTGACCCAGCCTTACTCGATGGCGCTGCGCACGGCCACGCCCTGGGGCAGCCAGGTCGGGATGATTGCGGTGGCCTCGCCATGAGTCTCACCATGAGTCCGACCGCGAGCCCGACGATGAGCCCGACCGCGAGCCCCACCGCGAGCCCGACCGCGAGCCCGACCACGAGCGCGACCACGAGCGCGACCGCGAGCCCGATCACGAGCCTGACCACGAGCGCGACCACGAGCGCGACCACGAGCCCGACCACGAGCCCGACCACGAGCCGCGCCATGAGCCCCGGCGCGCCTCAGCCAGGCGAGAGCGCTACGTTGCCGGTGGTGCCGGACGCCGAGCTCACCAGCGCCCTGGCCAGTCTGATCGGCAAGACGCTCGACGAGCGCCCGGACGTGTCGGATGTTCATCTGGCGGTCGGCGAATCCGCGCGCATGCGCTCGTGCGGGCGGCTGTCGATCCTGCGCGAGGCGCCGGTGGACGCACCGGAACTGTCCACCTTTATCGCGCTGATCTCGCTGGCCGCCGTTCGTGCCGGGATGGCGTCCGGCCTGCTTGCGCATGAAGGCGGGGCGCGGGACTTCTCGGCAACGTTGGGCGCGCACCGGCTGCGCGGCAATCTTCATCTGCGGGCGGGCGGATCGCTCGGGCTTTCATTGCGGCGACTGCGCTCGACCGTGCCCGATCTCGATTCGCTCGGACTGCCCGGCCAGATACGCCGCCTGATCGATCGCGCACGCGGGCTGCTGCTGGTGACCGGTCCGACCGGGTCGGGCAAGAGCACGACCCTGGCCGCCCTGGTGCGCCACCTGATCTGCGCCCGGCCGATCCATGTGCTGACCATAGAAGACCCGATCGAGTACCGGTTCATGCCGGGGGCGCTGGTTACGCCGGTTGCGCCGGGTGCGCCAGGTGCGCCAGGTGCGCCAGCTGCGTCGGGTGCGTTTGGTGCGTCGGGTGCGTCGGTTGCTTCCGACAGCGGTAGAGCGGTGATCGGCTGCGTCACCTCGCGCGAGATCGGCACTGACACCCCGGACTTCGCCAGTGCGGTGCGAGCCGCGATGCGCCAGGACCCTGACGTGATCGTGATCGGCGAGATCCGCGATCGGGACACCATGCATGCCGCGCTGGCCGCCGCCGAGACCGGGCATCTGGTGCTGGCAACGCTGCATACGCCGAATGCATCCGAGACCATCGAGCGGGTGCTTTCATTCTTTCCACCGGACCAGACCGCCTGGGCGCGCAGCGTGTTCGCCAATGCGTTGATCGCGGTGGTGTCGCAGGCACTGCTCGGCCGGCGCCGTGGGGCTGACCGACTCGAAGACGGTACGCACGACCGGATCGACGACCGACTCGACGACCGGATCGACGACCGCAGCGACGACCGGATCGACGACCGTAGCGGCGACCGTAGCGACGACCGGATCGGCGACCGAATCGAAGACCGAATCGAAGACCGCAGCGCCAACCGTCTCGCCGACCGCAGCGCCGACCGTATCGAAGACCGCATCGAGGCCCGCCCGGCCGAACGCAAGGCCGCGCCCGGCCTCACGCTGGTCTGCGAGCTGATGGTCAATACCCCGGCAGTGCGCCAGCAGATCGTGCAGGGCACGACCGGCCAGCTGCGCGCGATCATCGCGCAGGGTCGGCGTGACGGTCATGTGCAGATGGCAGCGCAGCTTGCAGAGCGCGTTCGCCTGGGCGAGATCGACGAGGCGGACGCACGCCGCGTGGC
>JBBRCD010000138.1:0-10661 GCA_038205245.1 Burkholderiales bacterium
CTGGCGGAGGGCCTCGGCCATGGCGCGCGGCACCTCGGCTTCAGCCTCGACGACACGGGCGCGCATCTCCTGCTCCAGTGCCACGGCCATCGCACGGCGCTCTTCGGCCTTGGCCTGAGCGATCTGTTTGTCGGCATTGGCCTGATCGATCTGCAGCTTGGCGCCGATGTTCTCGCCTACGTCGACATCGGCAATATCGATCGAGGATCTCGTAGGCGGTACCGGCGTCAAGTCCCTTGGCCAGAATGTGCTTGGAGATGTGGTCCGGGTTCTCGAGCTGGGCACCGTGGTGTCGTCTCTGCTGCCTCTCGTGGAACACGATACATCCCGTTCCCACATCCGGTTTTCGCTCACTCGACCGGCCGTGCGCTGTCCAGGAGATCGCTCTCATTGACCTTTGCGCGTTCCTTGGCAACCAGGCGCTCGATGTGGGTGTCGGGGCTGGCATCGATGTCCGGCGCAGGAGTGGCGCCCTGCGGCTTTACAGTACGTCCCACCGGCCGTTCGTCTTTGACCGCGTTCCTGAGGGGGAGCGGCGCGGTCTGGTCGAAGCGCAGGCGATAGATTGGTTCTGGAAGCGCAAAGCCGGCGCGCTCCATCGAAGACTTGGCTGCCTGAATCGCAAAACTGCGTGCTGCCAGGAAGTCCGTGTCGTCCTGGTCGATCCAACCGTAAAAGCGCAGCACGATGTTCGAGTCGCCCACGTTCTGGATCACGGCGGTGGCCGCTGGTTCGTCGATCACGAACTCGAGTGCGTTGACCGCCGCCACTCCTACAGCCATGGCATCCAGCGGATCGTCGTCCGCGTCGACACCGAGATCGAAAGTGAAGCGGCGTTCGGCGTTGCGCGTAAAGTTGAGAATCACCGACTTGAAGACGATCGAGTTCGGGATGCGCAAATGGTTGCCGTCCATCGTCATCAGCACCGTCGCCCTTGAGGTGAGGCGGATGACACGTCCCTCGTGCCCTTCGATCACCACGTGATCGTTGGCGCGAAAAGGCTGGCGCAGGCTGAGCATCAGGCTCGAGACATAGTTATCGACTGTGTCGCGCACCGCAAATCCCACCGCGATGCCCACGACACCCGCGCCGCCGAGCACGCCGCCGAGCAGCGCGGTCGCCCCGAGCACTTCCAGCATCGCGACCAAGCCGAGCACGATGGCGAGAAAGCGCATGAAAGTCGCGGCGATCTCGGCCAGAAAGGGATTCGGCATGAGCCATCGCCACAGGCGGTCTACGGACGCCAGCAGATAGCCGAACAAGATGATCACCAAGCCAATCGCCAGGGCGACCCCGATCAGCGGCAATGCCCGGACCAGACTTCTCAGATCTGCCTCGAACTGGCCGATCGTCGGCGTCAGGCTGATGGCTAATGTCAGGTCGCGCTCGAGATCGTTCTGAATGGTGACGACGCCGGCCACACGTGAAGCAATCGCCTCCGCTCGCTTCACGTCTTCGGCACTCGGTACGGTACCGCTCAATCTCACCACGCCAGCCGAGACCCCGACCTTGATTCCACCCATCTGCGGGATCTCCGAAAAGATGCTGCGAATGCGATCGGCAATCTCCTTGCTTTCAGTCGGCGAAACTTTAGTGGCGATCGGCGATGGAGCGCTTGCGGCAGGCACCGCCGGCGCCTCTTGGGCTGCTGACTGTGCAGCACAGACGGCGAGGAGACAGCCCGTGATCAGCAGGACCCGGACGGGTTTCATGGGCGACCGTATCGTCGTCGCGGGGCCACAGGCTGCGCTACCGTACCATCGCGGCCAGGCGCAGGGCGCGACTGGATCATGATGTTGCCATTGACCATCCGATGAAAGTCATCAAGAACATGCCTTTGCCCATTCGCTCTGGCTTCAAGCGTTCTCGGACAGAGGATGGCCGTTCATTCGACCCATGTATGTACGCTGTCGAACGCCGATCGAGAATCGTAACGTTCCGCCACACGATGCGTGGTGGTCTGCTTCAGGTGCCGGGCTCCAGGGCTGGGCAGGTCAGTCGAAGACGGCCCGGGACCGGCCTGCACTCAACAGCGCCCCGGGTCAGGCGCGGCTGGACAGCGCATCGACCAGGCCGGCGTCATGCGCCTGCTGGTCAGCGTGATAGCTCGAACGCACCATCGGGCCGCAAGCGGCATGCGCAAAACCCATGCGCATAGCCTCGGCCTGGTACATCCTGAAGGTTTCCGGCGGCACGAAACGGGTCACCGGCAGATGATGCGATGACGGCTGCAGGTACTGGCCGATGGTCAGCATGGCCACATCATGTGCCCGCATCTCGCGCATCACCTCGAGGATCTCTTCATCGGTCTCGCCCAGGCCGACCATCAGCCCGGACTTGGTCGGCACCTTCGGATGCCTTGCCTTGAATTCCTTCAACAGCAGCAGCGAGTTCGCAAAGTCGGCGCCCGGCCGGGCGGCCTTGTACAGCCGGGGTACGGTTTCCATGTTGTGGTTCATTACATCCGGCGGACCGGCATCCAGGATCGCCAATGCGCGATCGCGGCGGCCGCGAAAGTCAGGCACCAGCACTTCGATCGTGGTCTGCGGCGACAACTCGCGCACTGCGTGTATGCAGTCGACGAAGTGCTGCGCACCACCGTCGCGAAGATCATCCCGGTCGACGCTGGTGATCACCACATAGCGGAGTCTCAGCGCGGCGATGGTCTCGCCAAGGTGGCGCGGCTCGTCCGCATCGGGGGGCAGGGGCCGGCCATGACCGACATCGCAGAACGGGCAGCGCCGGGTACACAGGTCGCCCAGAATCATGAAGGTTGCCGTGCCCTTGCCGAAACACTCGCCGATGTTCGGACAGGAGGCTTCCTCGCACACGGTATGAAGCTTCTGCTCGCGCAGGATCTTCTTGATCTCGTAGAAGCGCGAATCCGGATGCGGCGCCTTCACACGAATCCAGTCCGGCTTCTTCAGCGCAGGCCCGACCGGGATGATCGGTATCGGATTGCGCGCGGTCTTGGCCTGCGCTTTCTGTTTCTCGCCGGCGACGGGCGACAGGGCAGACAGGGCAGACGTGGCAGCAGGCGATGGCGAACGGGTCGGCGTGTTCATCTGGGACGTATCGGATATTGGGAGTCGAGCAGGGTGAGAAGGCGTTGCGCAAGCAACTCGCCAATCGCCTGCGGCGAGCGGTCGATACCGAGATCGCGGGTCTGGGTGACCGCGAGGCCGGGATAACCGCAGGGATCGATCCGCGCGAACGGCGTGAGGTCCATATCGACGTTCAGCGCAAGGCCGTGGTAGCTGGCGCCGCGGCGGATCTTCAGCCCGAGTGCGGCGACCTTGGCCTGGCCGACATACACGCCGGGCGCATCGACCTGTCCCCGGGCAGGTACAGCGAACTCACCCAGGCACTCTATCACGGCCTGTTCAAGCAGCCGAACCAGCGCGCGCACTCCGAGGCCACGCGGCCTGAGCGCGATCAGCACATAGAGGATGACCTGACCTGGTCCGTGATAGGTCACCTGGCCGCCACGGTCGCTGCCGACCACCGGAATCGGGCCCGCGTCATGCAGATGTTCGGCGCGCCCAGCCTGGCCCAGGGTGAACACCGCAGGATGCTCGGTCAGCCATAACTCGTCCGGCGTGTGGTCGTCGCGTGCATCAGTGAACGCCCGCATCGCAATCCAGGTCGACTGATAGTCGGTCTGACCCAGAACGCGTAACCGCACGCTGGCTCGAGCCGCGCCGGCGGGCAAGGCCCGCTCGGTGCCTGCCGCTCCGGGCAAACCGGTCAGACGGGTAGGCGCAGTCGTCACATCCATGCCGGATTGTAGTCCGGGTCGCTGCGCGACAGCGCGCACTGGCGCGTCTGTCCCGCGTATCGGTTTACCGGTCAGCCCGGAATGGCGGGAACCAATTCCGCTGAACGACAGTCTATACATGGAGAACTCACTGACGACCCGTCAGACAAAGTTCGATCGATACCGGGAGGAACCAAGATGCGCACTGCTCCGATTTCTGCGGCGGAGGGCTCGCCCGACATTTCCCAGGCCCAGTTGGCACTCGGCCTGGTCGGTCTGCTCGTCTGGCTGACCGCGTTCGGCGTGGTCGAGTTCGCCCACGACCAGATGATGGCGGTTCAGGCTGGCGAAGCCAAGCCGGCACTTGCCCACCTCGCCTACGAGATCGCCGGCGGCTATGTGCTCGGCTTCATCACCGCGCTGGCCGTGTTCCTGCTCAACGCCCTGGTGCGAGGACGCGAGATCGACATGTTTCCCGATATGCCCTGGGCGCGCTGGCTGTCGGTCGTGGGCTTGTTTGGGGTGATCGTCAGTTGCCTGGCAGGCTTCGTCATGCACAACTTCGGCGGTCTCACACTGAGTTACGACATCGCCTTTGTTGTCGGGGTCGTGGTGGTTGCCGGCGGCGTGCTGCCGCTCTACAAGCATCTGGATGCCAGCCGCCGCCGGTGAGTTTCGGTCAGCCGTGCAGCGCCTGGGGGAGTTGAATGGACTAGGCGGCAAGAGCCGGCCAAGTTCTGGATCTACCTGCCGGACAGCCGCCGGTTCATGCGGTCGTCGCCAGAAATGCCGCCTGTACGGCGAGCACCAGGGAGGGATGCAGCGTGCCGAGCTTTGGGGTCTGACCGTGCGGAGCGGCAGAGGGTACCGAGAACCACACGGTCGTGTACGGTAGATCGAGGGCCTGTTTCAGGTCGAACTTCGTGTCGTAGCTGAGGCCCGCAGCCTCGAAGGCTGCGGGATTGAGATTGCGCAGGATGGAAAACTCACCCCTGTGCAAGGTCGTGGTTCGCTGGCTGATGCCGTAGGCGACGCGCACCGTGAACTGCGGCGCATCGTCCTCGAATACCGCCAGGATCAACGCCGGACGTGGTTTGGGTCGGGGGTGGATGTCGTCGGGAAAATGGCACCAGACAATTTCGCCAGCGGTAGGCTCGGCCCACCACTGCGAAGTCACGCGGACTCCACCTCGAACAGGCTGGAGCGCACCGAACTCTTCTTGCCTTGGGTCGCGCGCTTTTTGATCTGTCGCAGATGGCCTGCTTTCAGCGGGCCGTCGTCGGCCTCGTATTGAGGCAGCAACTTGACCGCCATCTCGTGCAGCGCGAGATGAATAGCCTGGGTTTCGTCGACGCCCAGCCGTTCCGCGAGTCGCTTGGCCGTGTCGCGGGTCACGCCGGTCGCGCTATCCGCGGGGCGGTAGCGGAACGCAATCTGGTGCTCGGAACTGCGGGTAGCGATGATCTGACCTTTCAATACTGATATCTCAAAGATATCCAAGCATGTACTGGCTGTCAAGGCTCCCTCGCGACAGGCTCCCTCGCGTGACAGGCTCCCTAGCGTGATCTCAAGGTCAAGGCGTTCGCAATCAGATCGAACATTTACAAGACGGCCATGAGACGGTGGTGGGCGAACAAGGCAACTCGCGCAGACGACCAACAGGCTGCGCAATCGGCATACAATTCTGGTGTTCGCGCATCATCTGTCGGCAGGGTTGATCGTCGACCAGAAACTCATCATCGGCGCCCCGGCCACAACGGCGCAGCGTTCGGAACACTGAGGAACATTGAGGTGCTCGTACGCATGTTGAAATCAATCCACCGCAACCGCATGCTGGCCGCGACTGCCGCCCTGGTTGCAGCCATGCTGCCCCTCAATTCACTTAGTGCCGCGCCGATGCTACCGCCCTGCCCCGCCTCTCCGAACTGCGTGTCTTCCCAGGCGACCGATTCCGGCCAGCGGGTCGAGCCGTTCGCCTTCACCGACACGCCAGTGGCGGCCCAGGCACGTCTGGTGCGGGTGCTGGAGAAAGCCACCCGCGCGAAGATCGTAGAAGCCAGCCCCGGCGCGCTGTCGGTTGAGTTCACCTCGCTTATCTTCCGCTTCGTCGATGACGTGCGCTTTGAACTCGATGCCAATGCGCGCGTGTTTCACCTGCGCTCGGCCTCGCGCACCGGCCACTCCGATATGGGCGTGAACCGGCGCCGGGTGGAAGCGCTGCGCACGGCTTTCGCTGCCGAACGCTGAACGCGGGGACGAGCTTCAGCGCTTCTTGCCGAGCAGGGTGCCGCGGCAGCTTTTCGCCCCGCACCAGCAGGGCCAGCGTCGCTTCTCGGCCGGCGTGTGCGGCTCTTCCAGCGTGATGTTGTAGTCGTAGAACAGTTCGTCGCCGGACTTGATATTGCGCACGGACTGAATCCAGACCTGTCCGTCGATGATCTCGGATTCGCAGTTCGGATTGCACGAGTGGTTGATCCAGCGCGCGCTGTTGCTGTCCTTGTTGCCGTCGATCACATAGTTGTCGTCCAGAGTGAACAGGAACGTATGCGATGGCTTGTCATCGTCATCGGCATACCAGCGGTCAGCCTGCGCCCAGGTGATCTTGCGCCCCACATACTCGATGATGCGCTCGCCCTTGGGGATATCGACTCGTGCGAAGACACCCCGTCCGTGAATCGCCGACTTGCGCGCGATGAATCGCGCTGGCTTGCGTTTCGGCGCGGGTGTCGATCGTTTTGAGGTCGGGCGTTTTTTCGCTGCGAATCTGCGGACGGTCTTTGCTGCGGTCTTTGCCTTGGCCATGGATGGGTCTATTCAGGAGTGGAACGGAAAACGTAAGCGCTCACTGCGAAAGTGCGCTGCGGCTGCGGCCGGGACAAGCCGCTACAGGACCATCACCACCATCGGGTGATCGCACAGATCCTTGTAAAGCGCGTCCAGCTGTTCTCGCGATTGCGCGGTCACGGTGGCGGTCAGGCTCAGGTACTTGCCCTCGCGACTGCTGCGCATCTGCACTGCGGCTGCGTCGAAATCCGGGGCGTGGCGCTGAACCACCGCGACCACCGCCTGGGCAAAGCCCGGCTGGGTCAGACCCATCACCTTGATCGGGAACTCGGCCGGATAGACGATCAGCGACTCGATCGCCTTGTCACCGGCATCCTCCGGGCCGCCTTCATGCTCAGCCAAAGAGTCGCCCCCGAACGCAGCGTACAGGCACGATAGCGCCGATCGTCATGCCGGCCTGTGCTTCAGGCAGCACCGGCAGCATCGGCACCAACGCCGGTCGACTCGCGCTTGAACACCTGGTAGTGCGCATAAATCTGCTTCCAGACTGCGCCTGGCTTGCCGGTGCCCACCGGCTTGCCATCGAGGGTGGTGATCGCCAGCACCTCCTTGGTGGCCGAGGTCACCCAGATCTCGTCAGCGCCGCGCAACTCGGCTTCGGTGATCGCACGCAGTTCATAAGGCATGCCGTGCTTCTGGGCCAGTTCGATGGTGACATCGAAGGTGGTGCCGGGAAGCAGCAGGTTGCTCTTCGGTGGCGACAGGATCACCCCGTCCTTCACGATCAGCACGTTGCTCGCCGACGCTTCGGTCAGCATGCCGTCGCGCAGCAGGATGGTCTCGACCGCGCCCACCTCGGCAGACTTCTGGCGCGCGAGCACATTGCCCAGAAGCGCAGTCGACTTGATGTCATTGTTATACCAGCGGTCGTCGTTGGCGGTGATCGCCGCAGCGCCTTCGGTGTGCCACTCCGGCGGCGCCTTGCGCATCGGGTTGCTCATCATGAACACCGTAGGCGTGGTGTCCTTCGGAAACGCGTGGTCACGCGGGGCGACGCCACGGGTAACCTGGATATACAGGCCCTGGTCCGGATGCGGCGCGCGCTCGATCATCTCCATGCACAGCGCCTCCCAGCGCTCGATCGAGTGCGGATTGGCCAGCCCGATCTTGTCCATGCTGCGCTGCATGCGCTGCAGATGCTCGACCATGCGGAACGGCTTCTTCGAATAGACCGGAATCACTTCGTACACGCCATCGCCAAAGATGAAACCGCGGTCGAGCGGCGAGATCTTCGCCTGCTCGATCGGAAGGAACTCGCCGTTCAGGTGAACGATCATCGGGATAGCCTCGCGGAAGGACGGGTGGGACGGAAAGATGTTCAGGATGGAACTCGCGGACCGCGCGGGCCCTTCGAAGCGTTGGGTGGCAACAGCTTTGCTGCCGCAGCGCAGCCGCTATTTGAACATGAGTCGCACACTGTCCCAAGCGCGGCGGAACAGGTTGGCGCCTTCGACTGCCTGCAGCGCCACAACCGGATACTCCCCGATCGCCCGGCCATCGAGCGTGAGCTTCAGCATGCCGACCTTCTGGCCAGCCGCGATCGGGGCCATCAGCGGCTGCACGCTCTCCAGGTCGGCCTTGACCCGGCTGCCTGCCCCGGCCGGCAGCGTGGCCAGCAGATCGGTTTCGAAACCGGCCTGCACCCGCCGGGCCGAGCCCTTCCAGACCTCGAGCGAGGCCACCGGCTGCCGTGCCGAATACAGTCTGAAGTTATCGAAGAACTGGAAGCCATAGTTGATCAGCTTCTGGCTCTCGCTGATGCGGGCGCTCTCGGAGGGTGCGCCCATGACCACCGAGATCAGCCGCCGTTCACCCCGTTTCGCCGAGGTCATCAGGCACCAGCCTGCGGCCTCGGTGAACCCGGTCTTCATGCCATCGACGCTCGGGTCCAGCCAGAGCAGCCGGTTGCGGTTCGCCTGCTTGATCTTGTTGTAGGTGAAGTCGCGCTGCGAGTAGAGGCTGTAGAACTCGGGGAAGTCGCGGATGATCGACACCGCCAGCCGCGACAGATCCATCGCAGTGCTGAAGTGCTTGGGGTCAGGCAGGCCGGTCGAGTTCATGAACGTCGTGTTCTTCATGCCCAGCCGCTGCGCCTCGCGGGTCATCGCGCCGGCGAACGCATCTTCACCGCCAGCAACCGCCTCGGCGAGCGCGATGCTGGCGTCATTGCCGGACTGGATGATCATGCCGCGCATCAGCTCATCTACGGTGACCGGAATGCGCTGCTCGATGAACATGCGCGAACCCTCTGCCTTGCGCGCATGATCCGACACCGGCACCACAAGGCTCGGCATCAGCCGCTTCTGACGGATTGCATTGAACGTCAGGTAGGCGGTCATCAGCTTGGTCAGCGACGCAGGCTCGAAGCGGTCGTCGGCTGCCTGGGACGCGAGCACCTGCCCGGTGTTGAAATCGATCAGCACGAAAGCCCGGGCGTTGATCGCCGGCGGTACCGGCGGCGGCAAGGCACCGGGCTGCGCCAATGCAGGCGACGGGAACGCGATGCAAGCCAGAACCGCCAGGCCGGTGGTCAGAGCGGCGAGACGTTGGACCGGGCGCTGTACGACGCGTGCTACGGCGCGTGCTGCGAGTTGCACGACCGCGCGGGAGAAGCCGGGCGCGGGGAAGCAGGATGCGATCACTGTCGGGAAGCCTTCCGAAAAGCGCTTGAGTATAGCCGAGCGATCGCGCTGCTCCGAATGACATGCGCCCCTCTTGAAAACGCTGCGCCAGTTCCAATCTATCAAGCACAGGTGCCGGACAGCCGGCGCCATGAAGCGCCGCACGACGCGGCAGGCGCCCAGCACTGCGCTGCGCAGGCTTTCGTCGCAGGTCGGCAGGCGCCTGATCGCTTCCGAACTACATCATCCCAAGGAGATTCAACCATGCCACAACTGATCCGCAACGAAACATTCGACGATGTCATCAACAACCTGTTCCAGGGCTTCGTCGTGCGCCCGGTCGGTGCCACCGCGCCGCAGGGCGCCGCCAGGCCGTTCAGCGTCGAGGTCGTCGAGGACGACAAAGCGTATGCGGTCCATGCAGAGCTTCCCGGCGTCACCCGGGACGACATCCAGGTCACGATAGATGGCAATGATGTCGCGATCAGCGCTGAGGTGAAGAACCGCCGCGATGAGAAGCAGGACGGCCGCGTTCTGCGCAGCGAGCGCTACTACGGCAAGCTCTATCGTGCGTTCCAGCTTGCCGATGCGATCGACGATACGGCAGCGGAAGCGAAGTATGCTGATGGCGTGCTCGAACTCCGCCTGCCGAAGAAAGCCGTCGTGTCGGCGAAGCGGCTCGAGATCCGCTGAAGACAGATCGGCCCGGATGCCAACACGGATCCCTTGGGGTCAGGTCCTTTGGCATCCTTTGGGGTCAGGTCTCCCATTTCGCCTGCTTTCCGGTGCGTAGATGGCGGATCATGGGCGGAGAGCAGGCACTTGGGGTCAGGTCTCCTGCACTTGGGGTCAGGTCTCCCATTTCGCCTGCTTTCCCGTGCGTAGATGGCGGATCATGGGCGGAGAGCGAACCAAGGGGGAAATGCAAGACCTGACCCCATACCCTCCATACTGATGGCGTGCTCGAACTCCGCCTGCCGAAGAAAGCCGTCGTGTCGGCGAAGCGGCTCGAGATCCGCTGAAGACAGATCGGCCCGGATGCCAACACGGATCCCTTGGGGTCAGGTCCTTTGGGGTCACAGGTCCTTTGGGGTCACACAGGTCCTTTGTGGCATCCTTTGGGGTCAGGTCTCCCATTTCGCCTGCTTTCCCGTGCGTAGATGGCGGATCATGGGCGGAGAGCGAACCAAGGGGGAAATACAAGACCTGACCCCATACCCCAAGACCTGACCCCATACGCTCGGAGCGCGGGCGCATTCCAGCCAGCGGTGGGCCTGCGCCCGTTAGAATCCGGTCTCCCCGCCCTCTCCGCGCAGCGCTCCGCCCTGATGACCGATGCCACCGCACCACTGACAGCAACGCAGAAGGCCCAGGTCCTGTCCGAGGCCCTGCCCTACATCCGTCGCTTCCACGGCCGGACCATCGTCATCAAGTACGGT
>JBBRCD010000139.1:0-10628 GCA_038205245.1 Burkholderiales bacterium
AGACGCTAACCACAGACGCTAACCACAGACGCTCGCAATCGCGCCCCACACAGGAGAGCCTCCATGTTCAAGCTTTACACTACCAAAGGTTCCGGCAACGGCTACAAGGTGCGCCTGCTCGCCGCGATGGTCGGCGCGCCGCTCGAGCTGGTGTTGCTCGATTTCGCGACCAAGGACCACAAGCAGCCGGGCTACCTGAAGCTCAACCCGCGCGGGCAGGTGCCGACCATCGAGGCCGATGGCAAGACGCTCTGGGATTCGACCGCCTGCATGGTCTATGTCGCGCGCAAGTACGGTGGGGAATCCTGGCTGCCGACCGATCCGCTCGGGATGGCCGAGGTGGCCCAGTGGCTCGCGCTTGCATCCAACGAGATCCAGTTCGGCATCCAGGCCGCGCGCGGCATCCTGAAGATGGGGCGGCCGGGCAATGTAGAGGAATGCCAGGCGCGCGGCAGGATCGCCCTCGATGTGATCGAGAAGCAGCTCGCCGACTCGCCCTGGCTCGCCCTGGGCCGGCCGACGGTCGCCGATATCGCCTGCCAGGCCTATGTCGGCGTCGCCGACGAGGCGGGCATCGACATGAACGCGTATCCGAACACGCGGGCCTGGCTCAAGCGCATTGAAGGTCTGCCCGGCTGGGTGGGTCGGTGAGCGTGGCAGCGTGACGGCGCTGGCGCGGCATCGCAGGGCGGACCGCCGATGACCCTGGCCGTGCCCGAGCCCGGGCTCGGACCGGCGTTCGTGCATGCCCATTCGGCGTCCCCGCGCTGGCAGGATGGGGTGGACGACTGCGCGCGCACGATCGCCGGCGCCGGCATCGGCGCCAACCTCGGCTTCGTTTACGTCTCGGATGGTTTCGCCGGCGAGTTCCAGGCGATCGTGGATCGCCTGCGCAGCGCGAGCGGGGTGCCCCACTGGGTCGGCACCACCGGCATCGGCGTATGCGCGACCAGCACCGAGTATTTCGACCAGCCGGCGATCGTCGCGCTGGCCGGGGCGTTTCCCGAAGGCGGTTTCCGGCTGCTGCCGACCGTGAGCGACCCCTCGGCGCTGCCCGGGACGCTGTTCGCCTGCGGCGCCAACGATGCCAATATCGCGGTGCTTCACGCCGACCCGTCCAACCTGCAACTGCTGCCCCTGATCGAGGGCGTGTCGCAGCGGGTGTCCAGCGGTTTCGTCATCGGTGGCCTCACCAGTTCACGAGGCGCCACACCGCAGGTGGTCGACCGGGTGTGTGCTGGCGGCGTGTCTGGCGTGCTGCTGGGTGAGAACGTCCGGGTGGTGACCCGGTTGAGCCAGGGCTGCGCGCCGATCGGGCCACGCCATCAGGTGACCGAATGCCACCGCAACGTGATCATGAAGCTCGACGGGCGGCCGGCGCTGACGGTGTTCGACAGCGATGTCGGCGAGCCGCTGGCAAGCGACTACCGGCGCGCCGCCGGCGAGATTTTCGCGGCGATCACCATCCGCGGCAGCGACACCGGCGACTACCTGGTGCGTCACCTGGTCGGTATCGACCCTGAGCAGCGCTGGATCGCGATCGGCGACTGGATCGAACCGGGCAGCGAGGTCATGTTCTGTCGGCGCGATGCGGCCAGCGCCCGCGAAGACCTGATACGCGTGCTCATCAGCGCCCGGGAAACGGTCGAAGGGGTGCCGCGCGGTGGGCTCTATTTTTCCTGTGTCGGTCGCGGGGAAAGCCTGTTCGGTGGCGGCTCGGCCGAACTCAGGCTGATCGCGCAGCACCTGGGCGAGTTCCCGCTGGTGGGGTTCTTCGGCAATGGCGAGATTTCCCACGACCGGCTGTACGGGTATACCGGTGTGCTGCTGCTGTTTCCCTGAGCACGCTGAGGGTCGCTTGATATCGGGACCGGCCACCCTCAGCTATGCATCTTTCCGGGGCGTCTTCCCGGCCTAGCTGATACGGAACTGGCCTGCGAATGCAATTCAAGGACTACTACAAGACCCTGGGCGTGCCGCGCACCGCGAGTCTGGACGAGATCAAGAAGTCCTATCGCAAGCTCGCCCGCAAGTTTCATCCGGACGTGTCCAAGGAGAAGAATGCCGAGGAGCAGTTCAAGGTGATCGGCGAGGCCTACGAAGTGTTGCAGGATGCCGAGAAGCGCGCTGCCTATGACCGGCTCGGGGAATACCGGCCGGGGCAGGAGTTCCGTCCGCCCCCGGGCTGGGAGCAGCAGTATGGTCGCCGCGGCAGCGGCGCGGGCAGCGGCGGCATCGACATGGACGGCGTCGATCTGGGCGATCTGTTCAGTGGTCTGTTCGGCGGCAAGGCGGGGGGTGCCGCGCCGGGGCGCAGCGGGCGCGCCCGCGCCAATCCCCGGCAGCCGCCAATCGAGGCCGAGGTGACCATCACGCTCGACGAGGCGTTCGCCGGCACCGAGCGCATCTTCCAGATCAGTTCTGGCGATGGCACCCAGTACCCGATCACCGTCCGTATCCCCAAGGGCGCGACCCATGGCACTCGCATGCGGGTACCGTCGCGCGGTGTGGCCGGCGACATCATGTTGACCATCCGGATCGCGCCGCACCCGGTGTACAAGATCGATGAACGCGATCTGCAGGTCGAACTGGCCCTCAGCCCGTCCGAGGCAGCGCTCGGTACGACTGCCGAGGTGCCCACGCCGGCAGGACCCGTGCGGCTCAAGGTGAAGCCCGGCACCTCGAGCGGGCAGCGGCTGCGTCTGTCCGGTCGCGGGCTGCCCAATCCGAGTGGGGATGCCGGCAACCTCTATGCGCTGGTGCAGATCAAGGTGCCGGCTGAACTGAGCGACGCCGAGCGTGCAGCGTACGAGGCACTGGCCCTGGCGTCGCCCTTCGATCCGCGTGCGGGTAGCGCGGGTGGTTGAGGCGTTAGAAAGTCGGCGCGTTCGGATCGCGGCCAGCCAGGGCGGTGCGTGGGTCGAGTCGTGTTGCGCAGTCGCGCAGCAGTGCGACCAGCGTGGGGTCGCGCTGTTCGCACCAGAGTTCCACCTGGGTGTCGCCGTGGGTAGCTTCACGCCCGGGAAAGCGCGCGATCAGCCGCGCCACAGGGATCCACCCCGGCGCCGTTCCTCGCGCTGACCGCGGCGCTGACCGCATCGCTGACACCATCGCTGATTCCGTCGTTGATTCCGTCGCTGATTCCGTCGCTGATTCCGTCGTCGATTCCGGGCTGTCGAGGTCTGCATCATCCGCGTCCACCGGCAGCGTCGGTTTTCGCCGGCCGGTCTTCACCTCCAGCGAGGCGGGCAGCCGCTCGAGCGCACCCGCCGCGCGCAGCACCCGGTGGCGGATCACCTCGAGCGAAGCGTGCCGGGCAGCGTCATGGAACTGCACCCGCTCGCTCAACACCGGCGCATCCAGACCGCCGGCCACCGAGCTGTCTGCCACCCAGTACCAGAGTTCCTCGAGCGCCGAGCCCGGCGGCAGGGCGCCGCGGTCGATCGTGCGCAGTGACAGGGCGGGGCGAGCGGACGCCGTTGCAGTGAGTTCGATTGCTGCGCGCAGCTGCCAGTCGGTCGACCAGCCGGTGCCGGCCGCCAGGGTGTGCCGCAAGGCGAGCTCCAGCCGGCGCAGCCGTCCACCGCTCTTCATCACCCGCGCCTGCAGCGCGCCGGCCAGCCTCTGCCCGAGGGGCGAGCGCGCGGGCAGGATCGGCGCCGCAGCCGATGCCGCGCCAAGTGGTAACTGCGCGAACGGCGGCGACAGCGGCGCGCGCGACTTCACCGGTGCCCCTGCGCATTGCTCCCGGTCATCGACGACTACTCGGCCTTGATGCCTGCGTCGCGCACGATCCGGCCAATGCGGTCCAGATCCGTGCGGATCAGGCTGGCGAACTCGTCCGGGCCGGCGCCGATCAACTCGAAGCCCAGCGGTGCCAGCTTTGCGCGGACCTCGGGTGAGGCCAGTGCCCGGACGATCTCCGAGTTCAGCCGCTTGACGATCGCGGGCGATGTGCCAGTGGGCACCAGGAAGCCGTTCCAGGCGGCGTAGGCAAAGCCGGGCAGGCCGGACTCGGCAACGGTGGGGACCTCGGGCAGCGCCGGGGAACGCCGCGCAGTGCTTATCGCGATCAGGCGCACCTTGTTCTCCTTCGCGAACGGCACGACATTGGACATGCCGGCAAACATCACTGGCACATGCCCGCCCATGACGTCCTGCAGCGCCGGCCCCAGCCCCTTGTAGGCCACATGCACCATCTTCACTCCGGCCATGGACTGCAGCAATTCCATCGGCAGGTGCTGCGCGCTGCCGGTGCCACCCGAAGCGAAGTTGAGCTGTCCCGGCCTGCTGCGTGCAAGGGCAATCAGTTCCTTCACGTTGCGCGCCGGCAGCGAGGGATGCACGACCAGGATCAGCGGCACCGAGGACACCAGTGTCACCGGCACCAGGTCGCGCAGCGGGTCGTAGGGCAGCTTGGCGTACAGCGCCGGATTGGCTGCGAGAATCGCGTCGTTGGCCAGCAGCAGCGTGTAGCCATCGGCCGGGGACTTCACCGCCGCCTCGGTGCCGATGATGCCGTTCGCTCCGGTGCGGTTGTCGATCACCACCGGCTGACCCAGCTGCTCGGCCATCTGCTGACCGAGCACCCGCGCGATGGTGTCGACCGCGCTGCCGGCGGTGAACGGCGTGATCACCCGGATCGGTTTGCCCGGCCAGGACTGACTGTATGCGGGCAGGGCGCTGATGCCGGTCAGCACAGCAAGTGCCGCCAGCAGGTGTGGCAGGGCACGGCGGGCGTGCGCCGGGGACACGCATTGAACAGTCATCTCGCGCTTCCTCTTAAACGGTAGATCAGGTTGCAGGGTGCAGGCGCAGGTGAAGGCGCAGGCGCAGGCGCAGGCGCAGGTTCAGGTTCAGGTTCAGGTGCAGGTGCAGGTGCAGGTGCAGGTGCAGGTGCAGGGCGCACCGTGCTCGGCGCGAAGCGGGGAACGTTCCGGGTCGGATGTCATAATCGATTATCCCTTCAGCAGCGCCGGAGCGCCATGAGCGACTATCTCGATACCCTGGTTGACTTCATCGATCGAACCCGGCTGGAGGACATTCCGGCGCCGGCGCTGGCGCACCTGCGCCTGGCGTTTGCCGATACGCTGGTGGCGTTCGCCGCTGGCATGCAGCAGCCGGAGATGAAGGCGCTGGCTGCGCGCCAGATCGCCGAGAGTGGCGGCGGCTCGGCGATGATCGTCGGCAGTGGCCAGCGCTGCGCGCCGATCGAGGCCGCTTCGCTCAATGCGGCGGCGGGCTGCTGGTTCGAACTGGACGAAGGCAACCTGCGGGCCAACGGGCATCCGGGCATCCAGGTGATCCCGGCGGCGCTGGCGGTGGCGCAGCAGCGGCGCAGCTCCGGGCGCGCCTTCCTGGAGGCCTGCGCGATCGGCTATGAGGTGTCCGGCCGTATCGGCAGCGCCTGCGACATGCGCATGATCGTGCATCCGCATGGCACCTATGGGGTGGTCGGCGCGGCCGTCGCGGTGGCCAGACTCGCCGGATTGCCGCGCGCCCGACTGCGCGAACTGATCAATCTCGCCGGCTCCTCGCCGCTGGCCGGCAACCGGATGACGATGAAGGATGGCGCCACGCTGCGTAACTGGTATGCCGCGCACAGTGCGCAGATGGGGCAGATGGCAGTGCGCCTGATCGAAGCCGGTTTCACCGCGCCCTATGACGGGCTCGCGCCGACCTGCAACGAGATTCTTTACGAGAACTTTCGTCCGGATGCGCTGGTCGAAGGCCTGGGCGAACGCTGGCTCCTGGCCGAGGGCTACATCAAGCTCTACCCGTGCGGCCGGCCGATCCATGCGGCGATCGATGCCTTGCTCGACGCGCTGGCGAAATCCCCGGTGCCGGTCGAACCGGCCGACATCGAGCGCATCGAGGTGCGCGGGTTCGAGTTCGCGGTGTACCTGAATCGCACCGATATCCGAAACGCGTTCGCCACCCGCTTCTCCACCCCGTTCGCCCTGGCGAGCGTGATCTTCCATCGCAGCCATGGCCTGGAGTGCTTCGATGAAGCTGCTGCCGCCAACCCGGTGATCCTGGCGCTCGCCCGGCGCGTCGAGCTCACCGAAGTGGCCGAGTACAGCGCCGCGTTCCCGGTGACGCAGCCCTGCGATGTATCGGTCATTTTGCATGATGGGCGGCGCCTGGACGGCCACTGCGAGATCATGCGCGGGGAGCCGGGGAACCCGGTCGATCCTGAGGCGTTCCGGCGCAAGTTCTTCGACATCGGGCGGCCGATCTGGGGCGAGACGCGCACCGCAGCGATCCATGCTGCTGCACTGTCGATCGACCAGACCGCGGACATGCGCGATCTGGTGGGCAGCGAGGGCATCTGAGGCGCCAGCCGGACGCGCACCTATACTCGGTGTTTCGCCGACAGCCTGAGCCTGTGCAATGACCACGCTTCCAGACCCGAGGCGCTACCGCACGCGCGGCGCACCCGAGCGGTTGCTCGAACTCACTCGTGCGTCGCTCGCCACCGGTGACCCGATCGCCCGCTCCGTACACAACGATTCTTTGATCGCCGAGGTGCGCGCGCGTTTCGCCGCGAACGAGGACGCCGCGGTCACGGCTGCCCTCGAATCGGCGACCTCGGCGGCCGAGTTCGCCTGCCTCGACCAGCGCGCCCGCGAGGCCGCCGAGACCCCGCTGTCGACCGGCGAGATCGGGGCTCGGTTGTTTGCGCTGCCGCTGGCGATCGTCGCCGGCGGCCGCAGCGGCGCACAGCTTGCGAGCGCGCTGCCCGATATCGATGCGGTGAGCGCGTTGCTCGCCGAGCATGAGGCGCTCGGCGACGTGCAGCGGTTCTCGCTCGGCAATGCGCTGTGCGGCGTGGAGCGGCTGGAGACCCTGTCGCCAGGAGAGCTGGCGCGTGCGCACTCGGATGCGCGCGGCGATGCGCTGGCCCGTCTGGCCAGCCATTTCGAACCCGACCCGATCGTTCTCAGCCACGCCGACGAGTCGGTTCACCTTCGTTTTCTGGTCGGTGCAGCCTGGGTGAGCAGCGAAGCCAGACGCTGGATCGGTGCGGGCGCACAGTTTGAAAATTCGGTTGGTTATCCGGTTCGAGGTTCTGTTGGAAATGCGGTCGGAAAATGGGCCACGCCACTGACCCACCTGCTCGCCCGCCAGCTGGCGCAGCCGGAAGTCACCGTGCTGCCGCTCGCGCGTCCGCCGTTGCCACTGGCGCTCGCCGCGAGCGCGGGTCGGGCTGCCCAGCTCGAGCTCAGCTTCCAGCTGTTCGCCGGCGGCGCGCTGCGCCGGGCGCGCGCCAGCATCGGCGAGCCGACGGTGATGGTGGCTGCGCACCGCTCCGACGATGCACTGCGGCCGATGCACGGCGAGGTGCGGATCACCCTGTCGTCGGTCTTCGATCAGGCGATGTGCGACGCTTTTGCCTGGCCGATCGGGCCGGGCGACGATCTTGCGGCAATCACCGCCGCGATCACCGGCCTGCTGGCTGAGTGTCGGGTCGAGGGCGTGGTGCTGGTGCCCGAGGTGCAGCCCGACCGGCACCCGGTGCGCACGCATGAGCGGCTTCTGCTCACCGTGGCGAACATTGCGCCGGCGGGTGCGGCTGCGGTCGATCCTGACGGGGTACGTCGTCAGCATTGAATCGTCTGTCTTCAGGCGCCAATCCCTCATACTGCGGCACCGATCAGTCTTCCCGACTCACGGCTCACAGGAGCACAACCTTGTCCAATCAAGACCGATCAGCTGGTGTTCCTTCGAGGCGCTGGCAGGACGCGCTCGTCCGGTCGCTCCTGCTCGTGTCCGCAGCATTGCTCGGCGCGGCGACGCCGAGCACCGCGCTTGCACAGGCCGACTCCCCCGAGAATTACTTCAAGCGCGCCTTGCAGTACACCGCGCAGATCCGCACCATCGTCACCCTGCCGTTCGAGGGCGATCGCAAGGGTGCGATGCGTGGCGCCGGCTTCCTGGTCGATGCCGAGCGCGGCTGGATCATGACCAACTCGCATGTGGTGTCCGGCTCCCAGGCGCGGGTCGAGATCGCGTTCGCCGACAACGAGTTCACCGAGGCCAGGCGGGTCTATGTCGATCCGTTTCTCGATCTGGCGATCCTCCAAGTCGATCCGGCGCGCACCAAGGGCATCGCGGTGCCGTCGCTGGAGTGCGACCGCATGCCGCAGGTCGGGCACCCGGTGGGTGCCTTCGGTCACCCCTGGGGACTGCGCTACACCGGCACCCGCGGCATCATCTCCGGCATCACCTCGCGCTTCGAGTTCGAGGTGCTGCAGACCGATGCGCCGATCAACCAGGGCAACTCCGGCGGGCCGCTGATCAGTCTGGAGAACGGACGCATCGTCGCCATCAACACGATGACCATTCGCGGTGCGCAGAACACCAATTTCGCCCTGTCATCGGTCTATGCCTGCCGCATTCTCCGGCTGCTGCAGCAGGGTGCCGACCCGAGCCCGCCCGAGCTGACCTGGGTCACCTTCCGTGATGTAGACGAGCGCCAGACACTGCGTATCGCGCGCAACTTCTCGCGCGAGTCACTGGCCCTGGAGCCGGGCGACGTGATCCGCGGCGTGGTCGGAGTCAAGGAGCGCATCAGCAACGACACCCAACTGGTGCACGCGCTGCGCGGCCGGCTCGGCGACGTCAGACTGACCGTACTGCGCGGTGGCAAAGAGATTGAGCTGGCCGGCAAGTTGTCGCCGGCCTCGCGGGTGATGGAGCGGCGCGGCATCCTGATCGGCGGTGTGCTGATCGCCGAGTCGCGCTATCGGGATGGCCCGGACGTGAGCGCGCCCCTGCTGGTGGTGCAGCATGTAGAAGCCGGCTCGCCCGGGCAGTCGGCCGAGTTCGGTCCGGGCGATCTGATCGAGTCGATCGCCGGGCAGCCGGTGCGCTCGCTGGAGGACCTGGCACTCACCATTTCCGAGCAGATCAAGTCGCGCCGTGTCGTGCCGGTGGTGCTGCGGCGTCTCGGTGGCGGCCAGCGCGCCTACTTCAGCTTCCTGGAGCGGCCGATGCCGCTCATGGGCATCGAGCTGATCGATCTGTCGCGCGTGGACTGATGCGCTGAAGAATGAAGGAGCGGTCAGAGGATCGCTTCTTCACTCTGCAGCGTGGTCAGGCGGCCACCGGCTCGGCCGATATGTCGTCCGGTTGCTCGATGCCGAGCATCGTCGCGACCCGGTCGGCGATGGCCATAGACGAGGTGAGGCCGGGCGACTCGATGCCGAACAGGTTGACCAGGCCGGGAATGCCATGGTCCTGCACGCCATGGATGACGAAGTCGGCGGGCGGCTCGCCCGGGCCGGTGATCTTCGCGCGGATGCCGGTGTAGTCCGGGGTCAGTGCGCCATCCTTCAGCCCGGGGTAGTAGCGCCGGATCGCTTCGTAGAACGCCGGCTCGAGCGAATAGTCGAACCGGTAGTCGATGCGATCGATCCAGTTGAAGTCCGGGCCGAACTTGACCCGCCCGCTCATGTCGACGGTGACATGCACGCCCAGCCAGTCGCTGCGCGCGACCGGGTACACCAGCCGCGAGAACGGCGGCTTGCCCGACAGCGCGAAGTAGTGCCCGATCGCATAGTGGGTGGTCGGCACGGTATGCGCCGGCACCCCCTGGATGCGGGCGGCGAGCTGCGGTGCGGTGAGGCCGGCGGCGTTGATCACGGTGCCGCAGTCGATCGACATCGGCTCGGCGCCACCGACATCGAGCGTGATGAAGTCGCCACTCACGCGGCCACCGTCGACCGGACTGTTGAATACACAGGTCGCCCCGGCGTTCTCTGCATCGCCCTGCAGCGCCAGCATCAGCGCATGACTGTCGATGATTCCGGACGAGGGCGAATGCACGGCCGCAGCGAAGCTGACCTCGGGCTCCATCGCACGCGCTTCTTCCACGGACACCCAGCGCAGGTCGGTCACCCCGTTCTCGTGCGCCTGCTGCTTGTACTTCGCCAGCTGCGCAGTCTGGTCGTCATGCGTGGCGACGATCAGCTTGCCGATCCGTTTGTGCGGCACGTTGCGTTCCCGGCAGTAGCGATACAGCTTGTGTTTGCCCTCGACGCATACCTTCGCCTTGAGCGACCCTGGCGGGTAGTAGATGCCGGCATGGATCACTTCCGAGTTGCGCGAACTCGCACCATTGCCGATGCCTTCTGTCGCCTCGAGCACCAGCACCTCGCGCCCGGCCTGCGCCAGACGGCGCGCGATTGCCAGTCCGACCACCCCGGCACCGACCACTACACAATCGACCCGCTCTGTCATTGCAGACTCTGCACCGTGCATCGTTATTGATTCGAGTGTAAGGCAAAATCCAGGGATGACTTTCACCCACGCCGATGACTGGGACCCGCTGTTCGCGCAGCGCTCGCCGATGTTCGAGGCGTTCGCCCGGCCGTGCGCGCAGTGGCGTGATGGCCCCGGCTTTCCTGACCGCCAGCGCTGCGCCGCGGCGCTGGACGCGGTTCCGGTGCGCAACTCGAGCGGGCGGGCGCTTCAGCTCGCAGAGCCCGCGGATGCGGCGGGTGCCTGGGGCTATGAACGTTCGATCGCCGAGTCGGCCGAGCTCGGGTTTCGCCAGGGCAACTGGCACGACCTGATGAATCTGCTGGTCTGGTGCGTCTTCCCGCAATCGAAAGCCAGGCTAA